>NZ_CP117516.1:0-300000 GCF_028621955.1 Erythrobacter sp. BLCC-B19
GGGGGTTGTGGCGCGTTGTGTTTGGCGCCCACCTTGCGGGGGCGCAGACCTCCCGCCCCGCCTCCCCACCCGGCCACCATAACATAGTGGTACTATTGGTGGCCGGGTGGGGAGGCGGGGCGGGAGGTCTGCATCGCGCGCCAGCGCGATCGCAAACTAAGGCCGCACCAGCGGGTTCGTCAGCTGGCGCACCGGATTGCCTGCGCCGTCACGAAGCCCGCGCTGGTCGAGAACCGCGGCGGTCTCGATCACTTCCAGCGCATCCATCGCCTTCTTGTAGCGCTCGGCATCCTTGATCCACGCCGCTGCCTTGGCGGCGCCCGGCATCCCGCGCACTTCGTCGATCGCCGCCTGATAGCGCCCTTGCTCCAGCGCCCAGCGTGCGCGTTCGAGGCGCTTGGTGGGCTGGGGCGAAGGGGTGGTCTCGCGGCGGAACACGAACAACTGCTTCAACTCGCGCTTGAAGGCCGCCCAGGATGGCCCCTCGTCGCTCTGGCGCAAGGACGGGCCAAGCCCTTCGAGCCGCGCCACGAGGCTGTCGAGCCGGATCGGGCTGCGCGAGAATTCGATGATCGTGCTCACCGCATTGGGCCACTGGTCGCCAAAGCGCAGCCGCAGCTGATCCGACAAGTAGCCAAGCTCCGCCCCGCGTTCGACCGCGCGGCGGGTGGCAAAGGCGATCAGCAGGCTTTCCGCGCGCGCGGCATTGCCGGCGGCGGCCTGCGCCTGAAGGTCGAGCTGGGTGAGGCGCTGTTCGGCGGCGGCAAGGCGCTGGTCGAGCCCGCCCTGCTGCTCGGCCACGCGCTCCACGGCGGTCTCGGTCGCGGCCAGCGGGGTCGGCGAGGCAGCAACTTGCGGCGCTGCGGCAGGGCTCGCCCCCGGCTTGGCACCGGGCACCGCAGCGACCTGCGCACGCGGCGCAGCGGCACGGTCTGCGGCAAGGTTGTACCACACCACCCACCCGACCAAGGCTCCGCCTGCGACAAAGGCAAGCAGTGCGGCGAGCAGCATCATCCGACCCGAAGGCGATCGGCGCGGGGCTTCCAATGGCGATGGGCTGGGCTGTGATGCCATCGTGATCCGTTCTTTGCGACCTTGGCTTTGGCCTGTCCGCAGCCTCGCTGTTACGACGGCCCGGACGGTGTGGGCGGAATGGAGCGCGGCTCGCGGCACAAGTCAAATGCCAATTGCAGCAAGGCGGCCTCATCGGGGCGTGCGGCAACGTGGATCGCGGCCCAGCCATCCCCGGCACCCGCGGCAATCCGCGGGCCAAGCGCGGCGAGCGTGATGGTCGCACGATCAAGGCCAAGCCGGTCGCATTCCGCGGCAAACTGGCGTGCGGTTGCAGCCGAATGGAGCAGCACCAGCGCCTCGCCCGATGCCAGCGCCGCCGTCAGGGGATCGAGCGGCAGCGCGGCCGAGCGATAGGCGATCACCGTGTCAAAGGTCACCCCCGGCGGCGGGGCGAGCGGGACGTGCTCCTCCCCCGCGATGCGCAGCAGGTGCATGGGGCCGGCGATGCAATCGAGCACGCCTTGCAAGCTGCCACTCCCCACCATGGCGACCGTGAACCCGGCAGCGCGCGCGGCGGCGGCGGTAGCCTCGCCCACGGCATAGACCGGCTTATCGAGCAGGCGCTCAAGGCCCGGCCCGCCGTGGAGGATGGCATTGGCGCTGCCGATCAACAGCCCGTCGAGCCGCGCAGGATCGGGGCATTGCCACGCGACCGGGCGGATCTCCGATAGGGCATGGCCGGTCGCCACAAGGCCCAGCGCGCGGGCCTTCTCCAGCGTCGCGGCAAGGCCCGGCTCAGGGCGCAGTGCGATGAGGTGAAACCCCATCACCCCGCGCGGAAATGCTCGGTGATGGCCGAAGTGGCCCGCGCCAGCAGATCGGCGGCGAGCGCCTCAACCGCGGCGGTATCGCCCGGCGCAAAGCTGGCCGTCCCTTCGACCCGCTCGGCCCCGTCGGGGCTAAACAGTGCGGCGCGCATCACCAGCGCACCGTCGCCGCCTTCGCACAGCACTGCGACCGGCGAATGGCAGGTGCCGCCCAGCGCGGCGAGCAGTGCACGCTCCGCCTCCAGTTCGGCGCGGGTGGGCGCGTGGTCGATCGCGGCGAGGAGCGCGGTGGTGGTCGCATCATCGGCGCGGCATTCGATCGCGATCACGCCTTGAGCGGCAGCGGGAATCCAGTCTGCGGATTCCAGCGGCGCGCCCACCTCGGACTGGCCCAGCCGTTCAAGCCCCGCAGCCGCCAGAAAGGTCACATCGGCCTCGCCCTCGGCCAGCTTCTTCAGCCGGGTGGCGACATTGCCGCGGAACGTCACCACCTTGCAATCGGGGCGCAGGTTGAGCAGCTGCGCGGCCCGGCGCGGGGCGCTGGTGCCGACCACCGCTCCCTGCGGAATGTCAGCAATGCTCGCCGCGCCCACCAGACAATCGCGCCGATCCGCGCGCGGCAGGAAGGCGGGGAAGTGGAACTCGCGCGGGCGGATCGTCTCGACATCCTTGGCGGAATGCACCGAAAGGTCGATGCGCCCCTCGCCGAGCCATTGATCGAGTTCCTTGGTCCACAGCGCCTTGCCGCCGATTTCGGCCAGCGGCCGGTCGATCACCTTGTCGCCGCTCGCCAGCACCGGAACGAGTTCGACCGCGTCCTCGCTCCAGCCGTGGGCCGCGCACAGGCGGGCGCGGGTCTCCACCGCCTGCGCCATCGCGAGGGGGGAATTGCGGGTGCCCAGCCTCAGGCGGGGGGCAGATCGTTCAGGTTCAGTCATGGCCGCGCTTGCTCTAGCGGGCACAAGGACTAGATGGAAGCCGGATGGGATCGTCAACGCACACCTGTGACACGCCTTTGGTGTTGGGCCCCCTCGTTCTGGGCATCGAATCGAGCTGCGATGAAACCGCGGTCGCGCTGGTGCGCGGCGACGGGACGATCGTGGCGCAGGCAATCGCCAGCCAGGAGGCCGAACACGCGCCCTATGGCGGGGTCGTCCCCGAAATCGCCGCCCGCGCCCATGCCGAACGCCTCGCGCCGATGCTGGCGAAGGTGATGGGTGAGGCAGGCGTGGCGCTGGACGATGTCGACGCCATCGCCGCCACCGCCGGGCCGGGGCTGATCGGCGGGGTGATGGTGGGTCTCGTCAGCGCCAAGGCCTTGGCGATGGCGGCGGACAAGCCGCTGCTGGCGGTCAATCATCTGGAGGGCCACGCCCTCTCCCCCCGCCTCGCCGACCGCGCGCTGGCGTTCCCCTATCTGCTGCTGCTGGTCTCCGGCGGGCATTGCCAGATTCTCGCCGTCGAGGGCGTCGGCCAATACCGCCGCCTTGCCACCACCATCGACGACGCGTTGGGTGAGGCCTTCGACAAGACCGCCAAGATTCTGGGGCTCGGCTATCCCGGCGGGCCTGCGGTCGAGCGGCTGGCCTTGCAGGGCGACCCGAAAGCCGTGCCCCTCCCCCGCCCGCTGAAGGGCGCGAAGGAGCCGCATTTCTCCTTTGCAGGCCTCAAGAGCGCGGTGCTGCGGGCGGTGGAAAGTGGCGCGCATACGCCTGCCGATATCGCCGCCAGCTTCCAGCAGGCCGCCGTGGAATGCCTGATCGACCGGCTCGAACGCGCATTGGCCGCCGCTGGCCCCTTCCCCGCGCTGGTCGTCGCGGGCGGGGTTGCGGCCAACAAGACGGTGCGCGCCGCGCTCGAAACACTGGCAGCCAAGCACGCCATGACCTTCACCGCCCCGCCGCTGATGCTGTGCACCGATAATGCCGCGATGATCGCCTGGGCGGGGTGCGAGCGGCTGGCGCTGGAAGGCGAAGGCTTCACCGGTGACAGCCTCGATTTTGTGGCGCGCCCGCGCTGGCCGCTCGACCCGAGCGCCGAGGCGGTGCGCGGAGCGGGGTATAAGGCATGAGCGGGATGGGCATGACCGACAAGCAAACCATCGGCGTCATAGGCGCAGGCGCGTGGGGCACGGCGCTCGCACAGATGCTCAGCTCCGACGGGCGCGATGTGGTGCTCTGGGCCTATGAGAGCGAGGTGGTGCAGGCGATCAACGCCGAACGTCGCAACCCGCTCTACCTGCCGTCCGCGACCCTCGCCCCCACGATCCGCGCCACCGGCGAGCTTGCCGATCTGGCAGACATTGACACCGTGCTGGTCGTCACCCCGGCGCAGGTGCTGGGGCGCGTGCTGTCGGGCCTTGCACGCCCCCCGCGCGATCTGGTGCTGTGCTCCAAGGGTATCGAAGCGGGCACCGGTCACTTGATGAATCACGCCGCGCGCGAAGCCTCGCCCGGCAGTGCCATTGCGGTGCTGTCCGGCCCGACCTTCGCGCATGAAGTCGCAAGCGGCCTGCCCACCGCGGTCACGCTGGCCTGCGAAGGTGGGCGCGAACAGTGGGAGCGCCTCGCCCCCGCCATCGCCCGGCCCGCCTTCCGGCCCTATTACTCCGACGATGTGACCGGCGCAGAGATCGGCGGCGCGGTGAAGAACGTGCTCGCGATTGCCTGCGGGGTGGTCGACGGCCTCGCATTGGGTCAGAACGCGCGCGCGGCGCTGATCGCGCGCGGCTATGCCGAGATGCTGCGCTTTGGCGAGGCGCTGGGCGCGCAGGGCGAGACGCTGGCGGGCCTGTGCGGGCTTGGCGATCTGGTGCTGACTTGCTCCAGCACCTCCAGCCGCAATTTCTCGCTGGGCAAGGCTCTGGGAGAGGGCGCTTCGGCCGCCGATCTGATGGCCGACCGCCGCACCGTGGCCGAGGGCGCGCACACCGCCCCGGTGCTGGCCGATCTTGCCGCCAAACGCGGCATTGCCATGCCGATTGTCGCTGCGGTCGACGCGATCCTCAAGGGCGCGGAAGCCCGCCGCGTTGTCGCCGAACTGCTCGCCCGCCCCTTGCGCGCCGAGCTGGAAAGCGACGCGAAGGACTTGCAGGTGTGAGCGCGCCTGCGGCCGACACGCCTGACGACGATCTCGCCGCGCTCGCCAAGGGCGGGCGGACGAACACGCTGGGCTTTGTCGTCCGTCTGATCGCGCGAATCCCCTTCCTCGTCATCGCCACCCGCCTTTACGGCGCCGAGGCGCTGGGGCGCTTTGCCTCGGCGCTGGTGCTGATCGAGATTGTCGCGCTGATCTGCGCGCTGGGCGAAAAGCGCGGGCTGGCGCAGCGCCTGTCCGAAGGCGCGGGCGAGAACCGGGCAGCCGAAACCAACCTCGTCTATGACGGCCTGCTGCTCGCGCTCGGCTATTCCGCCGTCGCTGCCGCGATCCTGCTGGTGTTCCCCGAACCGATGTTCCCCAACGGGATGAGCGGCGCATGGGACATCTGGCTGGTTGCGACCATCCCCGCCTTTGCCGTGACCGAGATCTTGCTTGCCGCCCAGGCCTATCGCTTCGACATCGCCACCACGGTGCGCGCGCGGGCGGTGGTGGAGCCGTGGACGATCTCGATCGGGGCGGGCGTGTTCTTCTATATCCCCGCCACGCGCGACAGCGGGCTGGCGCTGGCCTATATCGCGTCGATCTATGCCGGGTTGCTGACAGCCTTGTGGCCATTCCTGCGCACCTATGGCCTGCCCCGCGGCTGGGCGCCGCATCCGGCGATGATGGCGCGGATGTCGGCGCGGGCCTTCCCGCTGGTGGGCGCAGACGCGATCGAACGCGGCACGCGGCTGCTCGACATCTTCATCCTCGGCCTGTTCGCGCCCCCGCAGGCGGTGGGGATCTATTACGCCGCGCAGCAGATCGCATCGCTGCCGCAGAAATTGAAGACCAGTTTCGAGCCGATCCTCTCGCCGGTCATCACCAAGAACCTGCGGATCGGCAACATGGAAGCCATCGCCGCGCAGGTGCGGCAGGTGGGGTTCTGGATCATCGCCATCCAGCTCGGCATCGCTCTGGTGCTGGGCGTGCCGGGCGAGGCGGTGATGGGCCTGTGGGGGCCGGATTATGTCGCAGGCACCGCCGCGCTTGCGTTCCTGCTGGCCGCCGAAGTGGTCGCCTCGATGGCGGTCGTATCGGAAAGCGTGCTGGTCTATATCGCCCGCAAGCGCAATCTGGCGATTTCTGTCGGGGTTATCGCGCTGCAGGGCCTGCTGACGATTGCGCTGATCGAGGCAGCGGGCCGCTTTGCGCTGGGCAAGGGCTATGAGGCGGCCGGCGCGGCAGGCGCGCTGATGATCGCGCTGGCGACATCGAGCCTTGTGAAGGCGCTGCTGCTGAAGAAGCTGCTGGGCGCGCCGGTCAGCAACTGGCGCTGGCCGCTGGCCCATGCGGCTGCGGCAGCGGTGGTGGTGGGCTATGCCTTCACCTGGGCGCCCGAATGGGTCGAGCTCGTGGTGGGCGTGCCCGCGGTGCTCGCCACCTATGCGCTGGTGATCTGGCGCCGCGGCTTTGACGAGGCCGACAAGGTGCTGTTCCGCAAGCAGGTGGTGCCGGAGGCGGAGGCGGAGGGCCGACCCCCGGCCTGAGAACACCCCGGCCCGCCATAGGACGGGCCGCGAGCGCAAGCGCGCGAGCCGCAGCTGCTCCGTAGCGAAGAGGAGGAAACAGCAGCGAGGACGTGCCTGCGGAGGCAGGCACGCAAACAAAGAACGTTCAGTCGCTATTCACGCCCCGCACCGGATTTTCGCAGCCGCTGGGATATGCGGGGAGACAGGTGATGCGAGGGTTCAAGACAGCGGCTGCTGTGGCAGCATTGTGCGCGGTGCTGGCGGGTTGTGCCAGCAAGGCACCCGAAGACGTGGCGGTGCTCAGCCCCGCTCCGCCCCCTGCACCGCCGCCTCCGCCTCCGCCGCCACCTCCCCCGCCGCCGCCCGCTGGCTATGCCCCCGCCGCGCCCGCGCCCGTGGTCGTCACCGGCAGCCGGGTCTCGGGCGGCGAACTGCGGCGGCTGCGCACCGGCGCGGTCAGTGCCGAGCGGGCCGCCAATGTCAGCTACATGTACGCCCCGCCCGTGGTCGTCGCGACCGATCCGGGCCGCGAGCAATATGACGGCAAGGAGGTCTCCCCCGTCAAGCTGACCAGCGCCGAGCCGGTCTCCACCTTTGCGGTCGATGTCGACACCGGGGCCTATGCCAATGCCCGGCGGTTCCTGACCCAAGGCATGATGCCCCCGCAGGATGCGGTGCGCACCGAGGAGATGATCAATTACTTCCGCTATGACTACGCCAAGCCCAAGGACCGCGCGCAGCCCTTCACGGTGACCACCGATGTGGCGAAGAGCCCGTGGAACGCAGGCACCTATCTGATGCGCATTGGCCTGCGCGGATACGACATCGACACCGCCGAGCGTCCGCCTGCGAACCTTGTCTTCCTGATGGATGTCTCAGGCTCGATGAACGCGCCCGACAAGCTGCCGCTGGTCAAAACCGCGCTGGCCGGGCTGGCAGGCGAGCTGGGGCCGAAGGACACGGTCGCGATCGTGGTCTATGCGGGCGCCGCCGGGCTGGTGCTGCAACCGACCAACGATGAAGCCGCGATCAAGCGCGCGCTCGACCAGCTGTCGGCAGGCGGATCGACCGCGGGCGGCGCGGGGATCGAGCTCGCCTATCGCATCGCCGAGGACAACTTCATCAAAGGCGGGATCAACCGCGTGCTGCTGGCGACCGACGGCGATTTCAATGTCGGCGTGTCGGACACCAAGGCGCTGATCGAACTCATTGAGAAAAAGCGCGAAACCGGCATCACCCTGACCACGCTGGGCTTCGGGCAAGGCAATTACAACGAAGCCCTGATGGAGCAGGTCGCCAACAAGGGCAACGGCAACTACGCCTATATCGACACCGCGCTGGAAGCGAAGAAAGTGCTGGGCGAGGAGATGCAGTCGACCCTGTTCACCATCGCAAAGGATGTGAAGATCCAGGTCGAATTCAACCCCGCCGTCGTCAGCCAGTATCGCCTTGTCGGCTATGAGAACCGGGCCTTGCGCGAGGAGGATTTCGACAATGATCTGGTCGACGCGGGCGAGATCGGCGCGGGCCATCAGGTGACCGCGATCTACGAGGTCGTCCCCGTCGGCGGCAAGGGCTGGATCGCTCCGCGCCGCTATGAGGACAAGCCCGATGCCGCCGCCACGGCAAGGCTCGCCGAGGCGGCCACCGTCAAGCTGCGCTACAAGCTGCCGGACGGCGACACCTCGAAGCTGATCGAGCGGGTGGTTTCAGCCGACCAGCTCGCCCGCGCGGCCGCGCCGCAGGGTGACTTCGCCTTTGCCGCAGCGGTCGCGGCCTATGGGCAGGTGCTACGCGGGGACGAGATGATGATGGGCTTCGGCTTTGACGACATCGGCAAGCTCGCCGGCTCGCAGGACAATTTCTGGCGGCAGGAATTCCTCCAGCTGAACGCCCTTGCCGCCAGCATGAAGGGCGGCTGAGCCCTCCCGTCCCTGCTGTCAGGGGCTTGGGCACTGACGGGCAAGGCTGCTAGGGGGCTGCCTTGCCCGTATCGATTCTCGCTGGAGCAACTGTCCGGATGTCACCCGATCTTACCGCCTATCTGCCGCTGATCCTGCTGGGGCTGGTCGCTCTGGTCATGGTCGTCTGGCTGCTGTCGCGCATGAACCGCAAGGCGCGCGTGGTGCGCGATGACAGCGCCGCGCCGCTGGTGCGCGACGTGCTCGAAGAGGGCGCGGCCCCGGCCCCGCGCAATCAGGCGCTGATCGATGCCCCGCCCGCAGTGGTGAAGCCGGATCCGGCCCCCATCCCCGCGCCCGAGGCCATGCCCGCAGGGGCAACGCAGCCCGCCGCCGCCGCGCCCCCTTCCCCTTCCCCTTCCCCTTCCCCCGCACCCGCACCCGCACCCGCACCCGCTGCGGCAAGCGGCGCGGACGACCTGACCCGGATCAAGGGGCTCGGCCCCAAGATCGCTGCGCTGCTGGGCGAGCATGGCGTCACCACCTTCGCCCAGATCGCCGCATGGGATGATGCCGAGATCGCCCGGATCGACGCGCTGCTCGGCCGCTTTGCCGGGCGCATCACCCGCGACCAGTGGGTCGATCAGGCGCGCCTGCTCGCCGCCGCAGACGAGGCCGGGTTCGCCGCAAGATTCGGCAATAATGGTTGAGATTGGCGTAAGCTTGACGTCCAAACCGTGATACAGTCCCGTCAATGGGATTCGTGGACGCGGGAGGATGACCGATGGCATTGCGAATTCTTGTGGCTGAAGACGAGTTCATTACCGCCTTCGACCTGTGCGACACGTTCGAAGAAGCCGGCTACGAGGTCGAAGGGCCGCACGCGGGCATTTCCTCGGCCATGCTCGCCTGCCAGAAGGGCCGCCCCGATTGCGCGCTGCTCGATATCGAGCTGTCCGACGGGCTGACCTATGACCTCGCGCAGAAGCTGATCGACGCTTGCGTGCCGGTGATCCTCCATTCGGAGCGCGCCGACATGAGCGAACTTGCCGCGCGCTTCCCGCAGGCGACAACCCTCGCCAAGCCCTGCCCGCCTGCCGATTTGCTTGATGCGGTCAGCCGGGTGCTGACGCCTGCTTGAGGGTGGGGCTCGGGTGCTCATGCTTTCGAGGATGAAGACCCTTCTGCCCGTCTTGCTGGTCCCGTTCACCGCAGGATCCGTGCTTCACGGGGCCACGCCGGAAGATTCGGTGGCTGCGGTAGTCGATCCCGCGTTTCAGAAGATTCTCGCGCGCGGGCCCTATTTCTATACCCTTTGCGAAACAGTCGACGCCGATGGCACGCGCGGCGGCGTGGCTTTCGTCGACGCCGGGGGAATGCAATATTTCGCCGACTTCGACCAAAAGAGCGGTAAGGTCACGCAATTCGTCCCCTTTCGCCGGAGCGGGGGCACTTTCTCGCTCGGCGAACACTGGGGCGGTGATGGGGCCGGCCTTGTCATCCGTGACTTTCTGAAACGCAATTCGGCGGTGCTCGACGGCCAGTGGCGTTATGGCGAAGGGCCGATCCCTACGGACGAGCTGACCGCCCCCGTGCTCGCAAGGTGCGCCTCCCGCAAGGCGTGACTGCATCCCCTTGCCCCCCCGCCTGAACCCTGCAATGGCAGGCGCATGAGCTCGATGAAACTCTACGGCTATTTCCGCTCGTCCACCTCCTACCGCCTGCGCATTGCCCTGGGCCTCAAGGGTCTCGCCTTCGAGAATATCCCGGTCAATCTCGTCACCGCCGAAAACAAGGATGCCGCCTTCACCAGCCGCAACCCTTTCGGCTCGCTGCCGATGCTCGAAGCGGACGGGCGTGACCGGGCGCAGTCGATGGCGCTGCTCGAATGGCTCGACGAGGCCTACCCGACGCCGCGCTTTCTGCCCGCCGATATCGAGGCGCGCTACACGGTGCGCGAACTGGCCTATGCCATCGCCACCGAGATCCACGCGGTCAACAATCTGCCGGTGCTCAAATATCTCAAGGACACCCTCGGCCACACGCAGGACGAGATCGACGTCTGGTATCGCAACTGGCTGAAGCGCACGCTCGATCCGGTGGAGGCGCGGCTCGCGCAGCTCAAGACCGGCGATTTCCTGCACGGCGATGCGCCGGGGCTGTTCGAGATCGTGCTCGTGCCGCAACTCGCCAACGCCCGGCGCTTCGCCTACGATCTCAGCGCCAGCCCCCACATGACCCGCATCGAGGCCGCCTGCCTTGCGCTCCCCGCCTTTGTCGCGGCGCATCCTGACAACCAGATCGACGCACCACACTAGAAAACCGTCTCGGGAGGACACCAGAATGAAACTCGCAACCCTCGACAACGGCACGCGCGACGGCAGGCTGGTGGTGGTGTCGAAAGACCTCACCCGCTGCTGTGCTGCTGGCTATATCGCGCCGACGCTGCAATATGCGCTCGACAATTGGGATCGGGTCGCGCCCGAGCTTGAAGTGCTCGCCCGCGATGTCGAGCACGAGACCGTGCCGTGCGAGCGGTTCCATGAACGCCAGGCCCATTCGCCCCTGCCGCGCGCGTACCAGTGGGCCGATGGCAGCGCCTATATCAACCATGTCGAGCTGGTGCGTCAGGCGCGCGGCGCCAAGGTGCCGGAGAGCTTCTACCACGATCCACTGATGTATCAGGGCGGATCGGACAGCTTCCTGCGCCCGCGTCAGGACATTCCCTTGGGCGATCCGGCCTGGGGCTGCGACATGGAGGGCGAAATTGCCTGCATCACCGGCGACGTGCCGATGGGCGTTTCGGTCGAGGAAGCGGCGGGGCACATCAAGCTGCTGATGCTGGTCAATGACGTATCCTTGCGCGGGTTGATCCCGGCGGAACTGGAAAAGGGCTTCGGCTTCTTCCAGTCCAAGCCCGCCAGCGCCTTTTCTCCGGTGGCGGTGACGCCCGATGAACTGGGCGAGGCCTGGGCCGACAGCCTGATCCACCTGCCGCTGATGGTCGATTATAACGGCAAGCCTTTCGGCCGGGCGAATGCCGGGGTCGATGCGACCTTCAACCTCGCCCAGCTGGTCGCCCATGCTGCGCGGACGCGCAATCTGTGTGCGGGCACCGTGATCGGCACGGGAACAGTGTCGAACAAGGGTGCCGATGGCGGGCCGGGCCAGCCGGTCGCCGATGGCGGCGCGGGCTATTCGTGCATCGCCGAAATCCGGATGATCGAGACCATCCGCGATGGCGCACCCGCGACGCCGTTCATGCAGGCCGGTGACACGGTGCGGATCGAAATGCGCGATGCGGCGAACCACTCGATCTTCGGCGCGATCGAACAGCAGGTTGTCGCGGTTTAGGGCGTTTCAAACCGCGCTTGACGTGTTTTGGCCCTTGCCTGACCGCTGCTCGCCCCCATCTCCCGCGCCTTGCAGCGTTGTTTCACGTGAAACAACGGCGCTGCAGGCCAAGCCTCACCGGGGGTCATCCCCTCATCAGGAATGCGTTCGACCATGACCAGCTACCCCGCAACCCTCCAGATGTTCATCGATGGCGAGTGGATCGCCGAAGGCGAAGCCGGGACGATGGCGGTGCTGAACCCGGCCACGGGCGGCGTGATCGGGCACTGCCCCAAAGCCTCCCCCGCGCAGCTCGACAGGGCGCTGAAGGCGGCGGGCGATGCCTTCCCCGGGTGGAGCCGCACCTCGGGCGCGGAGCGTCACGCGGTTCTGCGCCGCGCGGCCGATCTGATGCGCGAGCGCGCTGGCGACATCGCCAAGGTCATCACCGCCGAAATGGGCAAGCCCCGCGCGCAAGCGGTGGGGGAGATTACTTCAGCGGCTGATGTAATTGATTTTCTTGGCGAAGAAGCCAAGCGCCGGGGCGGCAGGCTGATCCCCACCCGCGGCAATCAGCTGATCGCCCAGATCGTCACCCACGAACCCATCGGGCCGGCCGTGCTGCTGACGCCGTGGAATTTTCCGGTCAATCTGCCCGCCAAGAAGATTGGCGGGGCGCTGGCGGCAGGGTGCACGGCAATCCTCAAGCCGGCCGAGAACACGCCGGCTTCCGCGCAGATGCTGGTGCAGTGCTTCGTCGATGCCGGGCTTCCCAAAGGGGTGCTGAACCTCGTCCATGGCGACCCCGGCCCGGTCGCCGAACACCTCATTGCCTCGCCCGTCACCCGCAAGGTCAGCTTCACCGGATCGACCGCGATCGGCAAGCAACTGGGCGCGCTGGCGGCCAGCCACATGAAGCGCTTCACCCCGGAACTCGGCGGCCATGCCCCTGTTATCGTGAGCAAAAATGCCGAGCTCGAACGGGCGGTGATGATGTGCGCATCGACCAAGTTCCGCAACGCCGGACAGGTCTGCGTCTCACCCACCCGGTTCCTTGTGGCGCGCGAGATCTATGACCGCTTCGTGGCCGAATTTGCGCGCTACGCCAGTGGGTTGAAGGTTGGCGATGCAGGCGCGGACGAGACCGTCGAGATGGGCCCGCTCGCCCACGCCCGGCGCATCGCCGCGATGGAGCAGGTGGTGGCCGATACCGGCGGAAACCGCGGCGAAGTGGTGGCAGGCGGCAAGGCAATCGCCGGCAGCGGGTTCTTCTTCGAGCCGACCGTGATCGCCAACCCCGCCCCCGACAGCCGCTTCATGACCGAGGAGCCGTTCGGCCCCGTCGCCGGGATCGTGCCCTTCGACGCAATCGAAGACGCGGTCGGGATCGCCAATTCGCTACGCTATGGCCTTGCTGCCTATGCCTTTTCCGCCAATCTCGACGAGGCGCATTACCTCGGCCGAGCCTTGCGGGCCGGGATGGTGGGGATCAATCAGCTGATCGTCTCCTCGCCCGAAACCCCCTTTGGCGGGGTCGGCGACAGCGGATTCGGATCGGAAGGGGGCGAGGAAGGCTACCTCGCCTTTACCGACACCAAGCTGGTGATGATGGCGAAGGCGGGTGGCTAGGTCAGCGGGATGATGCGCGCGATCCGCGAAAACAGCGACTTGCGCGTTTCCATCGGCTGAATCCGACCATAGCGCGCGCGGCGCGAATGTTCGTCATGGAGGCAAACCGTACGCCGCATGGGATCTGGCCGACTCGACCAGATGGTTGGTCTTTCCATTTTTCGCGTCCCCGAATCGGGCGTTGTTATGTTGCGCCAGCTAACACCAAAACTGTGGATAAAACGAGTCCAAACGCTGTCCTGCGCAAAATTTCTCAGGCGCACGTCAAGAGACGTCCGCCCGTTCGGGGCAAATTGTTTCCGGCGTGTGACTTTCCCGCTCAGGGCGCTGTGCGACGCACCCCGGCAGCGCGCACATCGGCGAGCGTCGGGTAGCCGTTGACCGCCATCAACAGGTCGGCCTCGGCAAGGATTGAACGCAGCACCCAGGCCGCCCCCTCTGCGCCGCCCAGTGCCAGGCCATAGGTATAGGGCCGCCCCACGCCGACCGCGCGTGCGCCCATCGCCAGCGCCTTGACCGCATCGGTGCCCGATCTGACGCCGCTGTCGAACAGCACCGGCACGTCGCCCGCTGCCTTCACCACATCGGCGAGCAGGTCGATGGTCGCGATCCCGCCATTCGCCTGCCGCCCGCCGTGGTTCGAGCAATAGACCGCATCCGCCCCGCTATCGACCGCGCGGGCCGCGTCATCAGGGTGGCAGATACCCTTCAAAACAATCGGCAATTTCGTGACAGACTTGAACCACGCCATGTCGTCCCACGTCAGCACCTGCCCGAATGTGGCCGCCCAGGTGAAGATCGCAGCCTGCGGGTCTTCCTCGGGCGGCTTGGCCAGCAGCGAGCGGAACACGGGGTCGGTGAAGTAGTTTTGGAGCACCTTTCCGCGCAGCTGCGGGAAGTTCGAGGCGTTGAGATCGCGCGGCCGCCAGCCTGTCACCCAGGTATCGAGCGTCACCACCAGCGCTGTGTAGCCAGCCTCTTCCGCGCGGCGGATCAGGCTGGTGGCAAGTTCGCGGTTGCGGGGCGTGTAGAGCTGAAACCATGCGGGCGTATCGCCGCAAGCGGCCTTCACATCCTCAAGCGGATCATTGGCAAGCGTCGAGGCGCAGAACGGCACCCCTGTCATGGCCGAGGCGCGTGCGGCGGCCATGTCGCCGTGGCGATCCTGCGAAGCCTCGCCGTTGAGGCCAATGGGGGCCATGAACAGCGGGGTCGGATAGCGGTGACCGAACAACTCGATCGACAAGTCGCGCACCGAGCAATCGACCATCATGCGCGGCACCATCCCCCAATGGTGGAAGGCGGCAGCGTTCTGATCCTGCGTGTGTTCGTCCCCGCAACCGCCCGCGACATAGTTGGTGAGGCTCGGCCCCAGCGCCTCGTGCGCGCGCTTTTCGAGGGTGGCGAAGTCGACCGGGAAGGTCGGCAGGGTGCCGCGCAGGCCAGCGTTGTAGATCTCGTTCTGCATCGCGCCGAAATAGGTCATGGCGGCGTGTCTCTCCCGTTTGTGTTTGACGGGAATTCAGACGAAGCGGCGGCTCAGGGCAAGCGGTTTTCCTGAGCATCGCGCGGAAAAGTGGGCACCGGTTTTCCGCTCAGGCGATGCGACATCCAAAGGCTAGAACAGGCGTTGCAGCCGCGGGCGCAGGCGCAGGAAGCGGATATAGGCGCCTTCCAGAATGCGCAGGACAGTGGGGTTCCGCGCCGCCAGCCCCAGCGGGCGCAGCAGTGGGATCGCCCGCCACATCGCTGCAAAGGCGGCCGCACCATCGTGGATCACCCCGTCCTCTTCGGCATGGAAGCGCGCGAGGAGCTGCGCGCGGTCGATCGGGCAGGACGGGTCGGCACCTGCTGCGACATCAACAAAGGTGATGCGCCCGCCCCGGTCGAGCCGTCGCATGACGGCAATTTCGCGCAAGCACAGCGGGCAAGCGCCGTCGTACCAGATCCTCACGCGGTTCACGGTGCGATCCACAGCCGGATCACATAGGCGACTGCGCCCAGCACCGCGACACTCGCCGCCCAGATGCCCGCCATCCAGAGCAGGCGCTGCCAGAGCGGCGCTTCCGGCGGTTGCTCGGGCGGCGCGAGCATTATCGTTGTCCTATCACTGCGCTACTTAAGGACATCAGTGATACCCTTCGTCCGCAACCTTGCCGCGGAACACCCAATAGGCCCAGGCGGTATAGGCGATGATCAGCGGCAGGGTCAGCGCCACACCCACCAGCATGAAGGCCTGGGAGCGATAGGGCGCGGCGGCCTCCCAGATGGTGACGCTCTCGGGCACGGCATAGGGCCAGATGGTAACCCCCAGCCCGCTCATGCCGAGGAAGAACAGCGCGATCCCCAGCCAGAACGGCTTGGAATTGCGGTCTTTCAGGATCGCGCGCAGCATCGACAGCGCGACGATTGCGGTGAGGATCGGCACGGGGGCGACGTAGTAGATCTCCGGCGCGGAGAGCCAGCGCGCGGCGTATTCAGCGTTGAGCGCAATGTTGTAGAGGCTCACCGCCCCCATCAGCACGATGGTTGCCGCACCCCAGCGAATGGCGAGCGTGCGGGCATGGGCCTGCTCCTCGCCGTCGAGCTTCCAGATCAGCCAGGTGCTTCCCAGAAGAGCATAGCCCGCGACTGTCCCGAGGCCGGTGAGGAGCGTGTAGGGCGTCAGCCAGTCGAACCAGCTCCCCGCATAGGCGCGGTTCACCACGTCGATCCCCTGGAGAAGCGCGCCCAGGGTCATGCCCTGCGCCAGCGCAGCGACGAAGCTGCCGCCGGTGAAGGCCATGTCCCAGAACTTCTGGTGCCCCGGATCGCGCCAGCGATATTCGAAGGCGACCCCGCGGAACACGAGGCCGAGCAGCATCGCGATGATCAGCGGATAGGTCGCCGGAAGGATCACTGCGTAGGCCAGCGGAAAGGCGGCAAAGAGCCCTCCCCCGCCGAGCACCAGCCAGGTCTCGTTCCCGTCCCACACCGGCGCGATCGAGTTCATCGCCCGGTCACGCTCGCGCCCGGCCTTGAAGGTCGGGAACAGGATGCCGATGCCAAGGTCAAAGCCGTCCATCACGACATAGGCGAAGACCGCAAAGGCGATGATGAAGGCCCAGATGACGGTAAGATCCATCACACGCCCTCCTTTTCATCGGGCGCGTGGGTGGGGAGCGTTTCCTCGCCACCGGGGTTCTGGGTCGGCCCCGGCGTGATCCCGGCGGTGCGGATCGGTCCGATATCGCCGCGCTTGACGCCATACTCGCCCGGATACGGCGCCTTGCCCATCAGCTTGAGGATATACCAGACGCCGATCCCGAAGACGGTGAAATAGACCAGCACGAAGGCGAGCAGCGAGGCGGCCACGGCAGGCGCATCGAGCGGGCTGGCCGCGTCTGCGGTGCGCAGCAGGCCATAGACCACGAAGGGCTGACGGCCGACTTCGGTGGTGATCCACCCGGCCAGCACGGCGGCAAAGCCGCTCGGCCCCATCAGCACCGCCGCGCGGTGCAGCCAGGGCATATCGTAGAGCCGCCCGCGCACCCGGCCCCACAGGCTCCACAGCCCGATCCCCAGCATCGCAAAGCCGATGCCGACCATCACGCGGAAGCTCCAGAACACGGTTCCCACCGGCGGCTCCAGTTCATCGGGCACGGTGTCGAGGCCCTTCAGAGGCGCGTTCCAGTCATGCTTGAGGATGAAGGACGAGGCCTTGGGGATTTCGATCGCGTAACGCACCGTCTTCGCCTCGCTGTCGGGGATTCCGAACAGGATCAGCGGCGCGCCTTCGGGATGGCTCTGGTAGTGCCCTTCCATCGCCATGACCTTTGCGGGCTGATGTTCGAGCGTGTTGAGCCCATGCATATCGCCTGCAAAAATCTGCGCCGGGGTGACGATCGCCGCCATCCACATCGCCATCGAGAACATCTTGCGCGCGTGCGGATTGGCGCGATCCTTGAGCAAGTGCCACGCCCCGACCGCGCCGACAACAAAGGCAGTGGTGAGGTAGGCCGCCATCACCGTATGGACGAGCCGGTAGGGGAAGCTGGGATTGAAGATGATCTCCATCCAGCTCTCGCCCGGCATGAACTGGCCGTTCTCGGCGATGAAATAGCCTGCCGGGGTTTGCATCCAGCTGTTGACGCTGAGGATCCAGAAAGCCGAAACGAACGTCCCCAGCGCCACCATCAGCGTCGCGGCAAAGTGCAGCTTCTTGCCGACCTTGTTCATCCCGAACAGCATCACGCCAAGGAACCCGGCTTCGAGGAAGAAGGCGGTGAGAACTTCGTAGGCCATCAGCGGCCCGATCACCGGCCCCGCCTTGTCAGAGAACACCGACCAATTGGTGCCGAACTGGTAGGACATGACGATGCCTGAGACGACACCCATCGCAAAGGCGATGGCGAAGATCTTGAGCCAGTACTTGAACAGGTCGAGGTAGACCGACTTGCCGGTCTTGAGCCACAAGCCCTCGAGAACCGCCAGATAGCTCGCCAACCCGATCGAGAAGGCCGGGAAGAAGAAGTGGAAGCTCACCGTAAAGGCAAACTGGATCCGGGCGAGCAGCAAGGCGTCGAGGTTTTCCAACATGACTTGCAACTAATCCCTTGGCCGCAGCGATCAATTGCAATCACTGCACCGGATATACGGTTTGGGCCCGAAAGGGTTGCACCAGGGCGCCCGAGTGCTGGGAAACCGGGGTCTGATCGAGGTTCAGCTGGTCGTCGGCAATGCCAGGGCCGCGCGCAATCGCCGACGCAGCAACCAGGGTTCAAGCCAGCGGCCGACCAGATAGATCACCGCGAACAGCCCGGCCATGAAGTAGGCCTCTTCCGGCGAGTGGCGGCCTTCGTCCTTCTTCTCGTCCTTCTTCTTCGAAGGGTCCTCGGGCGCGGGCGCGCCGAGGAATACGTCGACAGGGTTGAGCTGCTTGACCGGCTTGGGCTTCTCGTCCTCCTTCTTGGCGGACTTCTCCGATGCCTCGGCGCTCGCGGCATCCCAGGCATTCAATGCAATCGCCGCCTGCGCAAAGCCGAGGAACAGCAGCGGCGCGAGAAAGCACGCCAGCAGCGCATGGCTGAACAGGTCGAACCGCAGCACCGCGCCTGCTCCGGCCCGCTCGACCCACAAACGCCCGCGGGTGAAGGTCGCCAGCTTGTCCTGCGCCGCCGGGTTGTGCTTGGAATAGGTGAGCGCCCCTGCCTCTTGCGACATGGTCGTGCCGGTGGTGCGGAGCAGCGGATCGATCCGCGCAAAGGCTTCCTCGGCCGAAAGCGCCGGATCAATCGGCACGGCGCCGCGCACGCGCCAGATATTGTCGATCAGCGGCAGTTTGATGCCTGCCATTGTCGGCACCCCCGGCCCTAGGCTGCCCGCGACCCCGCTCACTCCGCCGGTTCCAGATGGGCCGGTTCCAGACGGGCCGGTTCCGGATGGGCAGCACCAGCGCCCCCACCGAACCGCCGCGCCAGCGCTGCCTTGGTCGAGCGCCAGCCTTCACGGAAGGGGAAGACCATCGTCTCGGCAATATCCATCCGCCGCCCGTCTTCCATCCCGAGCAGTTCCGCCTCGCCATCGACGCAGGTGCCGAACATCCGGTCCCAGATGATCCAGGTGCCGGAGTAATTGCTGCGGGTCGCCTCGTAATCGCGCGAGTGGTGCACCGAGTGATGCTCGGTGGTGTTGAAGATGAAGCGCCACCAGCGCGGGGTGTTGAAGCGCACGTTGATGTGCTGGTAGATCCCCACCGTCATGCCGATGGCCCCCGCGAGCAGGAAGGCGCGCGGCAGGAAGTCGAACAGCCCGCCGATCCCCAGTCCGATCAGAAACAGCTCGACCGGATTGCCGACCGCGCCCTTGTTGATGTTCAATTGGGTGATGTAGTGGTGCGGCGCGTGGGTCAGCCACAGCGGGTACCAGTTGTGCATCGCGCGGTGCATCCAGTACTGGCCGAAGTCGAAGATCATCGAGATCAGCACCGCCTGCACCAGCAGCGGCAGGCCGGTGAACCAGCTGAACTTGTCCCAATCGAACGCGCCCTGCACCGCACGGATGATCGCGCCGTCGCCGATATAGGCATCGACCATGCCCACCAGCGTCATGCCCATGCCGACATAAAAGGCGTCGGTGGCGAACTCCTTCCAAGTCAGCTGCCAGCTTTCATAGCGCGGGTTCACCCATTCGAGCGCGAGCAGCAGGATCAGCCAGCCGAGCCGGATGGCGATGGCGGTCGAAGCGACCGCGAGCCAGTTGGGTGCGTAGTACCAGAACCCGATCGCCGCGAAGAGCATCACCGGCTGGAACCAGGTGAAGACGAACTGCTTGATCGGCCCGCCCTCAACCCGGCCGATGTTCTCCCAACCCACCGTGACGGGGGCATCTGCTCCGATGATCCGCTTGCCTACCTGTACGCCGGCCATGGTGCACTCCAGTCGAGAGTCTCTCGGTTAATTGCGTCATGAAAGCCATGGCGACCTCGCGCGCGCGAGGAAGTGGGCAAATGACGTAGAGTTCTGCGACCCGATGCGAGGCACTTGAAATGTGGAGAAAAAACCAATCAGTCAGTCATGTGGCGAACGGCGATTGCGGTCGCCGCTGCGCGGGTTTCGACCCCGAGTTTGCGGAACACCTGTTCAAGGTGCTTGTTCACCGTGCGCGGGCTTATACCAAGGATCTCGCTGATTGTCTTGTTGGTCTTGCCATAGCTGACCCACAGCAGCACTTCGGCCTCGCGCCGGGTGAGGCCGCCATGCTTCTGGAGCTGGATGATCTTGCCATCCTCACGCACTTCGCTGACCCGGATCAGCGCTTCGCCGGGGCGGTCGCTTTCGACCGGTGCAAGATCGATTTCGAAGGCACCCACCGAAACGCGCAGGCCCGCTCCGGGCTGACCT
This sequence comes from Erythrobacter sp. BLCC-B19, assembly GCF_028621955.1. Taxonomy (NCBI): domain Bacteria; kingdom Pseudomonadati; phylum Pseudomonadota; class Alphaproteobacteria; order Sphingomonadales; family Erythrobacteraceae; genus Erythrobacter; species Erythrobacter sp. BLCC-B19. Next base: position 20,196 of record NZ_CP117516.1, read on the forward strand.
GGATCGGCCGCCAGCAAGGTCTGGGCCGCGCCCACCAAGGCTAGGGGAAGCGCGCGGCTTTCGGGTGTCCAGGCTGGGTCGACCTCGACAAACAGCGCCTCGGCCTGCGGCGTGCACCAGACCAGCGCTGCATCGGCATCCAGCGCGACGAGGCTGCGTCCAGCCAGCCCCAGCGCGAGGCGCGAGCGATAGGTCGTGCGAGCGTTGGCGAGGTGGACGCGGATACGCGCCAGCAGTTCCTCGATCACCACCGGCTTGCGCACATAATCGACCCCGCCGGTTTGCAGCGCGGCGACCACGTGCTCGGGATCGGTGAGGCCGGTCATGAAGATCACCGGGATATGCGCCGTTGCCGGATTGCGCTTGATCGCCTGCGTTGTCTCGATCCCCGTCATTCCGGGCATCACGGCATCCATCAGGATCAGATCGGGCTGCACCTCGGCAAGCAATTCAAGGCTCGCCGCGCCGCTCCGGGCGATCAGCACGGTCATGTCTTCGGACGTCAGGGTATCGACCAGGAACCGCAGCGATTCCGGGCTGTCGTCGACGACTAGGATGCAGTCCTTAGCGCGCATGAGAGACCGCCGTCTTGGCAAGTTGTGCGAGCGCCTTCAAGTCGAAGCTGTCGAGCGTGACGCGCATTCGGTCAGCCAGCGGCGCTGTCTCCGGGGCGAGCGCGGCCAGCGCGTCGATCTCGGCCTCGATCGCGCGCACGTGACCGATACGCACCAGTCGCTCGATCTCGGAACAGTGGCGGGAAAGGTCGGGCACAATGCCGACCGGAAAGCTTGGCACGGCGGCATCCGCGCTGGCAGGTGGAGGCACCGCGCTGCCAGCACGCAACCATTCGAGCCCGAGCTCGCCCGCAATCACATCGAGCAGCACGGTAAAGTCAAAAGGCTTCATCACGAAGGTGTTGTTCGCCGGGCCATCGTCGCGCCGCGCTGCGCTGTCAGGAGCCTCGCCCGAGAGCATGACGATCTTGAGCAACGCACCGTGACGGCGGCGCAGGCGTGCGGCAATGTCCCAGCCGGACTCCTCGCCCAGCGCCACATCGCACAGCACCAGATCGGGCTGCACCTGCGCTGCCAGAGCCAGACCGGTCTCGCCATCCGTGGCGGTGCGCACTTGAAAGCCGAGCGGTTCGAGCAGGCCGCGCACCATCGCCAGATGCGCGGTGTCGTCGTCGATCACCACGATCCAGCGCTCGCGCCCGATATAGCCGGTGACCGCGCCTGCCTCGGGCGCAGGGTCGGTCGGCGGGGTGAGCGGCTGCGAGAGCATCAGCCGCACGGTGAAGCGCGACCCTGCGCCGGGGGTGCTCTCAAGCGTGATCTCGCCGCCCATGATGTGCACCAGCGCCTGCGTGATGGCGAGCCCGAGCCCGACGCCCGCGCGCTCTCCTGCGGCACCACCGACGCGCTCGAAGGGAGCAAAGATGCGGGCCGCGTCCTCGGGCGCGATGCCGATGCCGGTGTCGATCACGCTGAAAGTGGCCAGCTGGTTGCGATACTCGACCTTGAGCGTCACCATCCCGTGATCGGTGAACTTGATCGCATTGGCGATGAGGTTGATCAGCACCTGCCGCAGGCGCTTGGGATCGGCATGGACGAACTCGGGCAGGCCCGGCGGGTGATCGAGCACGAGAGCGATGCCCTTGGCCTCGGCCTGCAACTGCATCATGTCGACCAGTTGCCGCAGGAACTCGGGGAAGCGCATCGCCTCGCGGTTCAGCTTCAGCGCCCCGCCCTCGACCTGCGCAATATCGAGCAGCCCTTCGACCAGATGCGCCAGATGTTCAGCGCTGCGGCGGATCACGCGGGCAGCGGCGAGCGCGTCCTTGCCCTCGCCGCGTTCGATCAGCTGGGCATAGCCGTAGATCGCATTGAGCGGCGAGCGGATCTCGTGGCTGACACTGGCGAGGAAGCGGGTCTTGGCCTCGTTGGCCGCCTCGGCAGCGGTCAAGCGCGCGATCAGCTCCGCATCAGCCGAGGCAGGCTCGCTGCCCCCGCTGCGCAGCCAGTCGATGATCCGCCCCGCCATTGGTTCACCGCGACGCGATATAGGCGCGCCAGCCGCCGAGGTGGGTGATGTCCTCGGCACCGGCCAGCGCGCGCGGTTCGGCGACGAAGCCCTTGACGCTCGAACCATCGGCAAGCGTGACCGTGCCGATCGCGAGTGGTGGGGGAACCTCGGCCACGAAGCTGCCGAAGCTCGCCATGTCGAGCTCATAGACCTCCAGCGCGATGGCCGCGCCGTCTTCGGCGTGCACCAGCGCGGGCTTGGGCGGCACGGAATCGGCCATGGCATAGAGCCGGTAGGTGGGCGCGGTCTCGAACGCTCCCACAAAGGTCGCGTTGCGGCTGGTCAGCTGCCAGTGCAGCGGCATCCCTTCGAGGTGGGCGCCAACGACGGCGAGTTTGACGGTGTCCATGTGCTCTCCAAGGTCAAGCGGTGGCGGGGGCGGCAAGGCGGCTGAGGTCAGATAGGCACCCGCGAGCGCGATCAGGGCTTTGTCGCTATGGGCCGGGCCGATGAAGGTGATGCCGAAGCCCGTGTTGTTGGATTTCGCCCCGGCGGGCACGGCAACCGCGGCCATATCCAACAGATTGACGAAGTTGGTGTAGCGACCGAGATTGCTGTTGAGCGCGATCGGCGCTTCCAGCAGTTCGGCCACCCGGTAGCTCGTGCCGGTAGTCGGGAAGGCGAGCGCATCGACCGCGTCCCACATCGCCTCGGCGACCCGCGTCAGTTCGGCCAGACGATAGATCCCGTTCCACAGCTCGGTCGCCAGCATCGTTCGGCCCGGCGCGATCACCTCGCGCACCACCGGGTCGATCGCGAGCGGATTGCTCTCGAGCAGCGATGCGATGGCCGCGGTGCGTTCGGCCACCCAAGGGCCGCCATAGAGCAGTTGCGCCGCTTCGAGCAGCGGATCGATGTCGATCGCGACGATCTCGTAATCCTGCGCCAGCGCGGCAAGCGCGCCTTCGTACAGATACTCGGCTTCGACATCGCCGAAGAACTGCCGCTGGTCGCGGCGCGGCACACCGATGCGCCTGCCCCCAAGCGGAATATTGGCAGTCGGACGCGACCAGGCATCCTGCGCATCGAAGCCCGCCAGCACGCCATCGACCAGAGCTGCATCCTCAAGCCGGTCGGCAAACACCGTGATGCAATCGAGCGAGCGGCAGGCCGGAACCAGCCCTTGCGTGCTCCACCGGCCCTTGGTCGGTTTCAGCCCCACCAGATGATTGAACGCCGCTGGCACCCGCCCCGACCCCGCCGTATCCGTGCCCAGCGCAAAGGCCACCAGCCCCGCCGCGACCGCCACCGCGCTGCCCGAGCTCGATCCGCCGCTGACATAATCGCGGTTATAGGCGTTGCGAGGGATGCCATAGGGGCTGCGGGTGCCCACCAGCCCGGTCGCGAATTGATCGAGATTGGTCTTGCCCACGCAAATCGCACCCGCCGCCTTCAGCCGCTCGATCACGGTGGCCGAGCGCTCGGGCTGATAGGCAAAGGCCGGGCAGGCAGCGGTCGTCTCCAACCCGGCGACATCGATATTGTCCTTGGCCGCGAAAGGAACACCCGCAAGCGGCAGGTGCTCACCTGCTGCAATCCGCGCGTCGATAGCCGCCGCCGCCTTGCGCAAGGCCGCCGGATCAGCGCGCGCAATCCAAACCTGTGGCTGATGCGCGTCGTAGGCGGCCAGCCGCGCGAGCGTCTCCTCCATCACCGCCAGCGCGCTGGCTGCGCCGCAACTGACAGCCTGCGCAATCGCACCGGCGCTCTGACGGGTCAGGCCGCTCATGCCTCCCTCCGCAGCGCCAGCATCGGCGCGCCGGGGGAAACCGACTGGCCTTGCGCGATATAGACCGCCTCCACCGTGCCAGTGGCTGGCGCCTCGAATGGACATTCCATCTTCATCGCCTCGATCACCGCGATGACCTCGCCCTCGGTCACGCTGTCGCCGGGGCCGACGAGCAGCTTCCACAAGGAGCCGCCAAAGGGCGCTTCGATGAGATCCGCGCCTTCGGGCACCTCGATGGCCGCTGCATCGCCGGCGCCGCTGTCCGCGCCGAGCAGCGCGCTGACCCGGTCGAACTCGCCGCTGGCTTCCCACGCGGCGCGTTCAGCATCGAAGGCGGCCTGACGGGTTGCTTCGAAGGCGGCGATGCTGGCCGCATTATCCGCGAGAAAGGCGCGGTAATCGGCGAGGCGGAAGGTCGTCTCCTCGATCCGGATCGACCGCCGTCCATGAGGAAAATCGCGCCGCCAATCGGCCAGTTCCTCCGCGCTGACGGGGAAGAAGCGGATCTGGTCGAAGAACCGCAGCAGCCAAGGCTTGCCCTGCGTGAAGGCGTCTGTTTGCCGGTGCGTGTTCCACACCTGAATGGTGCGCCCGAACAGCTGGTAACCGCCCGGCCCTTCCATGCCATAGATGCACATATAGGCCCCGCCGATCCCCACCACATTGGGCGGGGTCCAGGTGCGCGCGGGGTTGTATTTGGTGGTGACCAGGCGGTGGCGCGGATCGACCGGGGTCGCCACCGGAGCACCCAGATAGACGTCCCCCAAGCCTAGAACCAGGTAGCTCGCATCGAAGATCAAATCCTCGACCGCCTGCACGTCCGCCAAGCCGTTGATGCGGCGGATGAATTCGATGTTGTCCGGGCACCACGGCGCATCGTCGCGCACTGCGGCGATGTATTTGTCGATGGTCTCCTGCGTCGCCGGATCGCGCCAGCTCAAGGGCAGGTGGACGATGCGCGAGGGTGCCTCGAAGTCGGCCAGATCGCCCATCGCCTCCTCGCACCCCATCAGCGCCGCGAGCGCACCGGCCTGATCGAGCAGTTCGCCGTCGAAATGCAATTGCAGCGAGCGGATGCCGGGGGTGATGTCGATCACGCCGGGCAGTGCCATCGCTTCAAGCGCTTGCATCAGCGCGTGGATGCGGATCCGCAGCTCGATGTCGAGCACGATCGGCCCGTATTCGACGAGGATGTTGCGATCCCCCTGCTGGCGGTAGGTGGTCTTGGGCCGTGCGCCCTGTTCAGGCAGTTCAGCCAGCACCGCACGCAGCTCCGGGGCGGGCTGCGCAGCCGCATCATCGTGCTGGCACACCCCTGCCCGCGCGGCTGCCATCGCCGCGTCAATTCCGACAGGCACAAAGCGCAAGCGGTCATCGGGCGCGAGTTGGCCGACCTTCCACAGATCCGCCGCGATCACCGTGAAGGGGCAGACGAACCCCCCGAGCGACGGCCCGTCCGGCCCGAGGATGATCGGCATATCCCCGGTGAAGTCGACCGCACCGATCGCATAGGGATTGTCGTGGATGTTCGAGGGATGCAGCCCCGCCTCGCCCCCGTCGCGCCGTGCCCATTCGGGCTTGGGGCCGACAAGGCGCACACCGGTGCGGTTGGAGTTGTAATGCACCTGCCATTCGGCCGCGAGGAAAGCGTCGATATCGGCAGGCGTGAAGAAATCGGGCGCGCCGTGAGGGCCATAGAGCACCCGCAGCTCCCATGTCCGGCCCAGCTTAGGCAGGCTTGCTGCCACCCCCTCGCCGACCGTGCCCGACCCCAGATGCAGCACATCGCCCGCCACCAACGCGCGCGCGGCAGGACCGCCGAACTGGCCGAGCGCGAAGGTCGCCGCTGACCCCAGATAGGGCACCACATCAAGCCCGCCTGCGATCAGGATGTAGCCGCGCATCCCCCCGCCGCTCGCGCGGCCCATCGCGAGGGACTGCCCGGCGGCGACATCGAGCGCCTCGCCGCGCGGGGCTGGCGCACCGTCAATCGTCGCGCCGAATTCGGCTCCGGTGAGGCAGATTCTGGCCGGTGCCTCGAACAGCAGAGTCGGGCCGCTGGCGGTAATCTCGATCCCGGCCATGCCTTCGGGATTGCCGAGGATGAGATTGCCGAGCCGGAAGCTCTTGTCATCCATCGGCCCGCTCGGGGGAACGCCGACGTTCCACAGGCCAAGCCGTCCGGGCCAGTCCTGCACCGAGCTGGCCGTGCCCCCCGCGATCACCCGGATCGCGCGGCGGTGGTAGGCGACCGCGTCGAGCATCCGTGTCGAAACCGCGCCGCTGGTGAAGCCCGGCGCACGCACGACCTCGCGCAGCCAGCGCAGGTTGGTCTCGATCCCGTCAATCCGCGAGGCATCGAGCGCGGCCTGCATCTTGGCGATGGCCGCCTCGCGGGTCTCTGCGCGCGTGATGAGCTTGGCCAGCATCGGATCGTAGAAGGCGCTGACCTCGCTGCCCGCCATCACCCAGGTCTCGGCGCGGATGTCGGTGGGGAACTGGACGTTGGTGAGCGTGCCGGTGGTCGGGCGATAGTCCATCGCCGGGTCTTCGGCATAGAGCCGCACCTGCACGCTATGCCCCTGTGTGACCGGCGCGGGGGCATCAAGCATGGCGAAATCGCCCGCCGCGCCGCGGATCATCCACTCCACCAGATCAATACCCGTCACCTCCTCGGTGACGCCGTGTTCCACCTGAAGCCGGGTGTTCATCTCGAGGAAGAAGAAATCCTCGCGGCTCGCATCGTAGAGGAACTCGACGGTGCCCGCCGAGAGGTATTGCGCCGCCTCGCCGAGCCTGACGGCGGCGGCAATCAACTCGGCCCGCGTGGTATCGGAGAGGCAGGGTGCCGGGGCTTCTTCGACCACCTTCTGGTTGCGACGCTGCAGGGAGCAATCGCGCTCGCCCAGCGCCATCACCCGGCCCGTGCCATCGCCGAAGATCTGCACCTCAAGATGCCGCGCGCGGGCGACATAGCGTTCAAGGAACACCCCCGCGTCACCGAAGCTCGCCTCGCCTTGCCGCACGACGGCAGCAAAGCCCTCGCGCACCTGAGCCTCGTTCTCGCAGATGCGCATCCCGATGCCGCCGCCGCCAGCGGTCGCCTTGAGGATGACGGGATAGCCGATCTGCGCTGCCGCTTCCGCCGCCTCGTCCGCGCCGGTCAAAAGCCCGGTGCCCGGCGCGAGCGGGAGGCCGTGCGCTGCGGCCAGCGCGCGGGCGGAGTGCTTGAGGCCGAAGGTGCGGATATTGTCCGGCGTCGGGCCGATGAAGGCGATGCCCGCTGCGGCGCAGCCTTCCGCGAAGTCGGCATTCTCGGCGAGGAAACCGTAGCCGGGGTGGATTGCGCCCGCCCCCGTCGCCCTGGCGGCGGCAAGGATCGCTGCAACATTCAGATAGGACCCTGCCGCTGGTCCCGGCCCGATGCAGACCGCCTGATCCGCTGCGCTGACATGGAGCGAGCCGGCGTCGGCGTCGGAATAGACCGCCACCGTCTTGAGCCCCATCGCCCGCGCGGTGCGGATGATCCGCGTCGCGATCGCGCCCCGGTTGGCGATGAGGATGGTGTCGAAGCTCATCCGGCCGCCACGATCATCCGCACCGGGGTGGGGTTGAAGCCGTTGCAGGGGTTGTTGATCTGCGGGCAGTTGGAGACGACCACGATCACGTCCATCTCCGCCCTGAGATCGACGGTGAGGCCGGGCGCCGAAATCCCGTCGACGATCCCGAGGGTTCCGTCTTCCTCGACAGGCACGTTCATGAAGAAGTTGATGTTGGAGACGATGTCGCGCTTGCCCCGCCCCTCGGTGAGGTTCGCCTCGAGGAAGTTGTCGACACAGGCGTGTTGATGTCTCGTGTGATGTCCGTAGCGCAAGGTGTTGCTTTCACAGGAGCACGCCCCGCCGATTGTATCGTGATATTCGACCGCGGAGTCGACGATGGTCATCATCGCATTGCCCTCGTTCGACAGCAGCACGCTGCCGGTGCGCAGGAACAGGTTGCCCTGTGCGGCGACCGTGTCCTGTGCGGAGTAGCGTTCGGCATCGTCGGCGGTGGAATAGATCAGGAAATCGACCGCTTGATTGCCCTCCAGATCGACGATCCGCAGCACCTCGCCCTTGGCGACATGATGCAGCCACGGCGCACGGGCGGGCACGATTGTGTCGTGGATGATAGAGCCGGTGAGGCCGGAGAGGGCCGGATCGCTGGTCATGTTATGCCTTGATTACGAGAGAGTTAGCGGCGGTAGTTATCCTCGGTATTGAGGTAGGCGCGCTGCCCTTCTGGCGTGGCATTGCGCACAGGATCATCGTCAGGCGTCACCGGCCCGCGCCATGCGGTGATCCGCAACGGGGTCGAAGCGTATTCGGCGCGAGGGTCGAGGACGTGGGGGCAGTTGGCGATCACCACGATCACCTCCATCTCGGCGCGCAGCAGCACGGTGCGGCCCGGCGCGAAGGGGCCGATCACCGGGGTGATGCTGCCGTCAGCTGCGATCCGGGTGCCCTTGAATAGGTTGACGCAAGGATGGACATCGCGCCGCGTCAACCCGTGCTTGGCCGCACCAAGGATCAGCCGATCACGCCCGTTGGGATAGGCGCCCGAATTACGGCCCTCTCTGTATTTCCGTGTGTTAGAGGCAGCGTTTGAGACACCGCAGAAGGTATCATGAGTCTCCGCCCCATCCTCAAGAATGGCCATCAGAACCCGGCCCATGTCGGACAAGAGCAGCTTGCCTGCGCCCAGATAGGCGTTCCACTGCACCTTGACCGTATCGGCAACGTTCAGCCGCTCGGTCGGCATTTCGGCGTTGAAGATGTTGAGGCTGGCGCAGGCATCGCCGCCCTTGTCGATCAGCCTGAGACGCGTGCCGCGCGCGATCCGGCGCGATGTGTATCCGCCCGGCGCAACGGTCTCTTCCCACACCAGATCGTCAGGCGCGACACCCTCGGGCAGATCGTCGGCAACGGGCGGGAGGATCGGCATGGTTTCGACGCGGATATTGCCCTGCGCGCGGGCGTGTTCGCGGGCCGACTTGGGATCTGCCGTGCAGCTCATTCGGCGGCCTCCTTTGCGGGCGGAGCATCCTGTTCGTGCAGCGGCGGGAGCAGCGCGGTGGTCGTGACCAGCTGCAATTGCTGGACGCCCCGGATCGCGCGCAAGGCATCGCACAGCTGCTTCAGCCGCACCGCCGGCCCCTGAACCAGCAGCACTTCGAGCGACTGATCCTCCTCAAGGAAGACGTGCTGCGAGGAGATCACCTCCTTGAGATAATCTACCTGTGTTTCAGCAAGTTGCTGGCGAACCCTGCCACCGCCTCCAGCATAGACGATGGTCACCGTTCCGGCGAGCGTCTCGTCCGGCCGGGTCAGCGCCTCATGCTCGGCGAGCGCGTGGCGGATCAGTTCGGCAATCAGCTGCGAGCGCGACGGCAGCCCGCGTTCGTCCACCATCATGTCGAGCTGGCGGAACAGCTCGGCCGGCAGGCTCATGCTGAGGCGTGCAAGGCGGGAGGGCTCGGGAGAACTCATTGGCCGACCATTTCAGGTATTAACTTTCGTGTCAATCGTAATACTGGGTGCATCCTCGGCCGGTTCCGGAGCCCGCTTGCGGGTCAGCGCCAGGTCGTAGATCACCCCTGCGCCGTAGCGCTGCGGCGCGTGCGGATCGTGGCGGCGCTTGTCGAGCGTGAGCACCCGCGTACCGAGCGCGAAGGCCTCCTTGATGTCGTGTGTCACCATGATGATGGTCAGCCCATGCTCGCGCCACAGCCGGGTGATGAGCGCGTGCATATCGCCCCTGATGCCGGGATCGAGCGCGCCGAAAGGCTCGTCGAGGAGCAGGATGCGCGGGCGCTTGATCAGGGCCTGGGCGATTGCGAGGCGTTGCTGCATCCCGCCCGACATCTGTGCCGGGTAGAGGTCGCGGGCATCGGCCAGCCCGACCTGTCCCAGCATCGCCTCGGCCTCGGCGACCGCCGCCCGGCGCGCGCTGCCGAACAGGCGCGTCGTGAGGGGAGAAGCAGAAAACTCCAATCCCAGCAAGACGTTACCCAGCACAGTTAAATGCGGAAACACCGAATAGCGCTGGAACACGACCCCGCGATCTGGCCCGCATTCGCGCGGCAGGGGCGCCCCGTCGAGCGTGATCGTCCCGCGTGTAGGGCGCTCCTGCCCGAGGATCACGCGCAAGAGGCTGCTCTTGCCCGCCCCCGAAGGCCCGATGATCGAGACGAAGGAACCCTCTGAGATGTCGAGGGAAATGCGTTCGAGGACGACCTTCTCGCCATATTCGACCCAGATGTTCCGGAGGCTCAACATGGCTCAGCGCGCTCCGAGATGCGCCCAGCCGAACAACCGGCGGCTGGCAAAAACGAGCGCAAAATCAAGCACAACCGCCAGCAGAGCGATCCAGGCGACGTAGGGAATGATCACGTCCATCGCGAGATAGCGGCGCACGAGGAAGATGCGGTAGCCCAGCCCCACATCCGCCGCGATCGCCTCGGCCGAGATCAGGAACACCCAGGCCGGGCCAAGCGACAATCGCAAGCCCTCCAGCAGCCGCGGCAGCGCTTGCGGCAGCGTGACGCGCAGCACCACGCCCCATGAATTCGCGCCTAAAGTCAAAGCCTTGACCACCTGCTCTCGCGGCAGCGCGGCGATGTGGCCGGCCACGTCGCGAACCATGAAGGGCGCCACCCCGACCACGATCAGCGCCACCTTCGCAACCTCGCCAAGGCCGAAGACGATGAACAGGATCGGCAGGACCGCAATCGGCGGGATCACGGCGATGGCGGTGACAAGCGGCCCCAAAAACGCGCGAAGCGGCGGCAAAGACCCGACAAGAACGCCCACCAGCAGCGTTGAGGCGGTAGCGATGCCCAGACCCAGACCCAGCCGCCCAAGGCTGGCGATGGTATCGGCCCAGAACAGGTATTGGCCCGAAAGCGGATCGGGCTCGAACAGCAGCCCGGCCATCGCTGCGGCCATCGCGCCGGGGAGCGGCAGGATCTTGTCGGCGGCGTTATCGGCATGGCGCGCAGCCGCCGCGACAATATAGGCCAGCGCCAGCACCAGGAGCGGCAGCGCGCCCAAGAGCAGCGTAGCCCTGCGGGTCGGCTGTGCCGTGACCCAGCGCATCAGGAGAGCCTGCCCGGCCGGGGTGGAAACATTCGCATCGCCTCAGCAAGCCCGCTGGACAGGAGTGGTGCGCAGCAGGGGCTTGGTTGCCCCTGCAAGGGCCGCGACGCAGCCAGCGGGCTTCCTGAGGCGACCCCGGAGGGGCGGGCCGTTTTTGGCCCATCGCCGCGTCTCTCGTCGGTCACTATGCAAGAACATGGCTCCCTCCTCGCTCCTTGCGCTGGGCCAAAAACGGCTCCGTGCCAATGCTTCCACCCCAGCCGGACAGGCTCTAGAGTTTCCCGTCCGCGGCGAGCTTCATATAGGTGTCGTCAAACCGCAGGGTGATCGCGTTCGCGTCCCCCAGCGTCTTGCCGCCCGGGAAGCTCATGCCCACCGCGTCCGCCGATTGCGCGCCCTGCCCGAACAGCCCTTGCGCGAAGGAGAAGTCGCGCACGCGGGTCATGGTTGTGATGAGGTCGGCCGAAGCCATCGCCGCCACCGCCGCCTTGGGATCGGTGTAGAGGAAGGTCGTCGCCAGCTGCCCCTCGAAGGCCGCGGCATCGGTGCCCGCGAGCTTGGCCATCGCGGCGCGGGCAGCCGCGCCCTCCGCGTCCTGCTTCGCCATCAGCGCCATGGTTTCATACCAGATCCCGGCGAGCGCCTTGCCCAGATTGGGATTGGCGGCCAGCACCTTGGTATCGACCACCATCAGGTCGAGGATCTCGCCCGGAATATCGGCCGAGGTGAACACCGCCTTGGTGCCAGCGACGCCCTTCATCGTGGTCACCTGCGGGTTCCACGCCACCGCCGCCGTCACATCGGGCGCGGCATAGGCGGCGGAAATATCGGCATCGGAGGTGTTGACCGTCTTCACATCGGTCAGCTTCAGCCCGTTCTTCTCGAGCGCACGGGCGAGCAGGTAGTGCGACACCGACAGCTCGGCGAGATAGACCTGCCGCCCCTTGATCGCCGCCACGCTGTCCGCGCCCTTCAGCAGCACCGCATCATTGCCGTTGGAATAGTCGCCAAGGATGATCGCGCTGGTGTCCTTGCCGCCGGCCGCCGGGATGGTCAGCGCATCCATGTTCGCCACCGTCACCCCGTCAAGCTTGCCTGCGGTGTACTGGTTCACGCTCTCGACATAGTCGTTGACCTGCACGAACTTGATCGTGATGCCGTATTTGTCGCCCCACTTCTTCACGATCCCGGCCTGCTCGGCATAGGGCCAGGGCATCCATCCGGCATAGATCGACCAGCCGATATTGAACTCGGTCTTGGGCGCGGCAGGCTCCTCCTCACCCCCCGAACAGGCCGTCACTGCAAGCGCGCAGGCAATGAGCAGAAAACGGGCCGCGCGGCGAAGCAGATGGAGCATGATTCGGTTCCTTTCGCAGTCGCAGCATCCGCGCAAATCGCGGGTTTGTCCATGGGGAATTATTACGATTGATTAGAAAAGTAATATGGGTGAAATTGGTTCCATGATGGCAGGATTTGCGCCCCGTCTTCCGGGCGTGTCTCTCTCCCCTGCCCTTGCATGGAGGCCGACACCCATGACCGACAAAGCCCCTCGCCCGCTCGCCACGATCATCGCCGCCTCGCTCGCGGCGAGTGCCTGCGCGAAAGGCAGCCCGCCGCCCGATGATGCCGTCGGCCCCAAGCCCGATCTGGTCGAGACCGCGCTGAAAGTGCCCGGCTTTGCCGATTTCCTCGCGGTCGATGGCGATGCGGTGTGGGTGACGAATGACGGGCGGGTGGAGAAATGGAGCCCCGCCGGAAAGCTCGCCGAAACGCCTGTCCCGCGCCCCTGCGGCACGATGGCGATTGCGGCGGGATCGCTGTGGGTCGCCAATTGCAAGGGCGGCGAGGTGTGGCGGATCAACCTCGCCACCGCGCAGGTCGAGGCCAAGATCGCCACCGGCCTTGCCAACCCCAAGGGCGAGACCAACGTGGTCGCAGGCGCGGACGCGGTGTGGGTGCCGTCCGATGCGGCAGGCAAGGTCGCGCGGATCGACCCGGCCACCAACGCCGTCACCGCCACCGTCACCGTGGCGCCCGAGACCTGGTATCTGGCCTATGGCTTCGATGCGCTGTGGGCGGTCAGTTCCGAAGGCAAGCTGCTCCAGAAGATCGACCCGGCCAGCACGGCTGTCACCGATACGACCGCGCTGGGTGACACCCCCGGCTTTCTTGCGGCAGGCGAAGGCGCGGTGTGGGTGCAGGAACAGGGCGATGGCACGGTCGCCAAGGTCGATCCGGCCGCGCTGACGGTTCTGGGCCGCATCAAGGTCGGCGATAATCTCAAATGGGGCGATATCGACGCGGCGGGCGGCGCGGTGTGGCTGCGCACGACCGATGATCAGACGATGGTGGTGATCGACCCGGCGCGCCTCACGATCCGCGCGCGCATGGGGGCAGCCGTGGGCAGCGGCGCGCTGCGCTGGACGCCCAAAGGCGTGTGGACATCGGCCCACGACAACCAGACATTGAGCTGGTGGAGCGCACCTGCCGCTCCGCCAACGCCTGCGCCCTGACACCAGACAAAGGAAAAGCGCGCGGGGCGGGTCGCAGAACCCCGCGCGCTTCCCTCCTGACGGTCCGTGCGATCCCCGAAGGGCCGGATGACGCCAGAAACTTGCCTCAGAACTTGTAACCCAGCTCCACCCCGAAGCGCTGACGCCCGCCGGGCGAGATGAACGACCCGCCGAATTCGACCGCGGTGATCACCTCGTTCAGATACTTCTCGTTGAACAGGTTTTCGGCATAGGCGGTGAGCGACCAGTTATCGCCCTCCAGACCGACGCGCAGATCCATCACGGCAAAGGTATCACGCTGCGAGACCGAATAGTCCGCATCGCCCACCACCGCCGGCAGCGCCAGCGCCGAACCCGGCAGCAGCCCGCTGAACAGGGTCGGGTTGGTATCGTCCTGCAGGGTGTGGAACCACGTCGGCCCTGTGATGCGGTAATCCGCGCGGGTGACGAAGTTGACGCTGTCGCTCACCGGCAGATCGATCTGGGTGCCGAGGTTGATGGTGTAGTCGGCGGTATAGGGCGACTTGTTGCCGACCGTCACCGGGCGCGAGGCGTTTTCGATGATCTCGCTTTCGGTGACGTTGGCCGAGCCGAACAGCGTCCAGCCCTTGACCGGCTCGACCGACAGGTTGAGCTCCGCGCCGTAAACCTCGACCTCGTCAATGTTCGAGACGACGCGCAGCAGGCCGAAGCCGCCGACGAAGAACTCGAAGAACTGCATATCCTCGATATTGGTGTAATAGCCAGCAAGGTCGAAGGTGACGAGGCCATCGCCAAGCGTGCCCTTGATCCCGGCTTCGAAGGCGCTCGAGACTTCCTTGCGGTACTGATCGTCGATGTCGACATTTGTGCCGATGAACTGGTTGAACGCCTGATCGACAATCGCGGCCGAGCCCTGGTTGTTGAACCCGCCCGATTTGAAGCCGATGCCCCAGTTGCCGTAGAGGTTGACGTCAGGCGTCAGCTCATAGCGCAGCGAGATCTTGGGCTGGAACTGCTTGAAGCTCGCCGATTGCGGCGCGATCGGCTGGACGTTGCCGGCCACCACGGTCTGACCCGGGTTGATCGGCCCGCCGGTGATCGGATCGCGCACGGCGGGCACAAGGCTCGCCACATTGCGGTCTTCGATGTCGTAACGGCCGGCCACGCTGATGTTGAAGCGATCCGACAGGTCGGCATCGACCGCGCCGAACAGCGCATAGACATCGGTGGTGAAGGCATCGTGGTAGAGCTGGGTCGTCGGGTTGCTGGTGCCCGGCGCGTTGTAGAGCTGACGCAGCACCCCCTGCCCCAGGTCCGCGCCAAGGCTGACGCCGACTTCGCGGTTGATGTGGAGGTAGTAGGCGCCCAGCTGCCAGTTCACCGGCCCGTCGCCGTTGGAGGCCAGGCGGATTTCGCCGCTGATGTCTTCCTGCTGGCGGATCTGGAACTGGGTGCCGTCGCAGGTGGTCGGGCTATAGGGGCCGAAGGTCGATCCGGTCGCCGGGTTGAAGATGAACGGGATCGGGCTGGTGCCGATGAAGGTCGGCGCATTGAGCGGGAAGCCGGCGAGCGCCGTGGTCGACGCCGCGCAGGCATTGGCCGCCGCGACCGAGGCCGGTGTCGCGCCCGGGAAGGTGAAGCGCGCGAAGTCGGCCGAGGTGCCGTCCGCCGTCAGCGACTGGTCGACATCGCTGTAAAGCAGCCATGCGGTCAGCGAGATCGCATCCCATTCATGCTCGACCTTGGCCGATGCCTCGAAGGTGGTCTGGTCGTTGGTGGGGCGGATGTTCGAATAGAAGCCGAAGGGATGCTCGTTCACATCCTCGAAGAAGGCCGGATCGACCGCAGCGAAGTTGGGCAGGTGGAAGGCGGCGTTGAAGTTGATCGAGGCGCCCTTCAGGTCGGCATAGCGGGCCTTCACGTCGATTTCGGTATTGGGGCCGACTTCCATCACTAGCCGCGCATCGAGGCCGAACACTTCCTGATCGTCGATGGTCTTGGAATTGTTCAGGAACCGGTTGCGGAAGAAGCCGTCGGTGGTCGAGTAATTGGCCGACAGCACCAGCCCTGCCGTCTCGCCGATCGGGGTCGAGATGTAAGCATTGCCGAGATAGGTGTTGTCCTGCGCCGCGCGCACCAGCACCCCGCCTTCAAGGCTGTCGCCGGGCTTCAGGGTCTGGAGCACGATCGCGCCGGCTGCCGCGTTGCGGCCATAGAGCGCGCCTTGCGGGCCCTTCAGGATTTCGACCTGCCGCAGCGTGCCCTGGTTCTGGTTCAGCTGCGCGGTGTTGGTCTTGAGGATGCCGTCGACCACCAGCGCAACCGAGCTTTCCGCATCGCGCGCGCCGTTGATGCCGCGAATGTTGATCTGGGTGTCGCCCGCCTCGGCGGTGCCGGTGACGATGGTGACGCCGGGGGTGAGCTGGATGAAGTCATCCGCGCGCTGCACCCCGGTCTTGGCCAGCGCCTCGGCGGTGAACACCGTGACCGCGGCGGGCACATCGGCCAGCGTTTCCGACTGGCGGCGGGCGGTGACGATGATCGCGCCTTCCTCCTCCTCGGCCACCGGATCGGCGGATGCGACATCTTGCGCAAGCGCGGGCGAGGACATGGCAATGGCGCCAAGAGCCGCGCCAGAGGCAAGAACCAGACGGATATTCATAAGGCGGCTCTCCTGTTTGGGATCGAGAGGTGAGAGATGGGAACTGGGGATCAGACGAGCGGGTTGGCCCCGCTCATGTAGACATAGACTTCCTGGAACTTCGGGCCTTCCGGGCCGGGCCGGAAACGCCAGAAATTGGTGTTGTAGAGCAGCGTGATGCCGCCCTCATGGTCGTGCAGTTCGGCGGTGAAGCAGGCGGTGATCCGCCCATTGGCCTCGTCCACGGTGCAGGTGAAATCGCGGTGGATGATGGTTTCGTAGGCCGCGAAGAAATCCTCGAACATCCGGCGGATCTCGGCCTTGCCGCTGTGGCGGGTAAAGGCGGTCTGGACGCAGAACAGCGCGGTATCGTGGAAGCAATCGAGCGCGGCTTCCAGGTCCTTGGCATCGACGCGGGCGAAGTACTTGTTCAGCGCGAAGTCGACGAGATCGGCGCGCGACAGGGTGGGTTCATACTGCATCAGGCCTCGCCCTCCTTCAGCAGGTTGTCACCCGACATATAGACATAGACCCGGTGAAACAGCCGGTCCTTGAGGTAGAAGCGGTTGCAGTTTTCATACCGCAGCTCCTCACCCCCGTTGGGCGTGATCAGCACGGTGAACTGCGAGCAGACCGCGTTGGTTTGCGGGTCGGCGGTGTGGACGAAATTGCCGTGCCAGATGCTCTCGAAATCGGCGAAGAGCTTGACGAACATCGCCCGGATCGCCTCGCGGCCCTTGTGGACGGTGTTGCTGGTCACTTCGGTCAGGATCGCATCGGGAGTGAAGCAATCGAGCACCTGATCCATCACCTTGTTGTCGACCCCGTCGAAGTAACGCTTGGTGACGATATCGACGTAGAAGGGATAGGGCAGCGGCGTCTGGCCGGGGCCGCCCTCAGTCCAGCTTTCGCTCATCAGTACCAGCCCTTTCGGATGTTGGCGTGCATCGGCACTTCGGGTGCGGGGAAAGCGGTCTTGGAATGGGTCAGACCCAGTTCAATCAGCGTTTCCAATTGCTTGTAGGCGACCTGTCCGGGGTTCAGCACCGGCACCGGCAGTTCGGATTGGAGGTAGGCGGCGGACTGGTGCATCGTCGTCGAGCCGAGCACGATCACATCCGCGCCGTCCTCCTCGATCGCGCGCATCGCTTCGGCCTTGAGCTTGGCGAAGACGACCTCCTCCTTGCCTTCGAGCAGTTCGGTGACATCGGGGCGGGTGTCGATCGAGCGCACCGAGGCGCAGCGGTGCTCCCAGCCGTGCTGGTTCAAGACCTTTTCATAGAGCGGGAACCACTGCGGCCACATGGTGATGACGCTGAACTTCTTGCCGAGCATCATGGCGGCAGCAAAGCTCGCCTCGCCCGGCCCGACCACCGGAATGGCAAGCGCCGAGCGCAGCGGCCACAGACCAGAATCGCTGACCGTGTCGATCAGCACCCCGGCATAGCCCTCTTCTTCGGCTGTGATCCCGGCCTGGAACACCGTCCAGTCCATCAGCAGGGTATCGTGATAGGAATCACCCAGCGCCGCGCCCCAGCGCACGGCCTCGAAGGTTGGCGCGAAGCCGGGACGCACGAAATCGGCCGGAAGCTGCTGGGCGCGGTTGGCCACGCCTGCTTCATCCATCGCGATCGGCACAATGACCTTGATACGCTTCACGGCATTCCCCTGTTGCCAGTGCGTGCGTCGTTATTGTATACAAAACGCCGCCGTCAAGCACTTTGCACAAATGCTGTGCTAAGTGCGGAGGAAGTGTGTTTTTCTCACCGCACAGGCTTGCAGGGCCAAACGGCACGCCGCACAAAGGAACCCCATGGCCCCTCGCACCTCATCCACCTTCCATCCGGGCCCGCAGCCATGAGTCGCGCCTCCGAACAGGCCTATGCCAAGATCCGCGCCCACCTTCTGAGCGGTGCGGTCAAGGCCGGCGAGCAGCTGACCGAAGACCAGTTGGCGCAGATCACCGGGGTCAGCCGCACCCCGGTGCGCGAGGCGGTGCGGCGGCTGGAGGACGAGCTGCTGCTGGTGCGATCCGATACCAAGCGGCTGTTCGTGGCCGACTGGAGCCGGGACGACATCGAAGAGATGTTCACGCTGCGCCAGATGCTCGAATGTCACGCCGCCGAACGCGCCGCCGAGCGTCTTTCCCGCGAGCAGATCGCCGCGCTGGACGCGGTCAACCGCGAGCTGACAGCCGCGGTCGATCAGGCGCAGCCCGATGTGGCGCGGTTCCTCGATGCCAACCGGGCGTTCCATGAAGTGATCATCGACGCCGCCCATTCGCCGCGCCTCGCACAACTTCTGGCGCGGCTGGTCGAGGCGCCGGTGGTGCTGCGCACGGCGCGCACCTATTCGCGCGATGACCTGCTGCAATCGGCCCGCGACCATGACGAACTGGTCGCCGCCTTCGCCGCGCGCGACCCCGATTGGGCGCGCGCCGTGATGGGGAGCCACCTGCGCCGGGCGTTCCACTCCTTCGCCCGCGCGGTCGGCCCGGCAGCGAATGACGGACTTGCAGAAGATGCATAACAACGCTGCATGAACCGGCTGGTTCCGACATATTCTGGCGCGCCAAGCATCATTGCAATTGTATACAAACCCGGTAATTGACCACCCACACCCCCACAGCGGCAACAGGCGATTCACGATGTCAGCCCCCCATTCCCAAGGCGCAATCGAACTGGTGGAGGTCGGCGCGCGTGACGGCTTGCAGAACGAGCCCGACATCATCGCGACCGAGACCAAGCTCGATCTCATCAACCGCATGATCGGCTATGGCGCGCGGCGGCTGGAGGTGGCGAGTTTCGTCCATCCCGCCCGTGTGCCGCAGATGGCCGATGCCGAGGCGGTGATCGCAGGCCTGCCCGACCGCAAGGACTGCACCTATGTCGGCCTCGTGCTCAACAAGCGCGGCGTGCTGCGCGCACTGGCCACCCGCGAGGGCGGCAAGCGGGGCGTCGATCAGGTCGGCTGCGTGGTCGTCGCGAGCGACACCTTCGGGCAGAAGAATCAGGGCCAGACGATCGAACAGGGCATCGCCGAGACCCGCGAAATGCTGCGCTTCGCCCGCGCCGAGGGGATCCGCGCACAGGTCACCATCAGCGCCGCCTTCGGCTGCCCCTTCGAGGGTGCAGTGGCGCATGACACCGTCCTCGCCATCGCGGAGGCCATCGCCGAGGAAAGCCCGGAGGAAATCGCGCTCGCCGACACTATCGGTGCGGGCACCCCGTGGGAAGCGGGCGAGCTTTTCGCCAAGCTCGGCGAATTGCTCGCAGGCCGGATCCCGATGCGCGCGCACTTCCACAACACCCGCGGCACCGGCATCGCCAATGCGTGGGAGGCCTGGAAGGCGGGCGTGCAGGTGTTCGACGCCTCGCTCGGCGGGCTCGGCGGCTGCCCCTTCGCCCCGCGCGCGACCGGCAACATCGCAACCGAAGACCTCGTCTACATGATGCAGCGTTCGGGCGTGGCGATGGGCGTTGATCTCGAGGCTGCGATTGCAGCGAACAAGTGGTTTGCAGGCGTGCTGGGACGGGAACTCCCCTCGGCCGTTGCGCGCGCAGCTTAAGTTAGAGGACATAGCATGACGTACAGGCTTGGTGTCGATGTCGGCGGGACTTTCACCGACTTGCTTCTGTTCGACGAGGCGAGCGGCGCCTTCTGGCGGCACAAGACCCCCTCGACCCCGCATGATAGCTCGGAAGGCATTCTCAACGGGGTGAAGGCGATCATGGCGAGTGCCGGGATCGGGGCCGAGGACATCACCTACTTCCTCCACGGCACCACGGTCGCCACCAACGCGGTGCTGGAAGGCAAGGGTGCGAAGGTTGGCCTCGTCACCACGCAGGGCTACCGCGACATCATGCAGATCGCCCGCAGCTTCGTGCCCGGCGGGCTTGCTGCGTGGATCGTGTGGCCCAAGCCGCAGCCGCTCGCTAGGCTCGAGCACACGGTCGAGGTGCCCGGCCGCATGGACGCCAAAGGCCGCGAGGTCGCCCCGCTGGATGAAGATGCGGTGCGCACCGCCTTGCGCAAGCTGAAGGCGGACGGGATCGAGGCGCTCACCGTGTCGCTGATGAACGCCTATCTCAACGGCGCGCACGAAGCGCGGATCGGCGAAATCGCGGCGGAAGAACTGCCCGGCATCCCCGTTTCGCTCTCCCACGAAGTCCTGCCCGAAATGCAGGAATATGAACGCACCCTCTCGACCGTCGCCAATGCCGCGGTGCGTCCTGTGGTGTCGAAATATGTCTCCAACCTGCGCACCAAGCTGGAGGCCGAAGGGCTGAAGGGCCGCCTCTCGCTGCTGCGTTCCGATGGCGGCCTTATGTCGAGCCAGAAGGCGGAAGAACACCCGGTCAACATCCTCATGTCCGGCCCCGCCGGCGGGGTGACCGGCGCGCTGTGGGTGGCGAAGAATGCAGGCTTCGAGAACATCCTGACGCTCGATGTCGGCGGCACCTCGACCGACGTCGCGCTGATCCAGGGCTTGGAACCGCGCCGCCAGCGCACAACCGAAGTCGGGCACCTGTCCGTGCGCGCCTCGGCATTGGACGTGAAGACCGTGGGCGCGGGCGGCGGCTCGATCGCCCACGTTCCCCAGCTGACCGGCGCGCTGCGCGTCGGGCCGGAGAGCGCGGGCGCAGTGCCGGGGCCGGTCGCCTACAACAAGGGCGGCACGCTCCCCACCGTGACCGACGCCAACGTGGTGCTCGGCTACCTCCCCGAAGACCTTCTCGGCGGCAGCTTCAAGCTTGATCGCGAGGGCGCGAAGGCCGCGGTGCAGACCATTGCAGACGCGCTCGGCGTGACGCTGATGGAGGCCGCGCGCGGGATCATCGACATCGTCAACGAGAATATGTTCGGCGCGCTGCGCATGATCTCGGTGCAGCAGGGCTACGACCCGCGCGAGTTTGCGCTGATGGGCTTTGGCGGAGCAGGGCCGCTCCATGTGAATGCGGTGGCGCGGTTGATGGGCAGCTGGCCCGCGATCTCGCCCGTCTCCCCCGGCGTGCTCTGCGCGCTGGGCGATGCGACGACCCGAATGCGCACCGAAACCGCGCGCAGCTTCTCGCGGCTCGCCAAGGACACCACCATCGCCGATCTCGTCGCCGTGCTTGACGAAATGGCGGCGCAGACCCGCGGCGAACTGCTCGCCGACGGCATCCCGGAAGAGCAGATCACCTCGCTCTTCGAAATCGACGTGCGCTATGCTGGCCAGGCCTTCGAGGTGCCGCTGACCATCACGCAGGACATTCTCGAAAAGGACGGGATCGAAGGCATCCTCGCCCGCTTCGACGAGGAGCACCTCAGGCTCTTCACCTTCAACATGGACACCCCGCACGAGATCGTGAACCTGCGCGCGGTCGCCCAAGGGCAAGCCCCTGCCCTGCCCGCGGCCGAGCTGCCCAAGGGCGATGGCAACCCCGCCGCCGCCAAGATCCGCGACCACGTGATGTGGATCGGCGGCGAGGAGCGGCCGGCGGTGATCTACGACCGCGCCAAGCTCAGGCAGGGCGATGTGATCCAAGGCCCGGCGATCATCACCGAGATGGATTCGACCACGCTGGTCGAACACGATTGTCGCGCGACTGTCGACGCGGTCGGCAACATCCTGATTACTCTCAAGGCGGAGGGCTAAGACCATGCCGGCTCGCATCATCGAACCCAACACCACCCCCTTTGCCAAGGTCGCGATCGACCCGGTGACGCTCGACATCATCGAGAACGCGCTGCGCAATGCACGCATCGAGATGGACGCGACCCTCGTGCGCACCGCCATGTCGCCGGGCATCCGCGAACAGGGCGACGCCTTTCCGCTGATCTCCGATCCGGCCGGCAAGATGATCGTCGGCCAGTTCGGCAGCTTTATCGACGGTTTCCTCAAGCAGTATGATGGCACGATCGAGGACGGGGACATGATCTTCCTGTCCGATCCCTATTCCTGCGGCGGGGCGGTCAGCCACTCGAACGACTGGCTGGTGCTGCTGCCGGTGTTCAAGGATGGTCGCCTGCTCGCCTATACCGCGATGTTCGGCCACCAGAGCGACATCGGCGGATCGGTCCCGGGCTCAATGCCGATCGGCGCGTCCTCGATCTTCGAGGAGGGCGTGCGCATCCCGCCCGTCAAGATCTGGAAGAAGGGCGAATACAACGAAGACCTGATGAAGCTGGTGATGCACCAGACGCGCAAGCCCGACTGGTGCCAGGCGGACCTCAACGCGCTGATCGCCAGCTGCCGCGTCGCCGCGCGCCGCGTGATCGAAATGGCCGACCGGTTCGGTGATGATGTCTATGTCTCGGCCACGCAGGAGCTTCTGGCCCGCAACCACCGGGCGATGAAGGCGCTGCTGGCGATGGCGGTGGCCGAGGAGCCGGTGAGCTTCGAGGACTACATCTGCGACGACGGCAAGGGCTACGGCCCCTACAAGATCCGCTGCACCATGTGGCGCGAGGGCGACAAGGTGATCCTCGATTTCGAGGGCACCGATCCGCAATCGGCCGCCTCGATCAACTTCTTCCTCAATGAAAACATGTTCAAGATGTTCTTCGGCATCTACATGATCATGGTCTTCGATCCGCAGATCCTGTTCAACGACGGGTTCTACGATCTGATCGAGGTGCGCATCCCGGAAGGCTCGCTGCTGAAGCCGCACTTCCCCGCCGCGCTTTCGGGCCGCACCCATGCGCTGGGCCGCATCTTCGACATTCTCGGCGGGCTGCTCGGGCAGAAGACGCCGGAGTTCCTCAACGCTGCCGGCTTCTCCTCCTCGCCGCACCTGTTCTATTCGGGCTGGGACGCGCGCGAGGACGGGACGCGCGACTGGTTCCAGCTGTTCCAGATCGGTTTCGGCGGCATTCCGGGCAGGCCGCTCGGCGACGGGCCGGACGGCCACTCGCTGTGGCCGGGCTTCACCAATGTCCCCAACGAGTTCCTCGAACGTTACTTCCCGCTGCGGATCGAGCGCTATTCCACCGCGCCCGACAGCGGCGGCGCGGGCCTCCATCGCGGGGGCAACGGCATCCACATGACCTACCGCTTCCTCGCCGATGGCGAGATCGCGATCCATGACGACCGCTGGTTCGTGCCGCCGTGGGGCGTCAACGGCGGCCACCCCGGCGCGCGGGCGAGGAAGGTGCTCGAGCGCGCCGATGGCTCGCAGGAAATCGTCGGCAACAAGGTCGAGAGCGTCAAGGTGAAGGCGGGCGACCTCCTCCACTTCATCACCTGGGGCGGCGGCGGCTGGGGCGACCCGCTGGCGCGCGATCCCGAGCTGGTCGGCCTCGAAATCCGGCAAGGCCTCGTCACCCCCGAGGGCGCGCGCGCCTATGGCGTGGTGGTGGACAGCGCGGGTGTGGTCGATACGGCCGCAACCGAGGCTCTGCGCGCTGAAATGTCGGCCAGCCGCGGCGAACTCCCGCTGTTCGACTATGGCCCGGGTATCGACGCCCTTCGCGCCAACTGCGAGGCTGAAACCGGCCTCCCCGCCCCTGTCCAGCCGGTGTGGACCACCTTGCGGGAGGCGGCGGAATGAGCGGCGCGCTTCAAGGGATCAAGGTCGTCGAAATGGGCCAGTTGCTGGCGGGCCCGTTCTGCGGCCAGCTGCTCGGCGACATGGGCGCGGATGTGGTCAAGATCGAGCCGCCGGGCGCGGGCGATCCGATGCGCAACTGGGGTCAGGGCGACGAGAAGGTGCAATGGGAAGTGATCGCGCGCAACAAGCGCTCGGTCACCTGCAACCTGCGCGTGCCCGAAGGTCAGGCGCTCGCCAAGCGGCTGATTGCCGAGGCCGATGTGCTGATCGAAAACTTCAAGCCCGGCACGCTCGAACGCTGGGGCATGAGCCCGGCGGAGCTTCACGCGGTGAACCCCGGCCTGATCATCGCCCGGATGTCGGGCTACGGACAGGATGGGCCTTACTCCGAACGCGCCGGCTTTGGCGGGATCGGCGAGGCGATGGGCGGGTGGCGCTACATCGTCGGCGAGCCTGACCGTCCGCCGAGCCGCATGGGCATTTCCATCGGCGATACCCTATGCGCGACCTATGGCTGCATGGGCGTGCTCGCCGCGCTCCACCACCGGGAAAAGACCGGCGAGGGGCAGGTGGTCGATTCCGCGCTCTATGAAGCGGTGTTGCAGGTGATGGAGGGCTTGGTGCCCGAATATGACCGCAACGGCGTGATCCGTGAACGCTCGGGCTCGGTGCTCAAGGGCATCGCGCCGTCGAATGTCTACACCTGCAAGGACGGGGTCTACATGATCGGCGGCAATGGCGATGCGATCTTCACCCGGCTGTGCCAGGCGATGGGTCGCCCCGAACTGTCGAGCGACGAGCGCTATTCAACCCACATTGCCCGCGGCATTCATCAGGACGAACTGGACGCCCTCATCAACGCGTGGACGGGCACGCTGACCGTCGACGAGGTCGATGCGCTGATGACCGAGTATTCGATCCCCGCAGGCCGGGTCTATCGGGCGCCCGAGATGCTCGCCGATCCGCATTTTCAGGCGCGCGAGGCGATCATCGAGGTCGAGACCCAGAACCGGGGTAAGATCAAGATGCAGAACGCCTTCCCCAAGCTCTCCAAGACCCCCAGCACCATCCGCCGCCCCGCGCCCGCCGCACCGGGCCAGGACAATGCCGAGGTTTTTGCGGAACGGCTCGGCCTTGACGCGGCTGAGTTGGAGCGGTTGGCGGCGGCGGGCATCATCTGATGACCAGCCCCTCGGCGTCCGACAATTATGCGGGGGTCTATGAAGGGCGGCTCCAGCCCGGCAACCGCCCTGCCCTGCTGATTGTCGATGTCGTGGCGGCCTATCTGACCGAAGGGTCGGCGCTGTTCATGGAAACCGCAGCCGCGGCGCGCGATTGCAACGCCCGGCTGGCAGAGGCAGCGCGGGCGGCGGGCGTGCCGGTGGTCTTCACCAATGTCCAGTACAAGCCCGATGGCTCGGACGGCGGGGTGTTCTACAAGAAGGCGCCGGTCTTGAAGGCCTTCATCGAAGGCTCGCCGCTGGGTGCTTTCCCGCCGGAACTGACCCCGCTGACAGGCGAACGGGTGTTCACCAAGCAATACCCCAGCGCCTTCTTCGGCACCGGGCTTGCCGAAGTGCTGCACGCGGCAAGCATCGATACGCTGCTGATCACCGGCTATTCGACCTCGGGCTGCGTGCGCGCCTCGGCGCTCGATGCGATGCAATATGGCTTCGTGCCGCTGGTCGTGCGCGACGCCTGCGCCGACCGCCACCCGGCCCCGCACGAGGCGAACCTGTTCGACCTCCAGGCCAAATATGCCGAAGTCATCAGCGAGGCCGAGGCGCTGGCGGTTATCGCCGCCGCGGCGGCCCGCGCCTGAGTTACTGTCCGCGGGCCCAGTTCCACTGGGCGCGGTCGAACTCGATGGGAATGGCCGTCCGGCTGTCATTTGTCAGCGTCAGCCGCAACTGCGCGACCTGCCAGTCTGTGTTCGCTTCCAGCATGGCGTCAGCCTCAGGGGCAAAGCGCAGGCAGATTTCAAAGCCGCTGCATTCACTCGCCGTCCAGACATTCTCGACGGTGAGCGGCAGGGCTGATCCCTTGACGACAAGCTTGGCCGCCGCCTCGCTGCGCGGCAGCGACCTTGCATCTTCTCCGTAGACCATCACCATCATCGCGCCGCTGCGGTCGCGCACCAGCATGGCCCCGGCGTGGCCGGCGATATTCCCCGGCACAAAGATGTCGCGCGGCGAACCCAGCACGCGCCAGCGCGCCTGCTGGCGGTATGCGGGGGCGGCGGCGGTGGGCAGAAGCTCGATCCGCTCGGCCAACCGCGATCCGGTCGCTTGCGATCCGGTGTCGTGCCGGTCGAACCGCAAGACCGGCTGCATCCCCGCTTTCAGCATCACCACCTGAAAGCGCAGATCCGCCAGCAGCGCGTCGATCTCGTCGCGATAGAGATTGGCGGCGATGCCCTGTTCGACCGGCGCCAGACCGCGCGCCTGCTGCCGCTGGGCCGCCAGTTGCAGCGCCGTGCCACTGATCTGCTGGAGCTGGCCCGGATAGGCCTTTTCAAGCTGCGCCACCCCCAGCTTGTAAAGCTGATGTCCCTCGGGGGTCAGATCGGTCTGTTTGGCATTGACCTGCGATTGCAGCACCAGCAGCAGGCTGGCGAGTTCGAGATAGGCCCAGTCAGAGCCTTCCTTGATGACCGGCCCAGCCGCCTCACCGCAGCCGAGCCCGCGCGCGGCCTCGATCCGGGCGGCGCGCAAGGCGTTGCGGGCCTCGCCGGGGTAGCGTTCATCCTTGATCCGCGCGGCTTCTGCCGATCCTTCGAAGCTGAGGCGCGCGGCCTGATCGAGCATCCGCCGCTCGAAATAGCTGCCCTGCCCGCACAGCTGGAACACCTCGCGCGCCAGTTCCAGCCTTGCGTTGAGATCGGCCTGTGCCGGGGCGGTCTGCGCCAGGGCCGGAGCAGCCGCCAGCAGGGCCGCGCCGCCGATCAGGCTGCGAACAAGATTGTGCATCGGTTGGGTTACTCCTGCGGGGGACAAGCGGGTTACGGCTTCATTTCCGACGCCAGCGCGGCAGCGATCTGGCGCTTGAGCCAGCGCGCCGGATCACGCTCCGGCCCATTGGTGCGCTCGATATCGCGGATGCGCTCCCGCTCGAACTTGCGGTCATAGCGGCGGGTGACGAAATCGCCCTGCGGTGCCGCATCGCTGCCAAGCGCCGCGCGCCAGCCGACGAGGTGCTTGGTGGGCGTCCCGTCAGCCTCCTCGACATCGCGCCATTCGGTCAACAGCAGCGCGCAGCCTGCCGGGCGCTTGCCGTCTTGCGGCGCGCGGGGAACGAAGGCCGCGGGGCCCCAATCGGCGATCTCCTCCTCGCGCGCCAGCACGCTGCCGTCCGGGCCGAGCACGGTCAGCGTCCAGTGCTCGATCCCCATGCCCTGCCCCGAGGTGTTGTGCGCCGCGATCACGGTTTCGCCCACGTCGTCGCCCGTCAGATCGACGCGCAGCACCACCAGCCCGGCATCGCCCCACAGCGAGGGGAAATCGGGTTGCTGATGCACCTGCACATCGCCGCGCATCACGATCAGCGCGTCATCGGCGCTCTCGGCTTCATCGCCGGACGCGCCCTCGGGCACGCGCAAGCCGCAGCGCCAGATGGTGTATTCGTCGTTGGTGATCCAGCCCATCGCCCGCTCGTCACACTGGGCGGGCGCAGGCGTGCCGGTGAGGACTTGCGACACCGCGATCGGCTCGACCGGCCCGCAGGGTGCGGCCGCGAGCGAGGTCGCCGCCAGCGCGAGATGGGCCGCTGCCACCGCGCGCAACCCCGCCCGCGCGCAAGAAAATCCGCGCGCACCTGCACCCATTCTGCCTGTCATGCAAAGCCCCCAAACCCAATCAGGCCGGGCGCGTAACATTGACGCAGGCGCCGCGCCACCCCTTGTTTCAGGGA
The DNA here is from genome assembly GCF_028621955.1 of Erythrobacter sp. BLCC-B19. Taxonomy (NCBI): domain Bacteria; kingdom Pseudomonadati; phylum Pseudomonadota; class Alphaproteobacteria; order Sphingomonadales; family Erythrobacteraceae; genus Erythrobacter; species Erythrobacter sp. BLCC-B19. The sequence continues at coordinate 47,729 of NZ_CP117516.1, forward strand.
TGGGGGGCAGGTGCCCGGCCGGTCAGCCCTTCCAGCCGATCGAGACGAAGACATGACGCGGCGCGCCGGGATCGAACCCGCCGCCGCCGCCCGGGCGCACGCGGCTGGCATATTCCTCGTCGAGCAGGTTGTTCACCCCCGCCCCGATGGTGAACCCGCCCGCCACCGGCCATTCGACCGAGGCATCGAGCACTTCGTATCCGGGCAGGAAGAAGTCCGCCACGTTGTTGTCCGCGCCCTCCTGATCGCCGACCGAGGTAAAGGTCAGCGCCGCGCGCGAGCCGTCCTTGCCGATATAGGCGAGCACCGAGCGGAGCAGGTGGCCGGGGGCATATTGCGGGGTGAAGCCGTCCGCAACGCCAGCGGTAAACTCGGCATCGAGCAGTTGCAGGTTGGTCGACAGGCGCAGGGTGTTCTCGCCCTTGGCGATGCCCTCGGGCCCGATCAGATCGAGCCGGACGGCGAGATCGATCCCCTGATTGCGCATCGATCCGACATTCTGCCGCCGCGCCCCGCCTGCGCCCACCGCCCCGCGCGGGGGATCGGCCGGGAGGGGGCCTGCGAGGAAGCCGACCTGATTTTCGAACTCGACCCGGAACAGGCTCGCATCGATCCTGAGCGGGGGCACAGGTTCGGCCTGAAGCCCGGCCTCGACGGTGAAGGCGTAGGAGGCATCGAAGGTGCCCGCGGAATCGATCCCGGCCTGGAAGGTCACGCCGTCATTATACTGGAGCGGCTTGAACGCGCGGCTGGCATTGGCGACGAAGCGCAGGGTGTCGGATGCATCCCAGGTGATGCCGATGCCATAAAGCGGCACGGTCTGCGTGTCCTCGCGATTGCCGAGCGTGCCATTGGGGGCACCGGGCGCGCCGCCAGTGGCGCTGCCCTGCGCGAGATCGAGCGTCTCCACCACCCGCTGGCGCAGACGTTCGAGCCGGAAGCCGGGGACGATCTGGACGTCACCAAAGCCCAGCTTCAACTCGCCGAACACCGCCGCGGTGTCGCCGCTGCGCTGCGCACGGGCGAGCGGGCCGGCGCTGCCGGTGAAGTCGGCATTGCTTGCGCCCTTGTCGACAAACACCGGCGCATCCGAGGTGTGGCCGAGCACGCCGAGGGTGAAGCTGTGCTGGCTGTTCGCACCGAAATCATGGGCGAGGCGCAAGTCGATCCCGGCGGTGTCGAACACCTGCAACTGGCGGATCAGCACATTGGCATCGGGCGTCACCTGCCCGAAGCTGCCGCCTGCCTGCCGCCAGCTTTCGCGCTCGAACCGGCTGTAGAAGGCGCGCGCGGTGACCTGGGTGTTCTCGCCCGCCTGCCAGTCGATCGCCAGCGTCGGGGCAAAGCGTTCGAGCCGGGCGCGGTCGCGCGCGGTCGATCCGTCGCGGTTGTCCGCTTCGAGGCGGGCGCGGGACAGGCCGCCCGGCTCGCCGAAGCGGCCCTGATAGTAATCGAGCGAAAGGGTCGCGGTGACGGTCTCGCCCATGTAGTGGCCGCGCAGGCGGGCGGTGGTCTGTTCGTGATCGGAATTGACCCGGCGCGGGCCATCGCCCTCGGCATACTGGATGAAGCCGTCCGCGGCGAAAGTGCCGTCCGAGGCGGCGATGCTGGCAAGCCCCTGCCGCGCATCCCAGCTGCCCAGCGTCAGGCGCGCCTGCCCCTCGACCCCGGCCTCGCGCCGCGGCCCGCGCATCACATAATTGATCGCCCCGCCCGGCTGCGGGCCATAGAGCAGGCCCGATGCGCCGCGGATGAACTCGACCCGCTCGACCATCTCAAGCGGCGGGATGAAGTAGCCGGCAGGGTAGGAATACATATCCGGCACAGCAGGCACCGCGTCCTGCAAAGTAAGGACGTTCCAGCTTTCATGCGGCTCGCCCAGCCCGCGATAGGACAGCGAGGCCCACGCCCCGTTCGACACTTCCGACACCAGCAGGCCCGGAATGTCGGCAAAGGCGACGCGCAGGTTGCGCGAGGGCACCGGCGGGATTTGATCCATCACCGCAATGTCGCCCAGCTTGCCGGCAAAGATCAGCGTGCCCGATTGGTCAGGCAGGCGATCATTGTCGCGGCTGGCGGTGACGATGATCGAGGTCGCCTGACTGGTGGTGGTGCCGGACGCCTGCGGATCGGCGGCATCAGGGGCCGCAGCGTCTCCGGCCGCCAGCGCGGGCGCGGCAGCGGTGGCGAGAAGTGTCGCAGCGAGGCGGCGAATCGGCATGAAGGGGCGGGACATTGATGCTCCGGTTCAGGTCAGAATTCTGCGTCGCATCTGTTGCTATTGCGAATGACTGTCAATCTAAATTTGCCGCACATCCAACCCGACAGCGCGCTTATGCGGTGAAACCGTATGCACGAGTTATTGCAATCGATTGCAAGGGTTGTTTTCATGGGTTATCACGCAATCATTGCACGACCCGAAAACCATTCGGGCGGGATCAGGGAGAGACGATGATGGCGTATCGCGAAACACTGCTCGCCGCGGCCATGCTCGGCGCGATGATGGCGCAGCCGGCCTATGCGCAGCAAAACCCGCCGGTCGTCACCGCGACCTCGCCGGACACCTCGCTGACCCTCACCGTTACCACCGATGGCGATGCGCGGCCCGTGTGGTCGCTTTCGCGTAAAGGGCAGCTGTTGATTGCGCCCTCCAAGCTCGGCTTCCTGCTGACCGACGGCCTGCCGATGGTGCGCGGCTTTACCCTCACCGGCTCAACAACCGCGCAATCGAACACCCGATGGGAACAGCCCTGGGGCGAGCGTCGCTTCGTGGTCGACCAGCACAATGAAGTGCTCGTCAGCTTCCGTCAGGCCGAGGGGGATGGCAGCCGGTTGATGAATGTCCGCTTCCGCCTGTTCAATGACGGGATCGGCTTTCGCTACGAACTGCCCGAACAGTCCGGCCTTCTCACCATGAAGATCGCCGAGGAGCTGACCGAATTCTCCATCGCCCCCAAGGGCACCGCCTGGTGGATCACCGGGGGCGACTGGAACCGGTACGAGCAGGTCTATCAGCAGACCCCGATCGACGCGGTCGCCACCGCGCACACGCCGATCACCATGCGGCTGGAGGATGGCACCCACCTGTCGCTGCATGAAGCCGCGCTGGTCGACTATTCGGCCTATTGGCTCAAGCGGATCGAGGGGCAGACCTTCCGCACCATGCTCTCCCCCTCGTCGCGCGGGCCCAAGGTGACGCGCGCAACGCCCTTCGTCACCCCGTGGCGCACGATGCGGATCACCGACAGCGCCGCCGGGCTGGTCGAGAGCGATCTCGAACTCAACCTCAACGAGCCCTCCAAACTCACCGATGTCAGCTGGTTCAAGCCCCAGAAATATATCGGCATCTGGTGGGGCATGATCGCCAACACATGGACCTGGGCCGAGGGCGAGCGCCACGGGGCAACGACGCAGCGCACCAAGGAACATATCGACTTTGCGGCCAAGCACGGCTTTTCGGGCGTGCTGGTGGAAGGCTGGAACAAGGGCTGGAACGGCAACTGGTTCGGCCACGGCGATGAATTCAGCTTCACCGAGGCGACCCCCGATTTCGACCTTGAAGCGCTTGCCGCCTATGCCAAGACAAAGGGCGTGGCACTGATCGGACACCATGAAACCGGCGGCAATATTGCGGTCTACGAGGCGCAGCTGGACGATGCGATGAAGCTCTATGACCGGCTCGGGATCCGGGTGGTCAAGACCGGCTATGTGGCGGACGCAGGCGGGATCATCGCGCCCGGCGATGGGCCCGGCGAGGTGCGGATGGAGTGGCACGATGGCCAGCGGCAGGTGCAGCACCACCAGCGCGTGGTCGAAACGGCGGCGAAGTACCGGATCGCGGTCAACCCGCACGAGCCGGTCAAGGACACCGGCCTCAGGCGCACCTGGCCCAACTGGGTCGCCCGCGAAGGCGCGCGCGGGATGGAATACAACGCCTGGGGCCAGTTCGCCAACGGCCCCGACCATGAACCGACGCTGGTCTATACCCGGATGCTGTCCGGCCCGATGGACTTCACCCCTGGCGTCCTCACCCTGCGGAGCCCGAGCGGCAGCGACCTCGCCTCGACCCGCGCCAAGCAGCTGGGGCTGTATCTCGCGATCTATTCTCCGATCCAGATGGCCGCCGACCTGATCGAGAACCTCGAGAAGTTCCCCAAGGAGCTCGATTTCATCAGCAAGGTTCCGGCCGACTGGGAGGCGAGCAAGCTGATCGCCGGCGCGGTGGGCGACTATGCGATTTTCGCGCGCAAGGATCGCAATTCGGCTGACTGGTACGTCGGCGGTGTGAATGATGCGACGGGGCGCGAGGTGACGCTCGGCTTCGGCTTCCTCGAACCCGGCCGCACCTATCGCGCTACGATCTTCCGCGACACGCGCACCGCCGACTATCGCACCGAAGCGCGCCACGAAATCGCCTACGAGACCCGCGACATCACCGCCGCCGACAGCATGACCTTGTGGCTCGCCCCCGGCGGCGGCGCAGCGATCCGGCTCACCCCGCTGTAACCCCCGCAACCGCCCCCCGCGCGCCCATGCAGAGGCGCAAGAGAGGCTCCTGCAACAGTTGTTGCAATCGATTGCAGAATAACCTAGGCAAAAGCCGGGACGGAGAGGGAAAATGCAGCACGACAGCAAGCCGAATATGACTTTGAGTCAGATTCTGAGCATGAATCTGGGGTTTTTCGGGCTGCAGTTCAGTTTCGGATTGCAGCAGGGCAACATGGGGCCGATCTATTCGTTCCTCGGGGCGAACGAGGCCGAATTGCCGCTGCTGCAACTGGCCGGGCCGATCACCGGACTGATCATCCAGCCAATCGTCGGCGCGCTGAGTGATCGCACGCTGTCCCGCTTTGGGCGGCGCACGCCCTATTTCCTTGTGGGAGCGATCATGTGCGCGGTGGGGTTGTTCTTCATGCCGCTGTCGGCCTCGATCATGTCGGCGGTGGCCTGGCTGTGGATCCTCGATGCGGGGAACAACACCACGATGGAGCCCTACCGCGCCTATGTTGCCGACCGGCTCAACCCGCAGCAGTGCCAGACCGGGTTCCTCACCCAGAGCGCCTTTACCGGCCTTGCCCAGATGTTTGCCTTCTTAACCCCTACCGCGCTGGTGATGTTGGGAATGGACCGCGACTGGGTCGACGAACACAATATTCCCTACACCGTGCGCACCGTGTTCTGGATGGGCGCGGTGCTGTCGCTGGCGACGATCCTGTGGTCTGTCACAAGGGTGCCCGAACTCCCCCTGACCGCGCGCCAGCGCGACTGGATTGCGCGCCAGCCCAAGGGCATCGGCGCCACTTTCGCCGAGATCGGCGGCGCCTTGCGCGAAATGCCCGCACCGATGCGCAAGCTCGGCATCATGATGCTGTTCCAGTGGTTCGCGATGTCGGGATACTGGGGCTATGTCATCTATGCCATCGGCCGCAGCGTCTACGGCACGGCCGACCCCGCGAGCGCCGCCTTCCGGCAGGCGGTGCTGACCAATGGCGAAATGGCCGCCTTTTACAACGGGGTGGCCTTCATCGCTGCCTTTGCGATGGTGCCGGTGGCGCGGCGGATCGGCGCGGGGCCGCTCCATGCGCTGGCGCTGGCGGCAGGCGGGATCAGCATGATCGTGCTGCCCGGCATCACCGACAAGGCGATGCTGTTTGCCGCCGTGATCGGGATCGGGATTGCATGGGGCAGCATCATGGGCAATCCCTATGTCATTCTCTCCAACGCCATCCCGCCTGAACGGGTCGGGGTCTATATGGGCATCTTCAACATGATGATCGTCGTCCCGATGCTGCTGTTCGCCTTCGTGATGAGCGCGGTCGACCTCGGCTTCGTGCAAATCGGTCTCGGCTTTTACGACGGCGTGCTGGGCGGCGATCCGCGCAATGTGCTGCGGGTGTCGGGCGGCTGTATGTTCGTCGCCGCGCTGGCCGTGCTGTGGGTGCGCGAGGGCTGGCGCTCGGGCGATGCCCTGAACACCGAACCGGCGGGGGCGTGATGACCGCGAAACTTGTCTGCCTGCACAGTGACGAGGCGAGCCTCGTGCTCGAACACGATCCGCGCCGCGGATTGCTGTGGCGGCATTGCGGCGCGCGGGTCGACCCCGGCGCGCTGCCGCCGCTCGCCGATTGCCGCGGTCCGGCGAGCTTTGCGCTGAATGATGACATCACCGCCCCGCTGGTGCCGCCCGCTGGCCTCGGCTGGTTCGGCCCGGCAGTGGTCAGGGCGCGCGCGCCATCGGGCGAGGCGGTGCTGCTGGTGGCGGACAGTTTTGACGTGGAAGGCGACGCAAACGCCATCACCGCCAACGCGCAGGACAGCACCTCGGGCCTTGCATACCGGCTGACCATCGAACGTTTGGCAGGCGGTGCCTTCCGCTTTGCCGCGCAAGTCGTCAATCACGGCAGCGCGCCTGTGCTGATCGACGCGGCGGCGAGCCTGCAACTTCCCCTCCCCGCCACCTCGGAGACGCTGATCTCGTGGCAGGGTCGCCACAATGCCGAGCTTGCCGAATGCCGCGAGCCCATGCCGCGCCACAGCTGGCAGCGTGTCGCGCGGCGCGGAATTTCGGGCCATGGCGGGCCGCCGGGTGCCTATGTGCTCGATAGTGACGCAGGCTGGCACAATGGGCTGGTCTACGCGGTGCAACTGGCGTGGTCGGGCGACAGCGCCCTGACCGTCGAGCACGACGACGAAGGTTTCTGGACGCTCGCTGCCGAAGCCAGCCTTGCGCCGGGGGAAGTCACCCTCGCCCCCGGTCAGGCCTATGACGCCCCGCCCGCGATCCTCGCCATTTCCACGCACGGCCGCAACGGCGCGATGCAGCAGCACCACGCCGCGGTGCGCGCGATGCTGCAATGGCCGGGCGGTGCGATGCGCCCGCGCCCCGTGCACCTCAACAGCTGGGAAGCGTGCTATTTCGATCACGACGTCGCCCGGATCGAACGGCTCGCGCGTGCGGGTGCGAGCGTCGGGATCGAGCGTTTCGTGCTCGACGATGGCTGGTTCAAGGGCCGCCGGGACGACACCACTGCGCTGGGCGACTGGGAGCCCGATCCGGTCACCTACCCCGATGGCCTCGCCCCGCTTGCCCGCGCGGTCGAGGGCATGGGGATGGAGTTCGGCCTGTGGGTCGAGCCCGAAATGATCAGCCCCGACAGCGATCTTTACCGCGCGCATCCCGATTGGGCGCTGGCCCTGCCCGGCCGCGACCGGCCCGAGGCGCGCAACCAGTTGGTGATCGATATGCGCCGCGCTGACGTGCGCGATCATTTGTTCGCGCGGCTCGATGCGGTGCTGGCCGATGCACCGATTGCCTATCTCAAGTGGGATCAGAACCGCGACCACGCGCCCTCGGGCGGGATGGCTCAGACGCGCGGCACCTATGATCTGCTCGCGCGCCTTCGCGCCGCGCATCCCGCGGTCGAGATCGAGGGTTGCGCAGGGGGCGGCGGGCGTTCCGATGCGGGGCTTGCGCCCTATGTCCACCGGTTCTGGGCGAGCGACAATATCGATGCGGTCGCGCGCGTGGGGATGCAGCGCGGGTTCCTCGCCTTCCTCCCGCCCGAGATCATGGGATCGCATATCGGCGCCAGCCCCGCCCATGCCACCGGGCGCGGGCAAGGCATGGCCTTCCGCGCGGCGGTGGCCTGCATGGGCCATCTGGGCGTGGAGCTTGATCCCGACACCCTTTCCGATGCCGAGCGAGAGGAACTGGCGGATTGGATCGCCTTCTACAAGCGCTGGCGGCACGTCCTGCATGGCAGCCGCATCGATCTGGGCGAAGGGGCGGATGGCTTGCGCTGGCAGGCGCATAGCGCCGAGGGCGAAACCCTGCTGTTCGCGATCCGCACCGCGCCGCCGCAGGATCGCCGCCCGCAGCCGCTGCGCCTTCCCTTTGCCGCCGCCTGCGCGCAGTGGGATGTCAGCCTGCTCGCCATCGCCCAGCAGCGCGGTCACGGCATCCCGCGCGCCGAACTGTTCATGCAGATGAAGCAGGAACCCGTCGGCTTTGCCGGTAGCTGGCTGGCCCATGCCGGTCTGCCAATGCCGGTGCAGAAGGCCGAAAGCGTCGCCATTTTCCGGCTGGAGGCGCAGGCATGAGCCTCAGCGATTTCCCCCACCGCAGGCGCAATCTGTTGACCGGCGAGTGGATCCTCGTCTCCCCCCACCGCGCCAAGCGGCCCTGGCAGGGCGAACAGGCCGAGCCTGCCCCCGCCGATGCGCCGCGCCATGATCCGGCGTGCTACCTGTGCCCCGGCAATGCCCGCACCAGCGGCACGCCCAACCCTGATTACGCTGCGACCTTTGTCTTCCCGAACGATTTTCCCGCACTGCTGCACGAGAGCATCGGCGAAGGGGACTCCGCGCACGACCTGTTCGAAACCGCCCCGGCGCGCGGTGAGGCGAAGGTGATCTGCTATTCGCCCGACCATTCGCAGACCCTTGCGCGGATGGATGATGCCGGGCGGCGCGCGGTGGTCGATTGCTGGGCCGACCTTTCGGCCAGCCTCGGGCGGGACTGGGCGCACGTCCAGCTGTTCGAGAACAAGGGCGCGATGATGGGTGCCTCCTCCCCCCATCCCCACGGGCAGGTCTGGGCGAGCGACTTCGTGCCGCAGATCGTCAGCCAAGAGGACACCCGCCAGCGCGAGCATCTGGCGCGCACCGGCACGCCCCTGCTGGCGGCGGTGGCGGAAGCCGAGCTGGCGGCGGGCGAGCGCGTGGTCGAGGCGAGCGAGCACTGGCTCGCGGTGGTGCCGCACTGGGCGGCGTGGCCGTTCGAGACGCTGGTGATCGCGCGCGGAGACCTTGCCCGGATGGAAGACCTCGGCGATGCCGCCCGCGCCGATCTGGCGGCGGTTCTCGGGCGCTTGCTGCGGCGTTATGACGGGCTGTTCGGGGTCGACTTTCCCTATTCGATGGGCTGGCACGGCGCGCCGCATGGGCTTGGCGCGGACCACGCGCATTGGCGGCTCCACGCGCATTTCCACCCACCCCTGTTACGGAGCGCAACAGTAAGGAAGCACATGGTCGGGTTCGAACTGCTGGCCGAGACCCAGCGCGATCTCACCCCCGAGCAGGCCGCCGAGCGGCTGCGGGCGGTGACGCCGTGAGCCCCGCCCCCAGCCCCGCCAACAGCCGCGCCCGCGAGGCCTTCGCCGCCGCTTTCGGCCACGCGCCTGATGGCGTCGCCTTTGCGCCGGGCCGGGTCAACCTGATCGGCGATCATGTCGATTACAATGACGGGCTGGTGCTGCCGATGCCGCTGGCGCTGGGCACGGCGGTGGCGTGGCGGCGCTCTGACGGCCCGGATTTTACAGCGAGGGCTGCCGACTATCACGGCGAGGCCTATCGCTTCGATCCTTCAGCTCCCCCGCCTGCCGGGGATGGCTGGCATTCGCTGGTGCATGGCATGGCGGCGCTGATGCGGGAGGTTGCGGCGCTCGATGGCGGGCTCGATCTGCTGATCGCCGGCAATCTGCCGCGCGGGGCCGGGCTCTCCTCCTCGGCCTCGCTGTGCATCGCGGTGGGCCGCGCGATCCTTGCCGCAAGCCAGACCGCGCCGCTCGCAGCCCAGCCGCTCGCGCAGGTGGCGCAGGCGGTCGAGCACCGCTTTGCCGGGGTTGCTTGCGGGATCATGGATCAGATGGCGATTGCCGCCGGAACGCCGGGCGCGGCGATGCTGCTCGATTGCCGCAGCCTTGCTTGGCAGGAGGTCACGCTCCCGCCTGAATGGAGCGTGCTGGTGCTGCAATCCGGGGTCGAGCGCGAGTTGGTCGACGGCGCCTACAACACCCGCCGGCAGGAGTGCGAGAGCGCGGCGCGCAAGCTGGGCGTGGCCTCTTTGCGCGATGTCAATCCGGCCGGTTTCGACCCCGCGCCGCTCGGCCCGGCCGAGGCCCGGCGTGCGCGCCATGTGGTGTTCGAGATCGACCGCACCCGCCGCGCCGCCGCCGCCATTGCCGCGGGCGACATCGCGCTGCTCGGCACCCTGCTGCGCGAGGCCCATGCCTCGATGCGCGACCTGTTCGAAGCCAGCCACCCGGAGGTCGATCGGCAGGTGGCGATGATCAATGACTGGATCGGTGCCGAGGGCGGCGCGCGCATGACCGGCGGCGGGTTTGGCGGGGCCATCGTGGCGATCCTCCCCGCCCCGCGCGCCGACAGCCTTGCCCGGGAACTGACGGCGCAGGGATACGCCGAGGCTATGAGGGTTTTCAATTGAGTGACACCATGACGATCCCCGACCTGTCCGACATTATCACGCGGGCCTCGCACTGGCGCGGCGGGGCGCCCTGGCGGGGGAGCGAGCTGCCGCTGATCCGGGCCGAGCACGTCCAACCGATCCTGCCCGATCTCGATCTGTGGGACTGCTGGCCCTTGCAGCACGAGAACGGCGCGACCGCGGTGATTGCGGGCGCGCAGTTCTGGTTCTTCCTCTCATCGCCCAAGTTTCCCGATCCCGCGCAGCGCCATGTCCATGCGCAGATCCGGCTGCTGCGGCTGGAGGCGGACGGCGCCGCGTGGACCGACCTCGGCCCGGCCCTGCTGCCCGCGCTTTCGCCCGGCCATGCCGAATGGGCAGGCTCCTGCGTGCTGCATGACGATGGCCGCGCGGTCAGCCTGTTCTTCACCACCAGCGGCCGCAAGGGCGAGGGGCCAAGCTTCGAGCAGCGGATCTTCGCGATCACCGGCGAATTGCAGCCGGGTCTGGCCGGGCCGGGCCGGTGGCATGACCCCAGAGAGCTGTTCGCCGCCGACGGCGCGCTGTTCCAGCCTGCCAATCAAGTCGAAGGCGCCCCCGGCACGATCAAGGCCTTCCGCGACCCGGCATGGTTCCGCGATCCGGCGGACGGCACCTGCTACCTCCTGTTCACCGGCAGCGCCGCCTGGAGCGATGATCCGCACAACGGTCTGGTCGGCTATGCCGTGTGGACCGGCACGCGCTGGCAGCTGGGCGCGCCGCTTGTCCATGCGGTGGGCACCAACAACGAGATGGAGCGGCCACACATCCTCTGCCGCGACGGGCGTTACTACCTGTTCTGGTCGACCCAGCGGCACACCTTCTCGCCCAAGGTCGAGGCCGGGCCGAACGGGCTCTATTGCGCGGTCGCCGACCGGCTGACAGGCCCGTGGCGCATGGCCAATGGCAGCGGCCTGGTCGCCTACAACCCGCTCAGCGAACCAACCCAGTCCTACAGCTGGTGGGTCACCGGCGAAGGCGAGGCGTGGAGCTTTGTCGACTATTGGGGGATGGCGGGCCGCAGCCTTGCCGATCATCCCGCTCTGCTGCGCAGCCAATTCGGCGGAACCCCCGCGCCGCGCTTTCGCCTGACCTTCGATGGCGACACGGTCTCGCTCGCGCCCTGAACGGCGCCAGCGGGCGATCAGGCGCTGGCGCGGATCACCAGCTCAGGGGGCATGACCAGCGAATGGGCCGGCTCACCCCCAAGCCGCGCCATCAGCCGGGCCACCATCTCGCGCGCTCCCCAGGCAATGTCCTGCCGGATCGTCGTCAGTTGCGGCACGGTAAGACGCGCGAGCGGAAGATCATCGAAGCCGATCACCGCGACATCATCGGGCACCTTGATACCGGTGCTGTCGAGCTGGCGGATGGTCGCCATCGCAATCGCGTCCGATGCCGCCACAATCCCATCGACCCGGTGCCCGACCCCCGCGAGCGCGGCGGCGATTTCGTCGGTCATCTCGTCGACTGAGAGGTGGATGGGCAGATGCGTCAACCGCGCCTCGTGACCAAAACCCGCCACCGCCGCGCTCGCCCCGGCAAAGCGTTCGGCAATCTCGATCCCGGTCGTATCCCCCAGAAAGGCCAGCGCGCGGTGCCCGCGATCCAGCAGATATTGCGCAGCAAGCCGCCCGCCTTCGTGGTTGTCCGATCCAACCGCACAGTGGCTCTGACCGGGACGATGCGTGCCCCACACCACCAGCGGCGCATAGGCCTGCGCAATCCGCTCGATCTCGCCGAACTGATCGGACTGGCCGATCATCAGCACCCCGTCGACCATCCCCGAATTGACCACCCGGTCGAGCCACGCAGGGTCTTCCTGCGGGATCGCGCGGCTGAGCATGAGGTGATAACCGCTCTCCGTCAGCTGATCCGCCAGCGCGCCCAGCAAGGTCAGGAAGAACGGGTCGGAGATATGCTGGCGGCGGTCATGGCCCAGCGGGATCAGCAGCGCGATCACCCCGGTCTTCTGGCGTCGCAGCTTGCTCGCCATCTGGTTGATCTGGAACCCGTGGGCACGGGCCAGCGCCTGTATCCGCTCGCGCGTCTGAGGATTGACCAGCGACTTGTTCGCCAGCGCGCGCGATACCGTGCCGGGCGATACGCCCGCCATGCGCGCCAGTTCAGCGATGTTGCGCACCCGTTTGGGCGCCGTGTCGTTCTCGCGAGTATCGTCCATGCCTGTCCCGTCCGTCCCCGGACTAACCCATCGGCGGGGAAAGATCACGCGCAATCTTGCAATCGATTGCAGATAAGCTATCGCGGTGCTCTGGCCATCCGGCCCGACCAGCGAGGAGGACGCGGTGCGCCCCGCCTATCACTACACCCCGCGCCGCAACTGGCTGAGCGACCCCAATGGCCTCGTCCATGACGGGCGGCTGTGGCACCTGTTCTACCAGTACAACCCGCAAGGCGAGGACTGGGGGCATATGTCATGGGGCCATGCCGTCAGCCCCGATCTGGCACGGTGGGAAGAGCGTGCGCCTGCCCTGATCGACAGCCCGGAGGAGATGGTGTTTTCGGGCAGCGCGGTGATTGACCACGCGGGCAGCGCCGGCTTGGGAAAGGGCACGATGATCGCGGCCTATACCGCCGCACTGACCGGGCCGCCCGCTGTGCAGGCGCAGTCGCTGGCCTACAGCCGCGACGCGGGCGAAAGCTGGGAGCGGTTTACGGGCAATCCGGTGCTCGACCTGAAGATGGCCGATTTTCGCGACCCTTGCGTGTTCTGGCACGCGGCCAGCGACAGCTGGATCATGGTGGTGGTCAAATCGATGGAGCAGACCGCGCAGATCTGGCGCTCGGCCAACCTCACTGAGTGGCAGCTCGCTTCGGAAATTGTCGCCGGATCGGCGCCGGGGCGGGTGTGGGAGTGCCCGACGCTGGTCGAACTGCCGGTCACGGGCCAGGACGGGGCGACCCGCTGGCTGTTCAAGGTCGATGCGCTGCACGATGCGCCCGGCGCGGGCGCGCTGTGTTGCCTTGGCGATTTTGACGGCCACCACTTCACGCCCGACGGGGCCGGCTGGCAGGTGGTCGATCAGGGCCGCGACTTCTACGCCGCGATCGTCTGGAACGGCCCGCGCGATGCCGCCGGGCGGCCGGCATGGATCGGGTGGATGGGCAACCACGCCTATCAGCACGAATTTCCGAGGCGCGGCTGGCGCGGGGTGATGAGCCTGCCGCGACGGATGGGATTGGCCGAAGCCAGTGGTGGCGGGCTGCGCCTTGCCCAGGCCATCGAGCCATCGGTCGCAGCTCTGTTCGCGGCCCCTGCCCCGCTGTCCGGCGCAATCGTCCCGGTTGCGAGCCGCATCACGCTCGCGGCCGACTTTACCGGCAGTCTGACACTGGACGATGGCACTGGCAGCCAGTTCAGCGTGATCGCTGCCGGCGAGCAGTGGCAGCTTGCGCGCCATGACGGTGCCCTGCCCTTCCTTGCCGCCACCGCCGTGATCGAGCGGCGCATGGACGAAGGGCTCGACCTGTGGATCGACAGCGAGACAATCGAGGCGCTGACCGCCGATGGCACGGGCAGTGCGAGCTTCCAGCACCGCCCGGCGCGCGCGCAGCTCGGCCTTGAGACCGATCAGCCCCGCGCCGTGTCAGTCGCCGCGCTGGCGTGAGGCTTGCTGGCCCAGCGCAATGGCGCCGGTGATCCCCGCATCATCGCCCAGCGCAGGCGCGGCGATATAGGTGGCAAGCCCCGGATCGAGCCGGGGGTGGCTGACATAGCCCGCCAGCCGCAGCTCGGTCTGGTGGCGCAAGCTCTCCAGCAGCCCCGGTGTCTTCATCACTCCGCCGCCGAAGATCAGCCGGTCGGGCATGTGCAGCAGCACCAAACTCACCGCCAGATCGGCGAGATAGGACGCAATCAGCGGGATCGCGTCCGGATCAGTCCTGGCCGCCTCATCCAGTGGCGCGCCCCAGCGGTCGATGATCGCCGGACCGCTGGCGAGGCCTTCAAGGCAATCGCCATGATACGGGCATCGCCCTGCAAAGGGATCACGCACCGGATCGCGCACGGGCCGGATATGCCCCGCCTCAAGGTGGCTGATGCCGCCGCGCGCTGCGCCGCGATGCAGCACGCCGGCGCCGATCCCGGTGCCGATGGTGGTATAGGCAAGGGTCTCGCACCCCTGCCCCGCGCCCGACAGCCACTCGCCCAGCGCCGCGCCGTTAACGTCGGTCTCGATCAATAGCGGCGCGCCGAGGTGGGCGAGCGCATCGTGGAACCGCGCCCCGCTCCAGCCGGGCTTGGGGGTGGTGGTGAAGGTGCCATAGGCGGGCGAGGCCGGGTTGATGTCGATTGGCCCGAAGGAGGCAATGCCGATCCCGGCGAGCGGGCCGTGCGCGGCAAAGAAGGCCGCCATTTCGGGGAAGGTGACATCGGGCGTGCGGGTGTCGATCCGCGTGCGGTCGATGATCCGCCCTGCCGCGTCTGCCACAGCGAGCACGAATTTCGTGCCGCCTGCCTCCACGGCGCCGATAGGCTGGTCTGTCATGGCTTGTCCTGTTCTCCGGGTGGCGGTGCGATGTCGAAGGCGATAGTCAGGCGCTCGGCTCCCGCGAAGGGGACGGTGCCGTGCCAGGTGGTTGACGGGAAGATCGCGAGCCGCCCCGCCTGCGGCGTGATATGGCGCAAGGGTGCTAGGTCGAGCTTCAGCTCGGGCGGGGGCGCGCCGAGGGCGAGGTCGCCGGCATGGTCTGGCCCCGGATCGCCCGGCACGGCGAGATAGAATGCGGTGCTGGCCCAGCCGAGCGGATGGGTGTGCGCGCTGTGGTATCCGCCTGCGGAAAGCCGCACCGACCAGCTGCCGGAAAAGCGGATGTTCTGCGGCTTGCGGCCGAGCAGCGGATGGTGCGCCCCTTCGTCGCCTTCGCGATCAGGCAAGCCGTCGCGCCAATCCGCCACAGCGCGCGCCAGCCGCACGCGCAGATCGCCGATCAGCGGGTCGTGGTGAAGCAACATGTCGCGATCGGTCTGCACCCCGCCGCGCACCGATTGTTCGGTATAGGGCGCAGCCATGCGATGAAGCCCGCGCACAAAATCTGCCAGCGCGGCGAGCCGCGCGGGCGCAAGGCCGAGATCGAAACTCTGGGCAAAGCCTGTTTCGCCCCCCTCGAGCCATGCAGCGCGCGGATCATCCAGCAGCCGCCAGCAAAGGCTGGCATAGGGCCAGAACTGGCCTGCCTGAGGGGTTGCCAGCTGCGCCTCGGCCAGCGCCAGCGCGCGCTGCAGGTCGCCGTGGCGCAGGGCGTGGCGCACTTGGAGGAGGGTGAGGCCCGGGTCGCTGGAACCGGCAAAGGGCGCGAAGATCACCGGATCGGCGGGCGCAGTGCCGCCCTCGCAGGCGAGATAGAGCCGCAAGGGCGCAAGCCCGCTCGTCACCCCTCGCGCCTCAGCCAGAGCCAGCACCGCGCCTGCGCCGTCCCAGTCCTTGGCCGCCGCCAGCTTCTGGAACCACGCCTGGTAGATCGCGCCATTGCCCGGCTCGCGCGCCGCCGCCTCGCGGTAGGATCGCCACGGATCGCATTTCCCCGCCGTGACCCTGAGGGTCGAGAGCGCGCCGTGCCCGTCGGCCCAGCCCGGCATCCGCGCCAGCACTCCCTCAAGCAGCCGCTCGGCCCGCGCGCGATCACCCTCCGCTGCCAGCGCCAGCGCGAGATTGCGCACCACAGCCGCGTTGCCGGGGTTGAGCAGCGCCGCGCGCTCGAACAGGCCGGCGGCAGGATACCAGCCCTCAAACGCGAACTGCGCCTGCATGAAGGCGATGGCCGGATGATCGGGTGCGGCCTTGGCCGCTGCATTGATGGCGGCGCAGGCGGCGACCATGTCCTGCTCCGCGCGCGCGCGCTGCGCTGCGCTGACCAGTGCCGCCGGATCGCCCGCCGCCGCCGCCGCTTGGCTCACACCTGCGGAGCCTTGCAATGCTGGTCGATGAACTGCTGGTGCGTCGGCTGCTTGCCTGCCTCATGCGCCATTGCCGCGCGCAGCCTGCCGAGCCATTCGCCCGGAGCCGCCTCGCGGTATCCCGCCACCGGATCGCAGGCCTCGGGGATGTGCCCCTGCCCGATATGCACCGCGTGCCAGCTGGGCGGGCCGAACAGGTCCATGTCGCGCGCGATGTGGCGGCCATAGCGGCGGAAATGCGCCATCTTGAAGGCGAGCGTTTCGGGCACTGCCATGTCGCGGCAATAGCGCCACAGCGGCGCATCATCGCGCGTGGTGAGCTTATAGTGCAGGATCAGGAAATCGCGGATGCGTTCATATTCGGTGCGAGCGATGTGGTTGTATTCATCGCGCACCAGCGGATCGAAACTGCGATCCGGGAACAGCGCCAAGAGCTTGGAAATCCCCGCCTGAATGAGATGCAGGCTGGTCGATTCCAGCGGTTCGAGGAAGCCCGACGAAAGCCCGATGGCGACCACGTTCCTGTCCCAGAATTTGCGCCGCATCCCCGTCACAAAGCGCAGCCGGTTGGGCGCGGCCAGCGGCTCGCCGTCGAGGTTGGCGAGCAAGGTGGCCTCGGCCTCGTCATCGCTGATGAACTGGCTGCAATAGACATAGCCATTGCCGATCCGGTGCTGGAGCGGGATGCGCCACTGCCAGCCCGCCTCGCGCGCGGTCGAGCGGGTGTAGGGCGTGAATTCGCCCCCGTGAGAGCAGGGGATCGCCACCGCGCGGTCGCAGGGGAGCCAGTGGCTCCAATCCTCATACCCCGCTTGCAGGGCGCCCTCGATCAGCAGCCCCCGGAAGCCCGAGCAGTCGATGAACAATTCGGCCTCAAGCGCGCGGCCGTCCTCCAACGTGACCCCGGTGACGAAGCCGGTCGCGCCGTCCTGCTGGACGGCCGCGATCTTGCCCTCGACGCGGGTGACGCCGCGCGCTTCGGAATAGGTGCGCAGGAACCGGGCATAGCGGCCCGCGTCGAAATGGAAGGCGTAGTCGAAGGTCGACAGCACATTGCGGCCATCGGGGCTGGGGATGGTGAAGCGGCCTTGCCTGGCCAACTGCCATGCCATCGACAAATCATCGAATTCGCCCGCGTCCTCGCCGCCGAGCTTCTGTTGCAGCCACAGCTGGTGGACATCGCGGATGTCCATCGGCTTGCCGTGGGGGCCGAAGGGGTGGAAGTAGCGGGTGCCCAGCGCCCCCCAACCGACGAATTCGATGCCGAGCTTGAAGCTGCCTTGGGTTGCGCGGATGAACTCGCGCTCGTCGATGCCCAGCATCGCGTTGAAGGTGCGGATCGGCGGGATCGTCGCCTCGCCCACGCCGACCGTGCCGATCGCCTCGCTTTCGACCAGCGTGATTGCACAGCCGCGCGGCAGGGCATTGGCGAGTGCCGCCGCCGTCATCCATCCCGCCGAACCGCCGCCGACAATCAGGATCGAACGGACGGCGCGATCTCCGGCTGCTCCTTGTGCCGCCCCCTCTGATGCTTGTGTCATCCGCTTATCCTACAGCGATTTGCCGCGCCGTGAAGCAGGGGGCGCACATCGGCAGCAGCCTTCGAAGCGTGGGAAAAGAGAGGGCGGCGTGGTCAGACGCCGCCCTCATTGGACCGGGCGGGAATGCAGGGAGAATTGTCAGCCCCCGCCCTGCCTGCATCAGAACGACAGCCGGACGTTCGCCATCACCGTGCGCCCCGGAACCGGGGTGCCGCTGATCACCGCCGGGTTGGCCGCGCCGTTGATCAGGGTCGCGCCGTTGCCGCGCAGGTCATAGACGTCGAACAGGTTGTAGACGTTGAGCCCGACCTGGAGGTTCTCCAGCGCATTGACCCGCAGCGAGGCGTTGACGGTGGTGTCGCCTTCAAACTCGCGCAGGGCATCATCCACCACGCTCGACTGGCCGGTGGCTGACAGGCCCAGCGTGGCCAGATCGCCGAAGTCGTAGGACGCCGACAGCGAGTAGCTGAAGTCAGGGATGAACGGCGCACGGGTGTAATTGGCCGCGCCCGACAGCTGGCGTTCGGAGTCCGAGAAGGTCACGTTGCTGACCAGCGACAACCCGCCGTTGCGATAGGTGCCGAAGAATTCGAAGCCCTTCGACCGGAAGTTGCTGTCGATCACGCAGCCGCCGGTGCCGTTGGGGCAGCGGGTGGCCGAAAGTTCGAAGGTCGACTGGCTGAAATCGCCCTTGAGCAGCGTGAATTCCGCCGTCCAGTCGCCGCCGCCCAGCTCGCCGCGCGCCTTCACGCCCAGCTCGTACTGGTTGACGAAATCGACCGAGGGGGTGACGCCGTCGGCCGAACAGCCATTGGCCCCGGCGAGCGCCTGCGCGCCGGTGCACAGCGCGCCATTGTTGGCGATCTTGCCGCCCACGGTCTGACGGTCGGCATTGAACCGCCCGCCGCGCGAGGCCCGGGCGAAGACCGACAGATCGCTCGACGCCTTGAACAGCGCACCCAGCGACCAGCTGGTGTAGCTGCGGGCGTAATCGAGCGTTTCGCGCGCGCCGTTCGCGGTGATCGCCTCGATCCGCAGGTTCGGGCGGCTGGGATCGGGCGAGACCAGGAAGGTGTTGCCGCCCGCGATGGTAAAGCCGCTCGCCGCGATGCGTTCGAACCGGATCGAGGCATCGAGGTTGAAGCGTTCATGATCCAGCACCAGCTGGGCATAGGGCGCGGTGTTGGTGTAGCCGAGGTCATAGTCGCGCGCACAGCACGAACCCCAGTTGTTGTTATAGCCCGAAATACCCTGGAAGGTCAGCTGATTGCCCGCCGCGTCGAACAGGTCGAGCTGGGCCGGATTGTTGCCGCTCAGCTCGCGGGTCGAACGGTTGACGTGCCAGTCCATCGCGATGGTCTGGTCCATGTAGAAGAAGCCGCCGCGCGCGGTCAGCTGCATGGTGCCGATGTCGAACTCGCCCGCCACGACCAGATCGTTCACCAGCGCGCCAAGGTCACGGATGTTGGTGGTGACGTTGACGTTGTTGTCGAGCAGCGCGCCGGTGAACAGCTGGCCGGCCCGCGGGCCATTGGCATAGCGGATGCTGGCCACGGTCGCGCCATTAACGGTCGATCCCAGCACGCTCGAAGTCGGGGCGATGTTGAGGAAGGGCGAGGAGAAGCCGCCCGACACGTCCGAATAGCGCGCGCGGTTATCGACCGTGATGTTGTCGCCGAATTCCCAGTGCAGATGCGCGCCGAGATATTGCTGTTCGGTGGAGATGCCGTTCAACCCGACCCGCTCGAAATTGCCTTCGCGGTTGAGGATCAGCTGTTCCTGGTTGTAGATCGAATAGTTGGACTGGCTGCGTCCGTCGAAGCCGGGGAAGGCGCGGATATTGGTGATCTTGCCGTTCGAAAAATCGGCGAGCGCCGGTGCACCGGTGTAGTTGATGCCCTGCGTGTCGGCGACCTTGAAGAACAATCGCAGGAACGAGGCGCCATCCTCGAACTCCTTGGTGATGTTGCCCTTCACCTGGATCGCGTCATTGATGGTGTAATCCACACCGAGCATATCGCGCCCGCGCTGGAAGAAGCCGCCGATGTGGAAATTCAGCCCTTCGGCGAGCGGCCCGCCATAGCGGAAATCGACGCGGGTGTCGTTGTAGTCGACGCCCTTGTTGACCTGCACGTAGCCGCCTTCGCGCGCGCCGGTGTGGCTGATGTAGTTGATGACCGCGCCGGGCGCCTGGCTGGCAAGCGTGGTGGCAGAACCGCCGCGCACGGCTTCGACCGTGGCCGTGGTCGCGTCAAAGCGGGTCCAGTAGTCGTTGTTGCCGAACTGGATGTCGCCGAACAGCACCATCGGCAGGCCATCTTCCTGCAATTGCACGAAGGGCGAGCCGCCGGTCGCCACGGGCAGACCGCGCACCGCGATGTTCGAGTTGCCGCCCGGGCCGGAAGTGCCCGGGGTCTGGATGCCCGGCAGCAGGCGGAAGATTTCCGCTTCGGAGGCCGGCTGGAAATTCTGGATGATCGAATCGTCGATCGCGGTGACCGAGATCGAGCTTTCGATCTGGGTTCGGTTGCCCGCAGCGGCGGTGACGACGATGGTGTTGAGGCCCTGATCCTCGCCTTCATCGGCAACCGCTTCGGCGGCGTCATCCGCCATGTCCTGCGCTTGCGCCGCACCTGCGCACGGCAGCGCGACCCCGAGGGCCAGCACGGAGACACAGGTGTGGTAAATGGATTTGCGCATTTCTTCCCCTCCTTGACACACGGATGGCTGGTTTCAGCTCTGCAAAGCTCCGTTGATCGTCCGTCTAAATGTTGCGCAATCGATTGCAATAGAAAAATGCAATCGATTGCGATTCAGCGCAAAGCGTGTCTGAAACGTCACAAGTCGCCCCTTGCCGCCATGTCGCAAGGGGTCGTCAGTGGATGGGATGGGATCGCCTTGGCGCAGGCCTGCGCCGAATCGGACGGCGCGTCAGTTGGGCCAGTAGATGTATTCGTCCCCCGCCCGGTATGGCTCGGCCAGCGTGCGGTCGATCGAGACCGGGGTATCGAAGGTGCTGGCATAGAGCGGCGCACGCCGCCCCGCCTCGTGCGCCTTTATCAGCGCTTCCAGTTCAGCGCGCTTGGCGGGCTGGGATGCGGCGAGATTGCGCTGCTCGGTTGGATCGGCGGCGAGATTGTAGAGCCACGCCTTGCCCTGCTTGCCGTTGATCTGGAGCTTCCAGTCGCCGGCCCGCACGGCCTTGTAATAGCCGCTCGACCAGAACAGCGGGGCATCGGGCCGCAGCGCCGCGCCTTTGCCAGTGAGCGCCGGCACGAGATTGCGCCCGTCGATGGCAACACCTTGCGGCAGGGGCGCGCCCGCTGCGGCGGCGAGCGTGGGCATGACGTCGACCTGCCCGACCGGGAGTGCAATGCGCGATCCTGCGGCCACCTGCGCAGGCCAGCGGGCGAACAGCGGAACGCGAATCCCGCCTTCAAAGAACGTCCCCTTCCCCCCGCGATAAGGCGCATTGAGGCCTTGCAACCCGACATAGCCCGGCGCGCCATTGTCCGACGAGATCATCACCAGCGTGTTGTCCGCCAGCCCCTCGGCCTCAAGCTTGGCCATGATCCGTCCCACGCTGCGATCGAGCGCGCGGATCATCGCCGCATAGACCCTCAGCCGCTCCGACCCGAGATCGCCCACAGCCTCGTAATCCGCGCGGGTCGCCTGGAGCGGCGAGTGCACCCCCCAATGCGCAAGGTAGAGGAAGAACGGGCGGTTGCGGTTGGCCTCGATCACCTTGAGGCTTTCGTCCGTCCAGTAATCGGCAAGGTAGCCGCCGGGGGCGAATTTCTCGCCGCCATTGTAGCTCGTCACGGAATGCGCCGAGGCCCACAGGAACCGGTCGATCGGGTCGAAATCGACATGGGCGTTGACCACATCGGGGTGATCCTCGGGCAGATGGAGCATCCCGTCCATGTTGAGGCTCTCGTCGAAGCCTTGCGCGTTGGGCAGGAACTTGGGCGCGTTGCCAAGGTGCCACTTGCCGATGTGCACCGTGTGATAGCCGCGCGTGCGCAGCACCTCGGCGACGGTGACTTCCTCAGGCGGCAAGCCCTGCTCCTCGAACGGCGGGGCGGCAGCCTCGGCCGCCGAATGGGTGAGGATCGGCGGGCGGTCGGGATGAATGTCGTTCCACACCATCGGCACGATGCGCGGGAACCCGCCCGGCGTGGGCGTGAATTCAAAGCCGGTGCGCGTGGCGTAGCGCCCGGTCATCAGCTGCGCGCGGCTCGGCGAGCAGGTCGCATTGCCGGCATAGGCCTGCGTGAAGATCGCGCCCTCGGCGGCGAGCTTGTCGATATTCGGGGTCTTGATGCGCCCGTCTGCCACGCCGCCACCAAAGGTCGACAGGTCGTTCATGCCGAGATCGTCGAACAGGATGACGATGATGTTGGGCGGACGTTCGGCGGGGCTTTGCGCGGCGGCTTGCGGCCCCTGTTGCCACGGCACCGGGCGGTTGGGAGCAATGTCCTGCGCACTCTGCCAGCGCACCAGCGCGAGCGTGAGATCGGTGCGAAACGCGTAAGCGCCCCCGGCAGCCAGCGCGAGCACCGCCAGCGTGCCCAGCCCCGCCGTCTGCCACCGCTTCACGCCGCAGCCGCCCCGGCGCGGGTGCAGATATTGAGCTGCCCCGCCAGCCCGGCATCGCGGTGCCGGGTGATCGCCTGATATTCGGGCGATTGCACCATCGTCAGCATCGCCTTGCGAGAGGGATATTCGGCAATCGCCACCATGTCCCACAGCTCCTCGACCTCGCCGAGCAGCAGCCCTGTCACCGCCCCGCTGAACCGCACCTGCCCACCCACAGCCGCAAGACACGCCTGCACGCCCGCAGCATAGCGCGCATAGGCCTCACGCCCTGAAAGCTCAGGCTCGGAGCCATCGGCATAGGCGGCCTTCTCGCGGAACCTGAGGAGGTTCACCATGCACATCGGCGCCCCATCATCCGCGCCAAAAAACGCCATTGCCTGTTCGGGCTTGGGGTGAAGGGCGTTTGTGACGATCATGCTTGCGCTCCTGCCTTGGCGACATCGAGAATGGCGGCGACGAAACCCTCGGGGTCGTCCTCCTGAATGAAGTGTCCGCCTCTCAAGGTGCGATGCGCCTGTCCGGCGGTGCCGGGCACGCGGCCGATGAAGCGCGTCTCACCCGTGCGGGTGATGGGGTCACCGTCGGAAAAGGCGCAAAGGAAGGGCTTGTGCCACCCGTCCAGCACCGCCCAGGCCGCCTTCTGGTCAGGCACAGCGGGGTTGCCTTCAAAAGGCACAAAGCTCGGGAAGATCCGCGCCCCTGCCTTGTAACCGGCATCGGGGAACGGCGCGTCATAGGCAGCGATCTCGGCCGGAGAAAGCGGCCGCTTGGTGCCCTTGGCGATGATCTTGCCGATCGGGAAGACCGGGCTCCACTGCGAAAACGCCCGCCAGATCGCAAAGGCGCGCGGCGCGGGGCCGCCTTCGGGCAAGCCGCCGTTGGAGAGCGCGACCGCACGGAAGCGCTCGGGCATGGCCGCCACCAGCCTGAGACCGATCAGCGATCCCCAATCCTGGCAGGCAAGCGTGATATCCGTCAGATCGAGCGCCTCCAGCCATTGCCGCATCCAGCCGACATGGCGGGCATAGGAATAGTCGGCCTTAGCGGCGGGCTTGTCGGACTTGCCGAAACCCACGAGGTCGGGCGCAACCACCCGGTATCCTGCCGCGACCACGGGGCCGATCATGTGGCGGTAGAGATAGCACCAGGTCGGCTCGCCATGCATCATCAGCACCACCGGGGCATCGCGCGGCCCTTCGTCGATGTAATGGATGCGCAGCGGCGTGCCGCCCGGTTCACTGGCCACCTCGAGATAATGCGGCGCGAATGGAAAATCCGCGATGGCCGCAAAGGCGGTCTCCGGCGTTCGCAGGACTTTCACGGTGATCTCCCCCATTAAATTGGCATTGAACGTGCCACTTTATTGGCTGAAGGTCAATCCTCCGGCCAGCGCGCCAGCGCATCTCCCAGCATCCGGCGCACCACCCCGGCGGCTTGCTCGGGCGCGAGGCCTTGATCGTGGCGCAGCAACCGCCAGGTATTGAAGCTGAGGATCACATTGAGACCCCGCGCGCCCTCGGCATCGGCCCGCACTTCGTCGGGCAGATGCGCCGCCAGCGCCTCGGCCTCAAGCCGCAGCTGGCGGCGATAGCCTTCCATGAGATAGGCCGATTCGAACCGCCGGACATTGGCCGAAATCCGGTACGGCATGATCGTCTCGAAAATCCGCACCCGGCGCGCGGCGATGTCGAACAGGCGCTGCTGCCACGAGGCACCCTCGGGCGGGCGCATCAGGATCGGCAAAACCTGCACTTCGATCGCTTCGGCCATCTCGCGATAGAGCGCGTCCATATCCTTGAAGTGCCGGAACACCGACCGCAGGCCGACCCCGGCGACCTCCGCCACCTGGGCTGCGCCGGGCGCGACATTGCCCTGTGCGACCAGTTCGAGCATCGCTGCAACGATCCGCGCCCGGCTAGACCGGCTGCGCGCCCGCCGCCCGTCATCAGCCGAGGTGGTGGCAACAGGAATGTCTTGGCTATCCGATGGATTCATGGCCGATGCCTTGTGCAGGGCCGCGCGCCCTTGGGCCGCCGACGCTATGAAATAGCACACTGCCTGTCAATTCAAGCCCCGGCCCGCGCGCCACCCCGACGCGCATCCCCGCTTGCGCCTGCCGGGTCACCGCC
This sequence comes from Erythrobacter sp. BLCC-B19, assembly GCF_028621955.1. NCBI lineage: Bacteria > Pseudomonadati > Pseudomonadota > Alphaproteobacteria > Sphingomonadales > Erythrobacteraceae > Erythrobacter > Erythrobacter sp. BLCC-B19. The sequence continues at coordinate 72,158 of NZ_CP117516.1, forward strand.
GCCCCCAATCGCAGCGGGACAAGGGTTGACCCAATATGACAGGGATCGCTGCTCTGCCGGTCATGCTTTGAAGAATGCTGGCGGGACGGTGGGGTTCGAAAAACCGCATGATCCGATTATTTTACAAAGTCATAACCTTCAGGCTTGTCGGATTGTGCCCCCTATTATACCCCAGAATTCCTGGCTTAATCCGGATGGATGTGAACAAACGGACCAACAGTATGGCCGCCCAATGCCGACGGTTCGGGCATAAGGACAGTCATCGCAGCGCCTGCACGAGATTGCTTTCGAACCGGGCCGAGTCATTGCGCCCGGCGCGCAGCGTATCGGTATCGAGCGTGAGGCTGACCTGCCCTTTGGCCATCACGATGCCGCTATCGCAGAACCCGCAGAGCGTCGTCAGATCGTGCAGCGCGGTGATCAGCGTCAGCCCATCTGCCACCAACCGGGCCAAAACAGCGCGGATATCGAAGGCCGCAACGGGATCAAGCCAGTTGAACGGCTCATCCAGAATGACGATCGGGCACGGCCTGGCAAAGGCGAGTGCGATGGCAGCGCGCTGGCGCATCCCGGACGAGCATTCGCCTGCGGGAATATCGAGCAGCGCCGTGAGCCCCAGCGCATTCCACAAGTCCTCGTTCCGCTGACGCTGAGTGTCGACAGGATCGCCTGCCAGCTCGATGAGTTGGCTTAGGCGAAGCGATGCCGGAAAGTGTTCGATCGGAGGCGCAAAGCCGATGGCCTGTGCGCGCGCACCGCGATCCTGCGCGCACTCCTCGCCTAAAACCCTGCAACTCCCCTGCGAAATCGGCAAGCGTCCGGCGATCGCCCGCAACAGCGTCGTCTTGCCCGACCCGTTAGCGCCGATCACTCCAAACCAGCTGGCAGGCGAGATCACCGCGCTGACGTCCTGCACAATTGGCTGTCCGCCGCGCTTGACGTGGACAGCGGTCATGGCGAGCGCCGCCGTCATGCCAGCAGCCACTTGGCGTCCGCGCCGCGCCGGGAAAGCCAAATGGTGGCCCCGACCATCACTGTCGGTCCGAGCGGAAGCGCAGTGAAGCCGGCATAGACTGCCACAAGGGTGATGATGGCCACCGTCCAATCTGCCATGAGGCGGCTTACGGCACGATAGGCGAAGATACGCAAGGCGGTCACCATCGGAAGCGCCGCAGCGATGGTCGCCGCGACTGTCGCTGAAACCGGCTCCTGCGCCGCCAGCAGCACGGCGACGAGAGGGCCGAGCAAGGCGATCTGACGCGGCAGCCAATGGCCCAGCAGCGATGCGCTCCCGTGTCCCACCAGCGTCATGTAGCGCACGACCCGCGCATCGACCGCCCCCGTTAGCAGGACGACGCCGACGGCGTAGAGCGCGACGGCAACAGCATCAAGGTGGTGCGCGGAAGGGATAGCCAGACTGACGATGCCGACCCCCGCCGAAAGCGCCGCCGCTGCGGTAAGGGAAAGTTGCTGATGGGTGAGAAGGCGCAGGCGCAAAGGGGCAAAGCGGCTCCACCCGTTGCGCATGTGGACACGGACAAAGGGAAGCAGCAGGCCTGCCGACACCCCCGTGCAGCCGGCCCACACCACGCTGTCCGCGGCGAACAGGCCGAGCAGGGCAAGTATGCCGAACGCTGCTGCAATACCGCCGAGCAGCAGCGGCAGAACATATGCGATCCCGTCCTGGCAGCGCTGGGCATCACGCGCAAGAATGCCCTCCGTTCGGTGGAACCACAAGCGCTCGACCAGCGCGTTCGCCACAATAGTGGCAAGCAGCCAAAAGCCGCTAACCGCGACAAGCTGGCGAAGATCACCGGGCAAAGTGGCAATCCAGGCGCGCGCGAACAGGACAAGGAGCGGCAAAACAGCGAGGAGCGTCAAGCCGTCGCTCGCACGTCTGCTCAATCCGCGGAGGAACGCAATCGCTATAGCCGCATCGTGTTTAACAAGAACAAAGCGCAAGAGGGTTCCAGTAGTTTAGCGATCATTTTCCGCGGCGATTCCAGCTGACAGCGCAGAGCAGCGGGGAGTATCACAGTGCAGGGTATCGGCACAGTAAGCCAAGACCAAGCGACCCGTTTCTATTCATCGACGAAGACAAGCGCGCCGCCGTCGAGCAGATCTGAATGATTGACCCGTTTGGACAGCGGCCCTCCGCGCAAGACAGCATGGGATGATCGGGCTATCTCCTGCCCAGGCGCAGGCGCGGTGATGGTCAGCACCTTGCCATTGGCGAGCTTGAGTTGCGCGCGCTCGACCAGCGGGCGGCCGAATACATAGTCACCGCTGGCCGGAACGACGGGATAAAACCCCAGCGTGGCAAATACATACCAGGCGCTCATCTGCCCCGCGTCTTCGTTGCCGATCAGCCCTTGCGGAGTGTCGGTATAGAAGTCCTGCGCGATCCTGCGAACCAAGGCCTGCCCGGTCTGGGGGCGATCCGTATAGGCATAGAGCCAGGCGATATGGTGGCTCGGCTCGTTGCCGTGGGCATATTGGCCGATCATCGCCTCCTGCCCGAGATAGGCCCAGCCCTCGAGGGGCTTGAGATCGAAGAAGAAGGTGTCGAGCTTGCGGCGGAACGCCTCGCGCCCGCCCATCGCCTCGATCAACCCCTCGGGATCGAACAGGCCCGGCGTCCAACTATATTGCCAGGCATTGGCCTCGGTATAGTCGCCCGGATTGTTGAGCGGCGAGGTCGGCATCAGTGGATCGAAGGGCGTGCGCCATTGGCCCTTGCTGTCGCGCCCGCGCGCAAGGCCGGATTCGGGATCGATGAGGTTGCGCCAATTGCCCGCCCGCGCCCGGAATCGCTCCGCCAGCGCCGTCTCGCCCAGCATCGCCGCCATGCGCGCAGTGGCATCGTCGCCGATCCCCGCTTCGAGCGTACGCGACACGGTCTCGCCGCCTGCAACGTCGAAGGGGTAATAGCCGAATTTCTCGTAGAGCGACCAGGTCGAAAGCCCGCTTTCGACCGAGGAACCGATACGGCTGTCCTCGGTCGAGGTTCGGACCATCGCGGCGAGCGCGCGCTGGCCGTCGAAGCCGCGGAAGCCTTTCGCCCATGCCTCGGCGATCACCGGCAGGGCGGGTTCGCCGATCATCGTGCCGGTCTCCCCGCCCCAGATCGTCCACATCGGCAGGCGGCCCGTCGCATCGGCGTGATCGAGCATGGTCAGCACGAAATCGTCGACCCGCTCGGGCACCAGCAGGGCGTAGAGCGAATGGGCGGCTCGGAAGGTGTCCCACAGCGACAGGGTGGAATAGCGGATGCCCTTGTCCGCCTTGCGCACCATCCCGTCCGGCCCGCGCCAGCGCCCGTCGGCATCGCTGATCCGGCTGGGGTGGAGGAAGGCGTGGTAGAGCGCAGTATTGAAGATGCGCTGCTGGCGTGCGGGGGCTTCGATCGTGGCGCGGGAGAGCAGGCTCTCCCACGCGGCGGCGGTGGCAGCGGCGACGGCGTCGAAGTCCCAGCCTGGGGTGGTCTCGCGGTTGGCGCGGGCGCCCTCGACATCGACGCTGGAGAGCCCCGCCTTCATCTGCAGCACGCCCGCAGGCGGCAGGTCGAAGGCGAGCAGATATCGCTGCGCCGCATCGCCTTCACGCCGGGGAAGTTCGATGTGCGCGGCAACCGGGTGATCGAAGGCCAGCGCGAAGGCCACCGTGCGCGTGGTCCAGTTGGCGCGGCGCTGCCAGCCCTCGATCCCGTCGCGCGTGACCACGGCGTGCGATTCGAGCACCGGCTGGCGATCGGTGCGGAAGGTCAGGCCGTGCTGCAAGTCGACCAGCACCCAAACCCGCCCGCCGCCACCCGCAAAGGTGTAGCGGTGGAAGGCGGTCATCTCGCTCGCAGTCAGTTCCACCCGTACGTCATTCTCGCGCAGGGTTACGGCGTAGTAGCCGACCCGCGCGGTCTCGCTCGCCTTGTCATAGGCACTGGCGAAGTCGGGGCGGCGGATGCGGCTCGGCATCACCAGGACATCGCCTAGTTCGGGAATGCCGGTGCCGCTCGCCCGGGTCTGTGAAAAGCCGAGGATGTGCGGCGCGCGGTACTGGTAGCCCGATGTATACTCCCACCCGGTGTTACCGTTGTCGGGGCCGGGTTGCACCATGCCGAAAGGCGCGGCCGGGCCGGGAAAGGTGTGGCCAGTGCCGTCGGTGCCAATGAAGGGATCGACGTGGGACACGAGCGGCCCGGGTCGCGGCGCCTCCCGCTCCTGCGCCGCCGCGAGCATCGCCCAGCAGGCCAGCACCAGCCCAGCCATCACCCTGCCCCAACGCATCACTTCAACCATTCCGTTGCCCCCCAGCAGTTCGCGATCGCGCCTGTCCCGCGCACCCTTCAGCAAGCTCCGAGAGCGCCAGCGCCTCGGCGAAACGGTCGGAGGTCTCGGTCTCGTCGGCGTAATGGATCGGGCGCGCCTCGCTTCCCTCGCCGAGCCATGCAGGGAGCAGTTCGGGCGCGACTGGCAAAACCCCCGGCGGATCTGCACTGTCTGCCCGTACAGCCAGACATCGATCAAGCGCGGCGACATGGTCGGCGTAGTGTTGCGAGCTGGGATCGAGCGGGCGCTGGATCGCACCGCTTGTCCCCATCCGAAGCTGAATGCTTGCGACACGGGCAAAAACCGGATCGCACCACGCCAGCCGCTCGGCGAATTCGCCCCCGTAGGTCATCTCGTGGCCGGTATACCAGTGCGAGAAATCGAGCGTGAAGGAGAGCTCGGGAAAGCGCGCCACCAGTTCGGTCGTGCGGCGAACGTCCTGCGTCATCGTCGCGCGGTGGGTCTCAATGTGAAGGGCATGGCCGGTCACGGCGGCTGCTTCCAGCACTGCCTCGGCGAGGCGGATCATTTCGTCATCGCTCTCGAACCCGGCGCCGACATGGAGCGTGGTGAAGTCGAGCCCCACATCGGCATGGCGGCGGGCCAGCGGCAGGGCCTCTTCCGGAGCAAGGATGCGGCCCATGCCGCAGGGGATCAGCCCGGCGTCGTGGATCATGTCCCAGCTGTCCCACGCGACAACGCCTCGATAACCGTAGCTACCCAGCAGGGCGAGCTGGTCAGCAAGACCGAGCCCGTGGCCGACAGAGTCGGGCACAAGCCGCGCCATCCCACCCAGACATATATCGCGCCTCAGGATCACGGTGGGTGCCTCTCGCTCTTCTTGCCAGACCCGATGATTACCCCGCACGGAAGACGCTGAGGCGAGGATCACGTTTCTGGTGCCTGCGAATTCGTGTCGTATCCTTGTTGTTCGAAGGAGCTCTTTATCTTCATCATGGCGGCAGGGGGCTGACCGGGGCTTCACATTGTCCTATTCTTGTCCTGTGGACAGCGGCACCCTATGCGAACCTATCGCCCTTGCGGCAGCCACCTCGGTGCGGGTCGAGGCGGTCGAGCGGCCGGCCGGTTCGGACGCCCCAGCCCCTTTTCCGCATTTCCATGAGCCTGCGGAACTGATCTGGTTCCACCACGCAAATGGGCACGTCATTACCGAAGCCGGAGACCTCCCTATCAAAGCGGGCACCTTGTTGTGGCTGCCGCCGATGGCAGCCCATGACTTCCGCCTCGAAGCGGGGGCGACGCATTGGGTGATCGTGCATTGCGATCCGGCCGCGATCGCCGATCCCGCACGCGAAGGACAGGCGCTCGAACAGGCCCGCATCCATTGCCCGGAGGGCGCGGAGCGGACGCGGATCGCAATAGCCTTTGACTGGCTGACAGCGCTGGCAGGGCAAGGCGGGCGCGCCGCCGATGTGCTGGCGCTGACCCGTCTGCTGCTGGGCGAGTTTCCGGCCGATACGGCGGCAAGTGGGCAGCCAGTCAGCGCTGCGCTTCACCGCCTGCGTCCGGCGCTCGATCTGGTTGCCGGCACGGATGGGCGGCTGGTGACGCTCGAGGAAGCGGCTGCGCGCTGCCACCTGTCGCCGAGCTATTTCTCGCGTGCATTCTCGGCCCAGTTCGGGGTCGGCTTTGCGGAATATGCGCGCCAATACCGCCTTCGCGCGGCGGCCCGCGATCTCACCACCGGGGGCGCGCGCGTGTCAGAAATCGCCTATGCGAGGGGCTTCCTCAACCCCTCGCACTTCTCCGCCGCGTTCCAGAAACGCTACGGTGTGTCCCCCACCACCTTCCGCCAGCTGCACCGCGCGCGCGGCGCATGACTGCCTAGGGCAAACGGTAGACAGCAGTCTGCCACGCCCGCAGCGCCCCGCCCGGTCCGCCGAGGAGAACGGTTCCTTGCGCCAGCGCGGCAGGCGGCGTGAACCGCGCTGGCGTGAGATTGGCGAGGATCACCAGCCGTTCCCCGCCGCCGCTACGTTCGACGGCGAGCAGGCCAGCGGGGCTTTCCAAGACCCGCTGCGCACCGCTGACAAGCGCCGGATGCGCCTGACGCAGGGCGGCAAGGCGGCGGTAATGCTCGAGCAAGGAGCCCTGCTTGCCGTCCTGCTCCTCGACCGAGACCCCATCATGATCGCGGGCATAGCGCTGATCCCAGTAGCGCTCGCCGGGGCGGCGATACCATAGCGCCTGACCGGGTGCCGCGTCGGTGGAGGCCCATTTGAAGGCCTCGCGCACCGGGATATGGTTCTCGTCGGTCGGATAGCCCGCGTCCATTGCCCCGCGCATCCCCAGTTCCTGCCCGTAATAAAGGATCGGCGTGCCGCGCAGCAGGAACATCAGGGCGGCCGCGGTTCGCAGCTTTTCCGGGGTAATTCCGGGATCCGAGGCGATGCGACTGACATCGTGATTCTCAGCGAAGAGCAACTGGGTCTTTCCCGCCGGAGTAATTGCGGCGGTGCGCCTCATCGCCTGGGCCAACGCAGCCTTGTCGAACTTGCGGATTGCATCGTGGATCGGAAAGGCGAAGACCGCGCTCACGTCGGAACGGGCGAGGTAATCCTCGCCATATTGCCAATCCGACTGTTCGGCGATGAAAGCCAAATCAGGGCGCGCGGCGCGCAGCTTGGCGAAGGCCGGATTCCAGAAATCGCGGAACAGGTCGGTCAGGAGACCCTTGTCATCCAGATCGTCCATCATGTGATCGAGCCGGAAGCCGTCGACTCCGTCATCAAACCGGCCATCCCCATCGGGATCGACCCATCCCATGAGGTAGCGATCGAACCAGGCGCGCACCTCGGGGTGCTTCAGGGCAACGGTCGTCACCCCATGGGTGTCGCGGCCGAAATGCGCGATCTCGCGCAGTCCGAACGGGCCTTCCTCGGCAATCCCGGCTGCGCGGTCGTCCCACAGCATCCAGTCGGCATAGGGCGAATTGCGGTCCGCGAGCGCGGCTGTCCACCACGGATGACCCTCGGCGAGGTATTGAAACTCCATGTCGAGATAGATCTTCATGCCCCGCGCATGGGCATCGGCGATCAGCTTCTGCAGGTCTTCCCGGGTGCCATAACGGGGGTCGATCCCTTCGAAATCGGTGGCGAAGTAATTGTGATAAACACGGCTCGGGTAGAGCGGGGTCATCAGCACCGCTGTTACGCCTAGCGAGCGCAGGTAGGGCAGCGACTGGCGCACCCCTTCGAGATCGCCATGGCCGTCGCCGTTGCTGTCGCGGAAGCTGCGCTGGAAGACGTGATAGACCACCTCTCCCTCCAGAACATCAGCCGGGACGGGCGGCTGGGCCGCGGCGGGCAAGGCGAGGGTCAGGGCAGCCAGAGCGCAGGCCAATCGGTTCATTGGGTCACCTTCGGTTGGGGAGAGCGAAGCGGGAACCACGCCAGGGCGGAGAGCAGCAGGAACCCGCCGGACAGCGCGAAAATCAGCCCCTTGTCAGGGGCGGCGGCGACAAGGCGGGCAATGCCGAGACTGGAAAGCAGCTGCGGCAGGACAATGGACAGGTTGAACAAGCCCATGAACAGCCCCATCCGCGCGCCATCGACATGGCTGGACATGATCGAAAAGGGCAGGCTGACAATCGCTCCCCAGCCGATCCCGCAAAGCGCCATCAGGCCGTAGAGCTGCCAGGGCTCTGCCACCGCCAGCCAGACGCCGGCGCAGCCCAGCGCCATCAGGCCGAGCGCGGCGATATGCACCCGCACCGGATCATACGCCCGCGCCAGCCAGCCAAGTCCCAATGGCGCAAGCGCGGCAACTGCGTTCATGGCGAGGAAGGCAAGGCTCGTGACCTGCCCGAGAGCCTCGGCACCAAGCGCCGGCATGCGGCCTTGCAGGAAGCTGACCATGAACACGAAGATCGGCTGCACGCCCAGCCACGTCAGGGCGCTCGCGGCGATGATCCGGCGGAAGGTGCCGTCAGGTCCGCCCTGCCGGATAAAGGCATGAAGGATCAGCAGCACACTTGCGCCAGCGCACAGCAGTTCGGCCGCATAGCCCTGCGGCGCGATGCCCAAAAGGTGCAGAGCAAAACCATAGAGATCGTAGACCAGCAGCGCCCACAGCGGTGATATGGCGAAAGCAAGACGCGCCGGGGTCAGGGTGGGTGCCGGATCGCCAGCGGCCGGGGGCGCGCCAAGTTCGCGCGGCTCGGAAATCAGGATCACCGGAAGAAGGGTGAACACCAGCACCAGACCTGCCGCGACATGGATCAGCACATCATTGCCGAAGGCGGCCGCAAGCGCATAGGCGCCGACCCCGAAACTGCCCGAGACCACCTGCATGAGCGAGAAACTGCGGGTGCGCTCGGCGCCTTCTTCGGTGACATCGGCGATCAGGCTGCGGGCAGGATTGAAGCCGACATTGACGGCCAGGTCGAGCGTCAGCGCCACAGTCACCGCCACGGCCATGATGCTCGCGAGGCCCAGAGCGCCGGAAATCTCGCCGATCCGGGGCAGCAAGAGCAGCGACACGGCCGCCGCCACGCCGCCAATGAGGATGAAAGGCCGCCGCCGACCGCCAAGCAGCCACACGCGGTCGCTTAGCGCGCCGATCAACAACTGACCCGCGATCCCCGCCAAGGGCCCTGCGGCCCAGACTAACCCGATCTCCTCGATTTCAAAGCCGTAGCGCGTGGCAAGAATCCAGCTCAGCACGGAAATCTGCACCGACAGGGCCAACCCCATGGCGGTTGCGGGAAGGCTCAGGATAATTGCAAAGGCTGGCGAGCGCGTGCCTGTCGGCGGCGCGCTGATGCACTGAGCCGTCGCTGTGCCGATGCGATCCTGAATCCCGAACAGACCCGCTCTCCCCTCTCGTCCGGTCAGGCCATCTGCTGGCCTGCGCACACCGCCATCGGTGCTTGTCGGCACCACCATAGCTGCTCGTGCCACCAGCGTATGGGCTGCTTGCTTGGCCGAAACCTGCGAAAACCTGTCGTTATCTTGCACTCGGCTTGATCGCAGGAGACAGACCGGCTCCCGCTGCCCCACAGGAACGGCGCAATTGTGATGGGCAGCGGGATGACGACAAGCGCAGGATCAGGGCCGCAGGACGGCGCGCCATGGTGGCGCGGAGCGACAATCTACCAGATCTATCCGCGCAGCTTCGCCGACAGCAACGGCGATGGGATCGGCGATCTGCCGGGCATCACCGCGAGGCTCGAACACGTCGCCTCGCTCGGCGTGGACGCGGTGTGGATTTCGCCCTTCTTCGTCTCGCCGATGCATGATTACGGCTATGACGTTGCCGATTATCGCGATGTCGATCCGCAGTTCGGAACGTTGGAGGACTTCGATGCGCTACTGGCAAAGGCCCACGCACTGGGTCTGAAGGTGCTGGTCGATCTGGTGTTTGCCCATACCTCGCATCTGCACCCGTGGTTCATGGCCAGCCGGTCAGGCGCTGATGATCCCCATGCAGACTGGTATGTCTGGGCCGATCCCCGGCCCGATGGCAGCCCGCCCAACAACTGGCAGTCAGTCTTCACCGGCCCAGCCTGGACCTGGGAGCCGCGCCGCCGCCAGTATTACATGCACAATTTCCTGCCGCAGCAGCCGCAGCTCAACCATCACAACTCCGAAGTGCAGGACGCGTTGTTGGATGTGATGCGCTTCTGGCTGGAGCGCGGGGTGGATGGGTTTCGGCTCGACGCGATCAACATGGCGGTGCACAATCCCGCCCTGCCCGACAATCCCCCCGCCCCGCCCGATCGCCCGCGCAACCGCCCGTTCGATTTCCAGAGCCATCTTCACAACCAGTCGCAGCCTGAACTCCTTGGGTTCCTCGAACGTCTGCGCGCCCTTGCTGACGGATATGGCGCGGCCTTTCTGGTAGGCGAGATCGGCGGCGAGTGGGCTGAGCACGAGATGAAGCGCTACACTGCGGGCGAAAGCCGGCTCCACAGTGCCTACAGCTTCGCGTTCCTGTCCGCCCCGCAGCTCAGCGCGGCCCATTTGCGCGAAACGCTGGCCGGATGGAACGGAGAGCCGGATGAAGGCTGGCCGTCGTGGGCCTTTTCCAACCACGATGCGCCCCGCGTGGTATCGCGCTGGGCCGTGCCGGATGGAACCCCGCTACCGGCGGGCCTTGCGCTTGCGCTGCTGATCGCGCTGCGCGGCAATATCTTCCTCTATCAGGGCGAGGAACTCGGTCTGCCCCAAGCCGACATTCCCTTCGCGGCACTGCGCGATCCCGAAGCGATCGCCAACTGGCCTCACACACATGGGCGCGACGGTGCGCGCACGCCGATGCCGTGGCGGCACGATGCTCCGCATGGCGGGTTTTCCGAGGCCGAGCCGTGGCTGATGTTCGCGCCCGAACACCGCGCCCACGCGGTTGATCGGCAGGAAGCCCACTCGGGATCGATCCTTCATGTGTGCCGTCAGCTTGTCGCTTTGCGCCAAGGGCGTCCAGCTCTCCGGACCGGTTCACTCGAATGGTGCGATGCCCTGCCGCCGCTCATCGCATTCGACCGGCAGGCTGGCGCTGATCGCCTGCGCTGCATGTTCAACCCCACTCCCGATCCCTGCCCCGCCCCGCTGCTTGACGGCTGGCGACCAGTGCTGCGGATCGGCGCCGATGCCGGGCCGCAGGTGCTTGGACCCTTCGGTGCAATTCTGGCGGAGCCCCAATGACTGATCCTCTCGACCGTGATCCCTTCGCGCCCATCCGCCGCGGCGAGGGCGTCTTGCTCGCCGATTTCGAAGGCGAGCCGATCCCGATGATCCTCGGCCACCGGGCCGTGCGGCAGGCGGCAAAGGACTGGCAGACCTTCAGCTCGGATGCGCCTTGCCGGGTGCCGATCCCGGACGAACGCGGGGTCAGATCCGTGCGGCAATTGCCGATCGAGGCCGACCCTCCGCTCCACAAGGCAGCGCGTGATCTCCTGAAGCCGATCTTCATGCAACCCGCCTCCCCCGCCTATGCCGCGCGGATCGAGGCGCTGGTGGCACGCGTGCTCGCGCCGCTGTTGGGTGCTGGCGAGGTCGAGATTGTGCGCGGCTTTGCCCTGCCGCTTCAGTCCCTCGCGCTGACCCACCTGCTCGGCATGCCCGAAAGCGCGGCCGAGGAATGGATCGGTTGGGGCATCCACGTCTTCCGCGACGGGTCTGACAGCGCCGAAAAGGGCTCGGTGCTGGATCGTTACATCCGCCGCCAGATCGCGGCGGCGCGGGCGGAGCCGGGCGACGACCTGTTCGGCGCGATGACGCGGATGCGCCTCGATGGCCGTCCGCTCACCGACGAGGAGATGATCGGAATCGCCAACCTCACCTTCGCCGGAGGGCGCGACACGGTGATCACCGCGATTGCGGAAATCATCGCCTACTTCGCGGTCAACCGTCCTGCGCTGGAACTCTTGCGGGCGGAACCAAAGCGGATCGCGGCTGCGGTGGAGGAATTTGTCCGCGTCACCTCGCCCTTGACGCACATCGGAAGGGTCTGTCCGCGAGAAACCGAGGTCGGGGGCTACCGGGTGGCACCCGACGCACGGGTCTCGCTGTGCTGGGCATCGGCCAATTTCGACGAGACCGTGTTCGACGCGCCAACCGAAATCCGGCTCGACCGGATGCCGAACCCGCACCTGGGCTTCGGCAGCGGCCACCACAATTGCCTTGGCGCGGCACAGGCGCGCGCGATCCTGCGGGCGCTGATCCGGCAGCTGGGCGAACTGACGTCCGCGATCGACATCCTGTCGCATGAGCGCGGGTGCGAAAACTTTGGCACGGTCGCCCGCGAGGTTGGCTTCAAATCGCTCAAGGTGCGTCTGCACGCAAGCTAGCGGCGAGCAGCGCCAAGCCATATGGGCCCACACTCACATCTGGATCGTTCGGAGCAAGCCTGCAAACCAGTCGAGCAAAGCGGCTTCGTGATAGAGCAGGGCTTCGCCGGTCGCGAGACGCACGGCCATCATCCGTTCTCCGGCAATCCCCAGCACCATCGCCTGACCCGGCGCGAGCATGGGTGGCGCATGAGAAGCAAATCGTCTGAAAATCGCGTCGAGCCCGTCGGATGAAATCCGCCATTCGATGTGGCTGTCGCAGCAGCTGCTGACAAGCATCGCTTCATGCCATTCGGGAAGCACTGCCCCGGGCGACAAGCGGACGAACCATTCGCCCGGTGCGACCGAGAAGACATCGCTTCCGGCAATCGTGGCGACACGGCCGATCGCAAGCTGCGCCGCTCCGGCAAACGGCATGACCACAGGCTGAGCCAGCCTTGCTGGCGAGACGACGCGGTAAAGCATGGGGCGGGATGCAAGGGCGATGTCCAGCTCTGGTGCCGGCATTGGGGTAGCGGAAAGCTCAGCCATTCATCCGCTCCCCTTCCGGATCGAATGCCGCGGCCGGAATGATCCGGGCCGCCATCCTGCGCCCCAGATTCCACACCACCACCTCCTCGCCCAACCGGCTCCGCCCATCGGCCACCATGGCAAGTGCATGCGGACGGCCGAGCGCAGGCGAGAACACCGAGGTCGTCACCCAACCCGCACTTCGTCCTGAGACGTCGCTTTCGAGGACATGGGCACCGACCGGCAGGCAGGTGCCCTCCTTGCTCTCCAGCCCCACCAGCTGCCGGCGTCCGACCCTCGTTGCCTCGGGCATGAGGCATGACCGCCGCCCGACGAAATGATCGCGCCTCGCGCGCACCGGCCCGCCAAAGCCGACGTCGTCGGGGAAGGTCGTTCCATCCGTTTCGGAGCCGAGGTGAAGGAAGCCCTTTTCCGCCCGCAGCACCATCAGCGCCTCAATCCCGAAAGGCATGATCCCGCAATCCCTGCCCACTTCCATCAGCCGCGCATGGAGCGCTGCCGCGTAACGAGACGGGACGGCTATTTCATAGCTCAGCTCGCCCGAGTAGCTGACCCGCTGGATGCGGCAGGGCACACCCTCCAGCACGCCTTCGCGGTGGGCCAGGTGCGGGAAGGCGTCAGGCGCGAGGTCGATGTCGCTCTCCAGCTGCGCGAGCACCCTGCGTGCGGCAGGGCCGGCGAGGTTCATCACCGCCCACCCCTGCGTCACATCCCCGATCGCCACTTCGAGATCGGGCCATTCGCACTGCAGCCATTCTTCCATATGACGCTGCACCATGCCCGCGTTGGAGCTGGTGGTGCCGACGAGGAAATGATCCTCGGTGCGCCTGGCGACGATGCCATCGTCGATGATGATGCCGTGCTCGTTGAGCATCAGACCATAGCGACAGGCACCGGGCTTCAGCGTCGAGACCCGCCCGACATAAAGCCGATCGAGAAAGGTTGCCGCATCTCTGCCCTTGACCTCGATCTTTCCGAGCGGCGAGGCATCGAACAGGCCGACCCCTGCTCGCACACCGGCGGCCTCGCGCAGCACGGCGGCCGCCTCGTCTTCGCCGCCGCGGGGATAGCAGGCGGGGCGGGTCCACAGGCCGTATTCCTCGAATGCTGCGCCAAGTGCGGCATGCGCCTCGTGAGCGGGCAGGCGGCGCAGCGGGCGCAGGTGCGGGCCGACACGGTGCCCCGCATAGGCCCCGATCGTTGCCGGTTCGTAGGGGGGGCGAAAGCGGGTGGTGCCGACCGCGTCCGGGGCCAGACCCTCCAGCGCGCCCATGATGGCAAGGCCGTTGACGTTCGAGGTCTTGCCCTGATCGCTCGCCATGCCGAGCGTGGTGTAGCGCTTGAGATGCTCGACCGCGCGGAAGGATTCGCGGCGTGCAAGCGCGATGTCGGCGGCGGTGACATCGTTCTGGTAATCGACGAAGGCCTCGGCGCTGGGCTGTTCGGGGTCGGCAGAGACGTGCCAGACAGGGCGGACATGGCCGAGCCCTTTGCCAGCGGCGGCAGCGATGAGGCGGACAGGGCCGGCCGCGTCGGCAGCGCAGAAGGCTTGCGCTGCTTCATCCCATCGCAATACCCCGCCGGCCTGCCCGTGGAGATGGACCACGGGGCTGAACCCGCCCGATACCAGCAGCGCATCGCAGGGGATCGCGCCGCCGGAGCGGATCACCCGAACGTCTGCCCCAAGACGCGCAACCTCCACCGCCGTGACCCGCCGCCGTCCCCGCGCGCGCCAGGGCACGGTTTCCAGCGCCACCGCAATGCCCAGCCCCTGCGCCGCCTTCAACCTTGCCACATCGACGTGCGGGCGGGCATCGAGGATCGCGGCGACGGTCACCCCCGCTGCAGCCAGCGCGAGCGCGGTGTCCCATGCGCGGTCATTATTCGCTGCCAGCACGATCCGGCGGCCCGGCGCAATCGCCTGCCGCTCGAGCAATAGTCCCGCTGCCGAAGCGAGCACCACGCCGGGCAGATCGTTACCGGCGAAGACCAAGGGGCGCTCGTGTGCTCCCGTGGCGAGCACGATCTCGCGCGCACGGACCTTCCACAGGCGCTGGCGGGGGCCATCCCGCTCCGCCTCGGGCAGGTGATCGGTCAGCCGCTCGAGCATGGTGACGAAGCCGTGATCCTGCACCGACAGAACCGTGGTTCGGGGCAGCAGCGTGACATCGCGGTGCGCGGCGAGCAACGCGGCAAGCCGCGCCGCCTCGGCACGCTCCCCGGCCTGCGCGGGACCGAAAATGGCGCCGCCGAAATGAGGATCAGTCTCCACCAGCATGACCTTGCGGCCCTGCTGCGCCAGACCTTGTGCTGCCTCCAGACCCGCAAGTCCGCTGCCGACGATCAGGCAGTCGACCTCGGCAACGCGCTGCTCGTAGCGGTCGGGATCGGGCGCGACCGGAGCCCGCCCCAGTCCCGCTGCCCGGCGGATGGCAGGCTCGAACCAGTGCCAGTCGGGCCGGATGAAGGTCTTGTAGTAGAAAGCGGCGGGGATGAAGCGCTTGAGCCACCCGTTGACCGCCATGAGGTCAAAGCTGGCCGATGGCCATGCGTTGACCGGCGCGGCGGCGAGTCCTTGGTAAAGCTCGAGCGTTGTCGCCTTGAGGTTGGGCGTCGTCAGCGCCCCTTCCTGCCACTGGACAATCGCATTGGGCTCTTCCAGCCCGCTCGCCAGCAGCCCGCGCGGGCGGTGATACTTGAAACTGCGTCCGAGGATCGACACGCCGTTGGCCAGCAGGGCCGAGGCGAGGCTGTCCCCCGCCAGCCCTGTGAGGCGGCGCCCGCCCCAGACGAATTCGATACGCCGGTCGCGATCGATCAGGCTGCCGCCGTGGCCGAGACGAAAGCCGGTCATGCCTCCTCCTCCGCTGCCGATCCGAGCGGGGCGGTCTCGACGATGGTGTGATCGATGGTCGAGCGAGTGACGGCAAACCACATCCCGCAGCCGAGCGCATGGTGCCAGCGTTCGCGGTGCAACCCCTTGGGGTTCGTGCGATGATGAAGATAGGCCGCCCACTCTTCATCGCTGCAATCGAGCGGCGGGCGGATGATCGGATTTTCTCCGCCGCAGCGGAACTCGGCCTCGGGCCGGGGGCCGCACCAGGGGCAGGCGATTTCCAGCATCAGTGGGCAATCCCCGAGGCGGCAGCCTCGTCGATCATGGCGCCCGAGGTGAAGCGGCCAAAGCCGAAGGGCTGCGCGATCGGGTGCGCTCTCCCGGTCGCAACATGGTGCGCGGTCAGCCAGCCGCCCGCCGGGATCGCCTTGAACCCGCCGGTGCCCCAGCCGCAGTTGAAATGGAGGCCTGCAATCGCGCTCTCGTCGAGGATCGGGGAGCTATCGTGCACCACGTCGCAGATCCCCGCCCACTGGCGCAGAAACCGCAGGCGCGAGAACTGCGGGAACAGCTCGATTACGCCGGCTGCGGCCTGCTCCATCACTGGCAGGCTGCCGCGCTGCGCGTAGGAGATGAACAGATCGAGCCCCGCGCCGATCACCAGCTCGCCCTTGTCGGATTGCGACAGATAGACCCCGGTCGCGGGCGAGAGCAGCACCGTATCGAGGCACGGCTTGACCGGTTCGGAGACGAAGGCCTGCAACGCGAAGGACTGGATCGGCAGGCTTAGTCCGGCCATCGCGGCGACCTCGCTGCTATGGCCTGCCACCGCCACCACCACGCGGTCGCAGCTGATGGTTCCGCGTGAGGTTTCCACCGCCGTGATCCGCCCGCCCTGCTGCCTGAGGCCCGTCACAGCGGTCTTCTGGAGAATATGCACCCCTGCGCGCGAGGCCGCGCGGGCATAGGCCCAGGCCACCGCATCGTGCCGCGCCGTGCCGCCGCGCGGCTGAAGCAGCCCGCCAAGGATGGGGAAGCGGGGGTTCGGATTGAGGCCGGGGATGCGGGCGCGCACGCCTGCGCCATCGTGAAGTTCGGCATCCACCCCGTTCAGCAGCATCGCATTGGCCGAACGGTGCAACATCTCCATCCCGTGCCGGTCATGCGCCAGCATCCACATGCCGCGCTGCGAGAACATGATGTTGTAATCGAGCGCCTTCGACAGCCCTTCGTAAAGCCCGAGCGACAGGTCGTAGAGCGCGGCCGATTGCGGGAAGAAGTAGTTGGAGCGGATCACCGTGGTGTTGCGCCCGGTGTTGCCGCCGCCGATCCAGCCGCGCTCGATCACGCAGACCCGGGTGATGCCGTGATTGGCGGCCAGATAATGCGCTGTCGCCAGCCCGTGCCCCCCGCCGCCGATGATGACGACATCGTAATGGCGCTCGGGCGCATCGGGCTCGTTGAGGATCGGCGTCCAGTGCGACTGGCGGTTCAGCCCCCCGCGCAGGAGGGAGAAGGCGCCATAGCGAGCCGGCTTGTGCGGGGCAGATGTCACGGATTGATCCCACTTGGCGCGCCATCGTGGCTCGGCACTTGTTTCCAATCCGATAGCCATTTATCCAAAGCGCATCAAGTCGCCGAATTGGAGAGGCAGCGGATGCTCGCAGCACGCTTGGGGTTCCTGATGTTCGCCCAGTATTTCGTCTGGGGCGCATGGTGGGTGACGCTCGGCGCGTGGCTGGCGGCCGGCCCCTTCGAGGACATCATCGGCGCGACCTATGCGACGCAGGGCTATGCGGCGGTGATCAGCCCGATGATCTTCGGCGCGCTGGCCGACCGGCGCGTGCCCGCCGCGCGGCTGCTGGGCGTGCTGCACCTGTGCGGCGCGGCGGCGCTGGCGCAGCTGGCCACGATCGAAAGCGGCCATGCCCGGCTGTTCGGCTCGGTTCTGCTGGTGATGCTGCTCTACATGCCCACCATCCCGCTCTCGAACACGGTGGTGATGGCCGCATTGCGTGACAGCACGCGCCAGTTTCCGCCGATCCGGGCCATGGGCACGATTGGCTGGATCGTAGCGGGCCTGCTGATCGGTTTCGGGCCGGACCTGATGGTGATGGCCGGCTTCGCGCCGACCGGCCCTCTGGAGCCGACGACGACCCCGATCCTGCTCGCGGCTGGCGCATCGGCCCTGTTGGGGCTCTATTGCTTCACCCTGCCCTCGCCCGCCCCGTCCCGGACCGCGACCCGCCCCGGACTGATGGCGCTTGCCGGGTTCGATTTCGCCCTCTCCGTGCGGGACCGGGGCTTCTGGGTCTTCATTGCCTGCTCGACTTTGATCGTGGTGCCGCTGAGCTTCTACTATGCCTATGCCAACAGCTTCCTGATCGACGCCGGGATGCCGCGCGCAGCCGCCGTGCAGTCGCTCGGGCAGGTGTCGGAGATCGTCTTCATGCTGCTGCTGCCGGCCGCCTTCGCGCGGCTCGGAATCCGCTGGGTGCTGTTGGTCGGCATGATGGCATGGACGCTGCGCTATGCGCTGTTCGCTTTCGGCTTCGACACCGGCGGGCCCGTCACCTGGATGCTGCTGGCGGGTATCTTGCTGCACGGCATCTGCTACGATTTCTTCTTCGTGGCAGGCCAGGTCCATGTCGATCGCCTGTTCCCGCCGGAAACACGCGGGCGGGCGCAGGCTTTCCTCGCGTTCATGACGTTGGGGGTGGGCACGATCATCGGCGCGAACTTCGCCAATTTCGTCGCAGCCGCCACCGCACAGGCTGACGGTTCGCCCGACTGGTTCACGCTGTGGCTGGTGCCCGCGATCGTCGCAGGCCTTGTCGCAGCTCTCTACGCCGTGCTCACCAGCGCGCGTGGCGCAGCCACCGTGGAGGCCGCATGAACGCCCCCCTGCCTCCGCCCGTATGGGACAACCACGCCTGCCCGCCGATGGCGCTTGTCGATCTGGCGGCGCACCTGCCGGCGCTGGGCCGCTACCGCGCTGCCGGGGTCGATGTGGTCAGCCTCAACATCGGTTACGGCGAGATGACATGGTCCGAGCATCTGGCGATGGCCGAGGCGATCACCGCTTGGCTTGAATCCCACGCCGAACACTATGTCCTCGCCCGCTCGCTCGCGGATATTGCCGCCGCACGGCGTTCGGGACGGCTTGCGGTGGTGTTCGATGTCGAAGGGGCAGCGCCGCTCGAGGGCGATATTGCCCGGGTCGAGACCCTCGCGCGGCTCGGGGTGCGCTGGATGCTGCTGGCCTACAACCGCCGCAACTGGGCCGCGGGCGGTGTGCATGATGCGGCAGGGCTGACACCCGAAGGCGTGCAGCTGATCCGGGCGATGGAGGATGCGGGCATTGTCGTCTGCCTCAGCCATACCGCCCATGCCGCCGCCATGCAGGCGCTGGCGATTGCGCGCAAACCGATGATCCTCTCCCACTCCAACCCGCGCGCCCTGTGCGATCACCCGCGCAACATCACCGACGAACTGGCACTCGCCTGCGCGGCGCGCGGCGGGGTGATAGGGGTCAACGGCCTGCGCCTGTTTCTGGGCAGCGGCGGTCCGGTCGAGACTAAGGTGCTGGAGCATCTGCTCTATCTGGTGAAGCTGGTCGGGCCGCGCCATGTCGGACTCGGGCTCGACTTCGTCTTCGATCTCGAGGGGCTGGAGGCCGAAAAGGCCGCGATGACCGGTACCTTTCCTCCCGGATGCGGATACGAATTGCCGACCGAGTGCACGCCGCCCGAAGCGATCCCTGCGATCCGGGCGGGGCTCGCGGACGCCGGGCTTGCGGCCGACGATGTTGCCGCCATTCTCGGTGGCAACTGGCAGCGGATCGCCGAGACTTGCTGGAAAACCCGCTAGCCCGCAGCGATCGCCGTCACCCCCAGCCCGAGCCAGGTCCCGATCGCATAGCCCAGCAGGCCCAGCAACACTGCGGGAAGTCGCAGATCGTGTCGGTCCATCGCCTCGGCAAAGGCAATCGCGGTGGGTGGTCCGCCGATGGCCGCTTGCGAGGCAATGATCAGCCCTGCGGGGTCAAGCCGGGTCCAGCGCGCGATGGCGAGCATCGTCGCGCCATGGACCACGAGAATGATCGTCACCATCGCCGCCAATCCGCCCAGCAGCACCGCCGCTCCCGAGAATTCGGCAAAGCGCACATCGATCCCGAGCGAGGCGATGAACAGATAGAGCAGCAGGATCGCTAGAGGCTCGAGCCGTCGGCCCAGCCCCGAAAGCGGGGTCTGCGCGGCGGCAAGCGCCAGCACGGTGGTCCATAGCAAGGGATGCACCAGCGGCAGGCGCGCGCCCAGCCACTCCCCGCCCCACACGGCGGCAAGGGTCAAGGCGATGCCGACCGCGAGGTTCTCGGCCGTAAGCGCCACGATCTGCGGAGCGGGCGCCGGGGCCGCGTCCGGCTCGGGGACGGGATGCGGATGGCTGATCCGTGAGGCCGCCAGACCGCAGGCGAGGATCCACAGCGTGGTGAAGACATTGTCGACCGCTGTTGCCCCCAGAAACACCAGACCGCTGCGGTCGACGCCGTAACTGGCTGCAAGCGTGTTGAAGTTGACCGCGCCGCCCGTGTAGGTTCCGGCATACATTCCCGCGACCTCGGCGCCGAGCGGACCGATGGCCTGTGCGATGAAAGGCGTAAGGGCCGCTCCAGCCGCGCCAATCGTGACCGCAAGACAGCCAGCCAGAAAGGCGAGCAGCAGCCCGGGCCCGACCGACAATATGCCCCGCAGATCGGCTTGCAGCAGCAACAGGAAGATCGCGGCTGCGAGCAGCGGGCCCGACAGCAGTCCGTCAATCGCGATGTCCGCGCTTGCGGGCATGATGCCGATATTGGCGAAGACCACCACCAGCAGCAGCGCCGTCATCGGCGGACTGAGCCACGCCAGTTTCGGCAGGCGCGCGATCCACAGCCCGGCAATCACCGCGCCCAGCATCAACCCGCAGGCCGCCAGTTCGTATGAGGCGGAGAGCGCCGTCACGCCGCGACCGTTTGGAGGGCCGACCCGGAAAAGCGCGGCTGGCAAGTGCAAATCATGGAAAGCATCGTTTCATTTTAGAAAGTCTGTGTCTATATCGAATTTCGTCTGACGCCATTTCTTGGAGACCGCCCCGCCATGACCCCGTTTCTCGTCGGCCCGGTATTCCCCTTTCTTGCGGCCGGTCTGGTCCTGCTTGCGGGGCTGCTCTTGCTATGGCGGGGCAAGAGGGGGCGCGGCTGGCGGCGGGGGCTGGGTTTCGCCTTTGGCGGGCTGTTCACCCTGTTCGGCCTTGCGCTGGGGGTCGGTGCGACCGCGATGAGCAATGCCGCGCGCGAGCTTGAGGCCGCGCGTCCGGCAGGGGGCAAGCTGGTTGCCGTTGGCGGCGAGCGGCTTTTCGTGAAGTGCG
This sequence comes from Erythrobacter sp. BLCC-B19, assembly GCF_028621955.1. NCBI lineage: Bacteria > Pseudomonadati > Pseudomonadota > Alphaproteobacteria > Sphingomonadales > Erythrobacteraceae > Erythrobacter > Erythrobacter sp. BLCC-B19. The sequence goes on from NZ_CP117516.1 coordinate 93,069, forward strand.
AAGGGCCCAAGGGTGGCCCTACCCTGTTGCTGATCTCGGGCGCCTATTCCTCGGGCTGGTTCCTTGCCCCGCTCCATGAGGCGCTACGCGGCACCAACCGCTCCTGCCTGATAGATCGGCCCGGCACCGGCTGGGCCGATCCGGCCCAAAGTCCGCGCACGGTCGAGACGGTCGTCGCCGAATTGATGGGCGCCGTGACGGCTGCGGGTGAAACGGGTAAGATCATCCCGGTCGGCCACTCGGTCGGCGGGCTGTTTGCGGCCAACCTCGCCCAAGCCTACCCCGACCGGGTCAGTGCCGCGGTGCTGCTCGATCCTACGCCGCCGAGCTGGTTTACCGAACAACAGAGCCTTTATGGCTGCGGGCCTACGGAGCCGGGCGGCCTGGCGTTCTGGGCCTCGATGTTCGGACTTGGCCTCGTGCCCTCGCTCAACCCGATGAACGCCGAGACGCCGGGCAGCCCCAACAAGGCGCTGGGAGCGCTCTATCCGACGCTCGTGAACCTCGAATCCCGCCCGCGCTCGCTGGCCGCGCAGCGCGAGGCGCTTTCCAACGGCTGCCGCAACGGCCTGTCGCTCGTGCGCAGCCCCGGCGCGCTGGGCGATCTGCCCCTGCTGATGATCGTGCAGGACCAGTCTGCCGATGAGATCGCCGAGCAGATGCCCAAGGACCTGACGCCGCGCCAGCAGAAGAACTGGAAGCTGCTGCGCGCGCAATGGACCAGCGACTATGTCACCTTCACGAGCCGCGGCACGCTGGTGAAGGCGCCGGCCGGATCGGGGCACTATTTCGTGCTGAACGAGCCCGCCTTCACGCTCGGCGAGATCCGCAAATTCCTCGCATCGACGTCCGCAGCATCGCCGCCCGCCGTCAATCCGTGATGAGGTGATCCTTGGGCGTCTCGGAATTGACCGAGAGGATTATCGACACATCGTCCGAGGCATTGAGATAGGCATGGCCCTGACGGCTGTCGATATAGACGCCCTCGCCCTTCTCGAGCACCTCGGGCGCATAGAACTCGGTATTCACCTCGACCCGCCCTTCGAGCACGAAGACGAATTCCTCGCCCTCGTGGCGGAGCAGCGGGCCGAACTCCTCGAGCGTGCGCGCACGCACTTCCGTCAGCAGCGGGATCATCCGCTTCTGACGCAGATTCCCGCACAGATAATCGGACTTGTAAGCGCCGGTCACGACGCGCTCGCCCGAGCCGCGCCGGGCCCAGCTGATCCTTGCCATCCCTTGGCTTGAGGCGCCGGCATCGCCGCGCGGCGCAAGGAATTCTGAAAGCGACAGGCCAAACCCCCGGGCAACCATCATCAGGCGATCATAGGTCAGGGAAAGCGTATCGTTCTCGACCTTGGACAAGGTCGAAGCAGCGATCCCTGAGCGTGAGGATAGCTCGCTGAGCGACCAGCGCCGCTCGGACCGCAGCTCGCGGATATGCAGGCCGAGGTTTTCCGGCGCCCGGTCTTCGATCGCGCTAGTCAGGGCGGTTTGGGAACGCTTTTTTGTCGCCATGTCTCAACTGGTCCTTTGGGGGACCAGCATTGGCATGGCGACAGGCAAGGTCAAGCCTCGTTTCCGCCTAGAAACGGAACGAAGCTTCGATCGCGAAGGTTCTCGGGGCGGAAAGGCCCTGGTTCACGGTCCCGGTGAAGTTGTTGTAATCGAGACCGGTGAGGTAGATTTCCTTGGTGAGGTTGCGCACGCGGCCTGTCAGCTGCCAAGTGCCATCGGGCGCACCCAGCGAGATGAAACCGTTGAGGATCACCGTGTCGTCCACCACCCGGATCAAATCGATCCCGTCGCTAACCGGATAGGACGAGCGCAGCTGCATGTCCGGGCCGGCCGTGATCTGCAGCCCATCACTCAGAGGAATTGTCGTCACGGCAGACAGATTGAGGCTGTGCTTCGGGGCAAAGGGCAGTTGATCGCCGGAAAGGTCGGTGGTCAGCAGCCGCCCGGCGGGGTTCGGCACGAGATAGGACTGGACAGGCGCATCTGGGTAATCGCCGTACTTGCTGTCCTGATAACCGTAACCCGCGGTGATCGTTAGCCAGTCGGCCGGGATCGCGGTGAATTCAAGCTCGAAGCCACGCATGCTGGCTTCGGCGTTGAAGGTTGCCGTCTGACCGCCGACGACAGGATCAATCCGGAAGAAGCTGCGCTGGAAGTCCTGATACTGCATATAGAACACGGCAGCATTGGCGTAGAGCTTGCCGTCCAGCAGGGTCGACTTGAGCCCGATTTCGTAGTTGTCCACGGTCTCAGGCCGGAAACGGCGGCGGGCTGCGTCATCCGCAGGCGGATTGACGGCCGCAGGCGCCAGATTGAACCCGCCGCTGCGGAAGCCCGTGCTATAGGTCGCGTAAAGCGTGACATCGTCCGACGGCTGATAGACAAGGTTGGCCATGGGCGACCATTCGCCATCCCAACCGCTGTCGAGTTCCTGACGCGCAATTGGCGGAACAAAAGCGTTGAGGAAGCCGACCACGTTGCGGCCATAGGCTCCCTCGACTCGCTCGCGGGTGTAGCGCAGACCGCCGGTCAGCTCGAGCTGGGACGAGATCTTCCAAGTCGCCGATCCGAAGAAGGCCAGACTTTCGATCTCGTTCTGATCGAAGGTCTCCTGGGTCCCGAGAATGTTCGACGGCGGCCGGATGCCGATGATGTTCTGGAGGGTCGGGCTGGCGAACAGGCGCCCGATCGTCACCACCCCCGGGGTACCGCCAGGAACCAGCGGCGGTGCGAGCGGCGCCAAGGGCGGCACCGTGGCGATGATCCAGTCCGATCCCAGCAGGTTGCTGTCGCGGGACGTCCGCTTGTCCTTGAAGTAGTATGCCCCGACGAGCCAGTCGAAGCTATCCGACGGCTTGGAGACGAGCCGGACTTCCTGGCTGAACTGCTGGTAGTCGACTGGCTGTGTACCCCGGATGATGTCGAATTCGGAACCATCACCATCGCGCTGGAACAGGAACTTCACCTCGCGGTGCGCGGTGATCGACTTGAGATCGGCAAAGCCGAGGTCGATGTCGATCGTGCCGGAAACGCCCCAGATCTCGCGATCTTGATCATTGGGCGTGCTGCGCGCCGGAACGATACGATCAAAGGCATTGCCATCGCGCTCGGCGATTCGGAAAGTCTGCCCGGGCGCACCGTTGATCGAATAGTCGGCGAATGCATCCGAATAGCCGGTTTGGTTGCTGTCCTTGGCATAGTCCGCCGAAATCAGGATATCGACGTTGGATGAGGGCGTGAAGCGAAGCTGCCCCTGCACCGCCCAGCCATCGTCACCGTTGACACGGCCGCCACCGCGTTCGCGGTCGAAGCCGTCGTTCTTGCGGTATGCAGCGGACACCTTGGCGGCGAGAAGGTCTTCAACGATCGGCGCACCGACAGCCCCTGCGAGATAGGTCTCGTTGTAGCTGCCGTAGCGGGCGCGCCCCTGTGCGAAGAACTCATTGCCGGGCTTGCGGGTGATGGTGTTGATCGCGCCCGAGATCGCGTTGCGACCGAACAGGGTCGCCTGGGGCCCACGCAGCACCTCGACCCGGTCGACGTCGACCAACAGCGTGTTGATGGCCGAGTTGTCGCCGACAAACACGTCGTCAACGAAGATCCCGGCGCGTCCGGGGATGCCGCGGATGGTAACCTGGGTGCGGCCCGAGAGGTTGTTGTTCTCGAAGATTGCAACGTTCGGAACGCGCAGGGCGAGGTCGAAGAAGTCGTCGATCGCCTGCTGCTGGATGGTTTCGGAGCTTACCACCGCGATCGAAATCGGCGCGTCTTGAAGCGTGGTCTCGCGCCGCAGCGCTGTGACCACGATCTCGCCAGAATCACTGGCAGCGGCGGCATCGTCTGTCTCGGTCGATTGCGACTGAGCGGCGGCTGGTGCTGCGGCAAGACCGACGACGAGGGCGAATGCGGACAAACCGACATTGAGTGCAGACTTCAAACCAACCTCCCCTGATGGCAGCGAAAGAGTCGCCATATTTCGAGATATATTTTCCAATTCGACACGGATGTGTCAAATCAATCGTTCAAATTTCGGTCGAGGAAATTGATGACTGTGGCGTAAGCGTAACGCTCCCGCGCCGGGCCACAGCAGTTAACCCTATGATTAACCTCTGGGATCGTGAAAATCTCGACCGACTTGCCGGCAGTGATCATGGCATCGACGAACTTCATCGCCGGAGAAAAGCTCGCGTTCACATCAAGCGGCATGGGCATAACCAGCACTGGCCCTTGGATATTTGCGATCCGATCTAGGTTGGACGCCTTGGCGTAACCGTCGGGGTTTTCGTCCGGTCGGCCCATGAAGGGCTCGATGTAATTGGGGTGATCGACCAGATCGGAAGGCGGTGCCATCGCCATCGCGGCCCGGTAGAACCCGGGCGCGTCGATCATCGCGCGCTGGGCAAGGTACCCGCCCCAGCTGTTCCCGTAGACGCCCAGACGCGCGAGATCGATACCGGGATGCCGCTGTGCCGCCGCGCGCCACCACGCGACATGATCGGGGATGACCGATTGCGGCCAGTTCCCGTAAGTCGCGTCCTGATAGCTGCGCCCGCGGTTCGGTGTGCCCGGGGCATTGATGTAGCCCACCGCATAGCCGCGGGCCAACAGCAGGCGGGCGATCATGCCATTGTAGCCGCCCTCGAGCCGCCCGAAACCGAACCAGTGGCGCGGCATGAAATCGAGCTGCATCCCGCCATAGATGATCTCGACAACCGGCACGGGCCCTTGGGCTCCCGGCGGCAGGTAAAGCACCCCGTGGACTTCGCGCTTGCCATCGGCAGAAGCTGTCGAGATCGGGATACCTTGGGGAAGCGCGGCCAGTTGCACCGTAGGCGGGCTGGAAAGGACTTTCGCCCCTCCCCCCTTTGTCGAGAGCAGCTCGGTTACGGGCACGGACGTCGTGGAGGAACGGCGGATCACCACATGGCCCAGATCGGGCGCGAACCAGACCTTCTCCACCCCTTCCCCGCCGATGGTCTCACTCGCACCCCCGGACAGCCGCACGCGGTGCAGGCTCGGTGTGAGGACGGTGGAGGGCGTGGTGTCGGCAAGGAAATAGACCCAGCCCTGGCGATGGTCGATCGCCACGATGTCCTCGACCACGAAGGGGCCGCTGGTCAGCTGGCGCAGCTTGCGGCCATCGGCTGCGTGGACCACAATGTGGCGGTAGCCGCTCGCCTCGCTGAGGTGCACAAAACCGCCGTCGACGACGTGGACCAGCCTCGGCGCAAGCGTCATGGGCGTGTCGATATAGGTCGCCCGCCGCTCTTCCAGCAGGGTCGTCACCGCACCGCTGGCGATATCGACCCCGAGCAGACGCCAATGATGATGGGCGCGATCGGTCACCTGCACCAGCAGCGTACGGCTGTCGCGGCTGAAATCGATGATGTTCACGTAGTGGTCGGCGGTGTCACCGAGATCGAGGAAACGGGGAGCGCCGCCATCTGGGCTGAACAGCGCAACCGTAAAGCGCGGCATCGGCTCGCCTGCGCGCGGAAAGGGAATGCGGTCCACGCGCGGCGGCGTTTCCAGCCAGCGCATCACGGGCTCATGCGGCACGCCCCGCAGATCCAGCCGGACGGCGGCAATCAGCTTGCCATCGGGCGACCAGACTGCCGGAAAATCCTGCTCGGACTCCTCGCTTGATCGCCAGGTCAGGTCAGCAGTTGCGCCCTGCGTAAGCGGTGTGACTGTGCCGTCGCGCGCCCGCAACGCAAGATCATGGCCTTGCAGCGTCAGGAAACGGCTACCCCCGGGTTCGGGCAGTTCGATCAGATCGTCAAAGGTAGTCGGGAACTGGGATGCGATCAGCTGCGGCACATCGCGCTTGGCGCGCAGTTCGAGGTCGGGGGCGGCAACGGGGATGCCGTCGATCACCCGCCACCAGCGATCACCATCGCTGAGCTGAAGCCCCTTTGCATCAAATCCCCGCGCACGGATCGGCGCCGGATCAAACCCGCGCGCCCGCATGGCTTCGGCAAGCGCCGCCGGATCGGTCAGCGACTTCCGCTCGCCGTTGCGCGCGTCAACGAGATCAATAGCGAGACTGCCACGCGCCGCAGGGATCAGCACCTTGTCCTTGTCGACCCACACCGGTTCGATCCGCGCAGGCGCCAGCACGGCATCCTCGGCCTCGATGTTCGCACCGATCCAATCCAGAAGCGATGCCGCCCCCCCGGCGGCATGCCCCTGTCCCGCGCCAAGCACGAGCAAAGCCGCGCCCAGCCCGGTCCAAAAGCGTGATCTCACCCCCACAGGGCAGGCTCCGGCGGGGTGAGGCGGCCGGCGCGGTAGATCATCGCGGGCGACCAGTCCTCGGCCTGCAGCAAGGGTCCGTCGAGATCGACATAGTCGCATAGCTGGGCAACCAGATGCGCCGGTGCCATCGCCAGCGACGACCCCGCCATGCAGCCGACCATCAACCCGTATCCTTGGGCCAAAGCCGCGCTGGCGAGTGCCAGAGCCTCGGTCAGGCCGCCGGCCTTGTCGAGCTTGATGTTGATGTGGCTATACTTGCCTTCGGCCTTCGCCAGATCGCTGCGGTCATGCACCAGCTCGTCCGCGCAGATGGCGACTGGCCCCCGAAACCCGCGCAGCCCGCCGTCATCGTCGACCGGAACCGGTTGTTCGAGCAGAACCACCCCAAGCTCCGCTAGCTGGTCGGCCATTGCGATGACATCGGCCGCAGACCAGCTCTGATTGGGATCGACGATGAAGCGGCTCGATGGCGCTCCCGCTCGCGCCGCCGCAATTGTGGCGAGCGGATTTTCGCGCCCTACCTTGAGCTTCAGCAGCGGGAAGTCGGCAAAGCGCGCCGCGGTCGCGCGGACATCTTCGATGGATCGCATCCCGATGGTAAAGGCGGTTTCGACATCGCGCAGAGCGCCGATCCCGGCCATTTGCCAGGCGGGCTGAGCGCTGCGCTTGGCTTCCAGATCCCACAACGCGCAATCCACCGCGCAGCGCGCGCCGCCGATCGGCAGCAGATCGAGCAGCGCGATGCGATCCACACCGGCTTCGATCGCCGGGCGCACGCTTTCGATTTGCGCGACGATACTGTCAGGCGTCTCGCCCTCATAGATGATGCCATAGGCCTCACCCCGTCCGACAACATCGCCTTCGCGCAAGGTCACGATCACCGCGTCGGCGGTGGTCATCGTGCCCCGGGAAATCGTGAAAGGCTCTTTCAGCAGCCAGTCCCGGCGGGCGATCTCAAGCTGCATGATCGAGCGTTCCGGCAAAGCTGCGGACCAGATCGGCGATCGACGTCGCGACGGGGTCGAAGGCCGGAAGGCCGGTCTCGTCCATCGCCGCCCGAATCGCTTCGGCGCGCTGTTCCGGCGAAAGGCGCGACGTGTTGAGGCTGACGCCGACCACGCGTGCGGCCGGGTTGGTCAACTGCGCACAATTCTCGAAATGCCGGATGGCGGCGGTCAGCGCAGGGACGGGGAAATCGGGATAGCCGTTGATCCGTTCGCGGCCCGGCTCGTGGCACAGGATCATCGCATCGGGCTGGCTGCCGTGGATCAGCCCGAGCGTGACAGCAGCATAGGCAGGGTGAAACAGCGATCCCTGCCCCTCGATCACGTCCCAGTGATCGGTCGGAGCATCGGGGCTCAGGATCTCTGCCGCGCCGGCCACGAAATCGGAGATCACGGCATCGATCGGAATGCCGCCACCCGCGATCAGGATGCCGGTTTGACCGGTGGCGCGGAACGTCGCGCTGATCCCTTGCCGCTGCATTTCCCGAGCTATGGCAAGCGCAGTGTACTTCTTGCCGAGCGCGCAATCCGTGCCGATCGTGAGCAACCGGCGGCCCGTGCGTTTGCGCCCGGTGCCGATGGGAATACCGGCGGGCGCCTGGCGCACGTCATGCAGCGCCACGCCCTTGCGCCGCGCGGCCTCGGCAATGGCGGGAACTGCGGCGAGCGTGCCGTGCATGCCGGAGACAATGTCGAGCCCAGCCTCGATTCCGGCAAGGATGGCCGGAATCCAGTGCGGAGGCAGGGCGCCCCCGATCGGTGCCACAGCGATAACGAGCGAACGCGCACCGGCAGCAGCCGCAGCCTGGGGTGCAAGCTCCTGAAGCCCGAGATCGACCGAACAGTCGGGCAGACGCCACTGGGCGACGCAATCATCCGGGCACCAATCCTTCAGCCCGTGCGCCGTCTTGGCGAAGATGTCGGAGCCGACGTCGCCCAGGAACAGGAGATAGGGTTTGCGGATCGCGTGCATTTTCCGTCCTTGCTAGACTCGGCCCAATAAGCCAAAGATATTTCCGATTGGCATATATCTTTCAGATTGGAATGGCATTGGCAAGCTCGCTCCGAGCCATATTCTTGACGGCTTGTGCCGGTTTGGCCGCAACGGCTGCATCGGGAAGCGGTGATGCAGGGCGCTCGCTCACCGATGAACTGCGCGCGCGCGACCCGGCGATCCGGCAATTGATCGACGAGAATCCCGGGATCGAGGAAGGCTGGCAGGAGCCCTTCTGGCGCGAAGCCCTGCTCGATGCGCCGCGCCTGCCGGGAAGCCCGTGGCGGATCCACGACCTTGCCCGGCCGCAGCCGCCCTTGGTCGCACCCTCGGAGTGCCAGAAGGCAAGGGGCCGCAAGCTCAAGGCATCGGACTGGACGGGTGAAAAGCTCGCCCTCTGGTCGCGCGACGGCGGCGAACTTGTCCCCTCGGGCCATACCGCCAACCGCATCGCCACCCGCGAAAGCTTCGGCGATGTCGAGCTTTCGCTCGAATTCCAGATGCCCGCCCCGCCGGTCGGCGTGTTCCAGCGGCGCGGCAACAGCGGGATCTTTTTCCAGCAGCGCTACGAGGTGCAGATCCTCGACAGCCATCGCAACCCGACCTACCCCGACGGGCAGATGGGCGCGCTCTACGGGCAGGTGCCGCCGCGTGCCAATGCCTCGCGCCCGCCGGGTGAATGGCAGTGCCTGACGATCCGTTACCGCGCCGCGCGCTTTGCCGATGACGGCGCGCTGATCGCACCCCCGCGCGCGAGCGTGGCCCTCAACGGCGTCATGCTGCAGGACGATCAGGCTTTCCTCGGCCCGACGGCCTTTGCTGCGGTCGGCCCGTGGCAGCCCCATGCCGTAAGACTGCCGATCGTGCTGCAGGACCATGGCGATGCCGGCGGACGCATCCGCTTTCGCAACATTCGCGTGCGCGAGTTGCCGGCACAATGAGCAAGGCCGCGACCCATCCCGATGTGATCGTCGTCGGCTCGGGCGCGGGCGGCGGCATGGCCGCCTATGCGCTGGCGCAGGAGGGTCTCGATGTCCTCATGCTGGAGAGCGGGCGTGACTACGACCCGATGACCGAGACCCCGATGTTCCAGATGCCGGGCGAAGCGCCGCTCCATGGCGCTGCGACGCCTGACAAGGAATTCGGCTATTACGATGCCACCGCTGGCGGCGGCTGGGAGGTGCCGGGCGAGCCCTATACCGTCGCCGATGGCAGCGCCTTCCGCTGGTGGCGCGCGCGGATGCTGGGCGGGCGAACCAATCACTGGGGCCGCATGAGCCTGCGTTTCGGCCCGGACGATTTCCGCGGAAAGAGCCTCGACGGGCTCGGCGCCGACTGGCCCTTCGGCTATGACGAGCTTGCCCCCTGGTACGACAAGGTCGAGCGGCTGATCGGCGTGTTCGGCGCGGCCGAGGGCATTGCCAATTCGCCCGACAGCCCGGACGGCATCCTCCTCCCGCCGCCCCGTCCGCGCGCCTTCGAGCAATGGATGGGCATGGTGATGGGCCGCCGCCACGGCATCCCGGTGGTGCCTGCGCACATGGCGATCCTGACGCAGCCGCACGGCGACCGCCCGCAATGCCTCTATGCCACCGACTGTATGCGCGGCTGCGCGATCGGCGCCAACTTCCAGTCGACCACCGTTCTCATCCCGCCCGCGCGTGACACCGGGCACCTCGCCATTCGCACCGGCGCGCATGTCTTCGAGGTTCCGGTCGACAGCAGCGGCAAGGCGACCGGCGTGCACTTCATCGACCGGGCCGACGGTTCCGTTCACGAGATAAAGGCGCGCGCAGTCATCATCGCCGCCAGCTCCTGCGAAAGCGCGCGAATCCTGCTCCAGTCGCGCTCTTCCGCCTTTCCCGATGGGCTCGGCAACGAGCAGGGACAGGTCGGGCGCAACCTGATGGATACGCCGAGCGTCTCGGTGGCAGCGCAGGTACCGCAGCTCGAAAACCTGCCCGCCTTCCATGACGAGGGCGTGACCCTGTTCCACGTCTATTCGCCATGGTGGCTGACCGACGAGCAGCGCGCCGGCGCGCTGGGCTTCGCGCGGGGGTGCCATATCGAATTCTGGGGCGGCCGCCGCCTGCCCGAATTCGACGACATGACCGCCATCGCCGCGCTCGCCAAGCCGGGCACGGGCGATGCGCTCCACGCCGAGATGCGGCGGCTCTATGGTTCGATCGTCTATCTATCGGGCCGCGGCGAGATGATCCCCAACGCCAACAGCCGCTGCGAGCTCGATCCCGAGGTCAAGGACCGCTTCGGCCTGCCGGTGCTGCGCTTCCACTGGCAGTGGGGCGCGGAGGAGCTGGCGCAGATGGCCTTCATGCGCGGGACGCTCGCGGATGTGTTCAAGGACATGGGCGCGAACATCCTTACCGATCTCGACCGCCCGATTGCCGAGGTGATGCGTCCGGGCGGCCATGTGATCCACGAAGCCGGCACCTTGCGCATGGCCGAGCGAGCGGGTGACGGCCCGGTCGACCGCTGGGGGCGGTTGCACACCACCCCCAACCTCTATGTCGCCGATGCCGGGCTGTTCCCCTCAATGCCGTGCAAGAACCCGACGCTGACGATCATGGCGCTCGCCTGGCGCGGTGCGGCTCATCTGGCCGAGAGCCTGAAGCGGGGTGAGGCATGAACCTCGATCGTCGCAGCGTGCTGGGCTGGACCGCGGTGGTGGCTGGCGCGATCGGCGGCGGGGCGGGCCTGCGCGCCTATCTGGGGGCCGGCCTTTCGTCTCCGCCAGCCAAGGCGGCTGCGGGTTACGGCAAGGATCCTGCCTTGCTCGAGCCCGCGCCAGGCCCCTGGCCTCGTTTGCTGACCGACCGGCAGAAGGCATGGCTGGCGCAGCGGCTCGACACCCTGCTGCCACGCAGCGGGTCGCTGCCCTCCGCGGGCGAGGCTGGCCTCGACGAATTCTTCGACGAATGGCTTTCGGCCCCCTACCCCGACCAGCAAGCGGACCGCGCCCTGATCCTGCCGCTGGCGGATGGCAAGGCGGATGCTGCTGCCGAGGACCGCCTGCGCGTGCTGGCGCTGGCCGCCTACTACACCACACCCGCCGGCATCACGGCCATCGGCTTTGTCGGCAACGAACCGCGCGAACGCTTCGATCCGCTGCCCGCCGATGTAACCGCGCACCTCGAACGGCAGTTCGCGCTTCTTCCGGAGAAACCTGCATGACCACCCCCGCCGCCGCTGGCCGCCCATTGCGGATCGGCTTCATCGGATCGGGCTTTATCGCCCATTTCCACCTGACCTCCTTTGAAGGGGTGCGCGATGCGGTGATCGTCGGCGTCACCAGCCCGACGCCCGCCCGGCGGGAAGCCTTTGCCGAGCGCGCCAATGCGATGGGCCTCGGGCCGTGCCGCGCCTATCCCGATATCGAAAGCATGGTGATCGAGGGCGAGGTCGATGCGGTCTGGGTGCTCAATCCCAACGACACGCGCATCGCCACATTCACCGCCCTCGCCCACGCAGCGCTGCATCCCCGCAGCCGCCTCGCCGCCGTGGCCTGCGAAAAGCCGCTTGCCCGCACGCTCGCCGAGGCACGCGAGGTGCTGCGCCTGACCGAGAGCGCAGGGCTGCTCCACGGCTATCTCGAAAACCAGCTGTTCTCCACGGCTGTCGAGCGGGGCAAGGCGATCATCTGGGGCCGCGCCGTTCCCGGTTCGGGCCGCCCCTACCTCGCCCGCGCGGCCGAGGAGCATTCCGGCCCGCACGAGCCGTGGTTCTGGGACGGCAAGCGCCAGGGCGGGGGCGTGATGTCGGACATGATGTGCCACTCGGTCGAGGTCGGCCGCCATCTCCTCACCGCTCCGGGCGCGCCCCGCGACAGCCTGCGGGTGACGTCGGTCAGCGGGAGCATCGGACACCTCAAGTTCGGCAGGCCCGGCGCGGCGGAAGGACTGGCGCGGCAGATGGCAGGCTTCGATCCCTCCCGCCCGATTGCCGAGGATTTCGCCCGCGGGCTGCTGCGGCTCGAAGACGAGGCGGGGCATGAACTGATCGTCGAGGCGACCACCAGCTGGGCCTATGTCGGCGCTGGTCTCAGGCTCGATATCGAGCTGATGGGGCCCGAATATGCGATGCGCTGGTCATCGCTCGAAACCGGGCTCAAGCTCTTCCTGTCGCGCAATATCGCCGGGGCGCAGGGTGAGGATCTGGTCGAGAAGCAGAACGCCGAACAGGGCGAGATGCCGATCGTGCCGGACGAGGCCGGGATCTACGGCTACACATTGGAGAACCGCCACATGGTGCACACCTTCCGGCACGGGATCATGCCTTCGGAGAATTTCCATGACGGGCTCGATGTGGTGCGCCTGATCATGGCGCTCTACCGCTCGGCGGAGACCGGGACTACGATCGACCCGGCCGATACCTTGCTCGATGCCTATCTGCCGGTGCCCGCCCGTGGTTAGGTTGCTGCTCGCCCTCGCCGCGCTGCTGGCATCGGCACCTGCCGCGGCGAATTCCTATGAAGATTGGGCAGACGCCCTTGTCGGCAAGGGTGTCGAGGCGGGCGGCGCCTCTGCCGCGACGGTCGCGATCGTCAAGGATGGACAGGTGGTCGCGATCCGCGGTTACGGCAAGCCCGCGCCCGGCGCGGCCCGCGGGATCGATCCGGCGCGCGATCATTTCCAGATCGCTTCGGTTTCCAAGACCTTCGCCGGACTGCTGCTGCTCGATCTGGTGCGCACCGGCGCGATGCCGTCGCTCGACACCCCGGCCAATGCCGTGCTCAAGCGGGTGAAGCTGCCCGCGATGGGGGGCAAGCCGATCCTGCTGCGTCACCTGCTGACCCATTCCGCCGGTTTCGAGGAGCGCGGCTTCGGCTATTTCGATCTTGGCCGCATGTCCGTGCCCGCCACCGGCGCGGATATCCGCGCGATCCTGCCCGCACAGGTGCGCCCCGCCGGGACCGCGTCGGTTTATGCCAATATCAGCGCGCCATTGGTGGCAATGGCGATCGAGGATGCCACGGGCAGGCGCTATGACGACCTGCTCTCCGAACGCCTGCTGCGTCCGCTGGGGATGGGCGCGACCCGCCTCAACCTCAGCGGCAAGCCGACACCCGGGCTGGTCGTGCCCTTCGCCCCGGGCGGGAGCGAGATCCCGCGCAACTTCAACGCGCCTTTCTTCGCGCCGACCGGATCGATCGAGACGACCGCGCCCGACATGGCGCGCTACATGCTCGCAATGCTGGGAGAGGGCGGCACCCCGCTCCCGCCCGAGCTGCGGCGCTTGGCGACCGCCCCGCTCGCCGGGAACGGGCCGGGTCTCGACAGCATCGGCGCCTTCTGGTTCCTCAGCCAATGGGGCAGCCAGCCCACGTGGGAACATGCAGGGGGCCTGTCGGGCGTCGCATCGACGCTGGTGATCGTGCCGGAGCAGCGGCTCGGGCTGTTCGTCGCCTGGACGGCATCTGCCCCGCCCCTCGGCTATGGCGAAATCCGCGACAGCTTTCTCGCCGCATTTGCCGGCCCGCCGCAGCGCGCCTCCGGCATCGGCGGCAGCGACCCCGGGATCGAGGGGCGCTATTGGACCGAACGCCGCCCGCACAGCACCGCCGAAGTGCTGTTCTTCCTCGGCGCCGTCACCGAAGTGACGCGCACGGCGGACGGTATCGCGATCAACGGCAAGCCGGTCACCCGCATCGCGCCCGGTCTCTACGAGGAACAGGCCGCGCCCGGCCGCGCGCCGACACGCTGGCTTTTCCGCGGCGATACCCTGGCCGAACGTGTCGCGGTTGCCCGCAAGGTCTCGGGATTGTCGGACCCGGCGGTCCAGATGAAGATCGCCGCAGCCTCCCTGCTGGTCGCGCTATCCGGGTTGCTCGCCGCGATCTGGGCGCGCGGGGCAGCGCGCTGGCTGGCGCCGCTGACCGCGCTGGTTGCCGGCGGGCTTCCGGCGACGGTCTTCGCCCTTGGCGGCCCCGACGCCATCGCCGCCGCCATGCAGCAGGGCGACACCACCGCCTTCACCATCGGCGGCGTGATCACCGCGGCGCTGCTGGTGCTCGGCCTTGCCCTCTTTGTGCTGGCCATCCGCAAGCCGGGTCGCATGCTGGCCCGCGTGCACGTCGCGCTGACCGGAGGCGCCGCGCTGCTGCTGGGCGGTCTTCTCACCTTCTGGCACCTCCCCTTCCCCTTGCACGGTTGAGCATCATGATCTTTCGCGCCCTGGCCGTTCTGGCCCTCGCCCTGTCGGCCGCCCCCGCCGCGGCGCAATCCCCCGGACAATCGGCAGTGCCGCAATGGCAGGCGAGCGAACCGGAACCGCTCTACCAGAACCCTGCCGGGCGCAGACATATCGACCTGTCGGGACCTTGGGAGGTTATTGTCGATCCGCTGTCGGCAGGCGACCGTCCGTCGTTCACGGGCCTCGGCGGTGTCGAGGTTTTCCGCGCGCGCCCCGCACCCGGCGGCCTCGCCTTCGCCGAATTTGTGTTTGATCCCGCACAGACCCTGCAAGTTCCAGCCGATTGGGTGCGGCAGAACCCGAGGCTCGATCTCTACGAGGGCGCGGTGTGGTATCTGAAGCGGTTCGATCTGCCGACGACGAGCGACGGGCTGCGGCGGATCCTCCACGTAGGCGCGGCCAATTACCGCACCGATGTCTACATCAACGGCACCCTCGTCGCCCGGCATGAAGGCGGCTTCACACCCTTCGCGGTCGATCTGACGCAGCATCTGAAACCGGGCAGCAACGCGCTGGTGCTCAAGGTCGACAACCGGCTCGACGCGCTCACGGTGCCGACCCGCTTTTCGGACTGGCACAATTACGGCGGGATCACCGGTGCTGTCCGACTGCTGGAATTGCCCGAACCGCGGCTGGTGACCTGGTCGGTGCGCCTCGCCGATCTGAAGCGGCGCGAGGTGGTGGCCGAGATCGAAGCCGCGCCCGAGGCGGCGGGTCGGACGGTCACCGTCAGCCTGCCGGATCGGGGGGAGACGGCGACGGCGACGATCGGCGCCGACGGCAAGGCGCGACTGGTATGGCGCACCCGCGCCGGATTGTGGTCACCGCAGCAGCCGGCGCTCCACCGCCTGCGGATCGCGATCGCAGGAGGCGAAGCGGCCGAGGACATGATCGGCCTGCGCACCATCGAGGCGCGCGGCGGCGACATTGTCCTCAATGGCGAGCGGATCGTGCTGCGCGGTATCAGCACCCACGCTGTCACCACCCGCCACCCGGGCCGTGCGGTGGGCGAGGACGACGCGCGCCAGCTGATCGGCGAGGTCAAGGCGCTGGGGGCCAATTTCGTGCGCCTCGCGCACTACCCGCACGACGAAGCCGTTGCCCGCGAGGCGGACCGACAGGGCCTGCTCGTCTGGAGCGAATTGCCGGTCTACTGGGCGGTGGCCTTCGACAACCCTCAGGTGCTCGAAAATGTCCGCCGGCAGGCCCGCGCGTTGGTCGAGCGTGATCGCAACCGTGCCTCGATCATCCTGTGGTCGATCGCCAACGAAACCCCCAACACCCCCGCCCGCCTTGCCTTCTTGCGCGAAATTGCGGGCGAAGTGCGCGGGCGCGATCCGTCGCGCCTGATCACCGCCGCGCTGCTGGTCGACAGCGCCAAGTCAGCCCCGATGCTGGCGCGCACGCTGGTCGCCCGGCTGCTTCAGGACCCTGCCCTGCCCACCGACCAGCGCCAGAAGCTCGCTGCGTGGTTCGAGAAGGCAAGCGGCGCGCCGGTCACCCCCGATGCCCTCGCCGCAGCGGCGAAAGCACCCGTGTTCAGGATCGACGATCCGCTGGCCGAGGTGCTCGATGTCGCCGCGCTCAACGAGTATTTCGGGTGGTACTACGCCAGCTTCCTCGCCCGCATGGTGCCCGCGGACGAGCAGCGCCTCGCCGAGGCGATCCTTGCGCTGATGCCCGAAGTCCGCTTCGTGCCGCCCGCCGGCAAGCCCTTCGTCGTCAGCGAGTTCGGTGCCGACGCCAGGGCGGGTCTGGACGGCGGCGCAGGCCGGATGTTCACCGAGGAATATCAGGCCGAGGTCTATCGCAGGCAGCTGGAAATGCTCGCCGGTCACGAGGGCATCGACGGCGTCTCGCCCTGGGTGCTGCAGGATTTCCGCTCGCCCCTGCGGCCCTATCCCGGCATTCAGGATGGCTACAACCGCAAGGGCGTGATCGACGAGACCGGACGCCGCAAGCAGGCCTTCGATGTGCTGCGCGAGGCCTATCTCAAAGGCTGGCCGCAGCAGTGAAGGGCCAGATCGTCCGGTCGACGCGGGTATAGGGGAGGTTCACCAGATCCATACTCGCCACGCCGGGCGACTCCACATAGCGCACCGGCCCGCCAAGCTGCGAGAACATGATGTAGAAGTGCTGCATCGACTTGGGCACCAGAACGCGCTTGGCGCGCGGGTCGATGCCGAAGTCGGAGAACGCGCCGGGCGTGATGCACTGGATGCGGTTCGATGACATGACGATGTCGACATTGCGCCCGGTCCGCACCACCACCACGGTGCCTGCGTCAAAATGTCCGATGCCGAAATCGTGGCGGGCATTCTCTGCGATGTGCATCACCTCGATGTCGAGATCGAGCGGCGGGCCGGAGAAGCGACTGGTCTTGCCGCCAAGACGGAGCGGCATCCGCGCCCCCACGCCGGCTGCCTTGCACAGGTCGATCGCCTGGGGATCGTGGAGGAAGGCAATCCCGACATCGGGCACATCGGCGCGGATCAGCGCGCCCAGCAGCCATGTCGCATCGCTGGGCGCGCCCGCTCCGCAATTGTCCGCAAAGTCCGCGAGCACCAGCGGCGCGACTTGATGCGCACCAGCCAGCGCGACGGCCTCGTCGATCGGGATGAGCGGCGTCATCGTCCGTCCCTTCATCGCCTGAACATCCGCCGCAAGGCGATCCGCCAGCGATTGGGCCAATGCGGCCTCGCCATCGGCGATCACCAGCATCTTCGTCCCCATCTCGGGCAGATCGCCCCATGGGAAACCATGAATGAGCGAGACCGAGAGCACCCCCGGCTCCTGCTCGGCCGCTGACATGGCCGCCACGAAACCGCTGACTGGCTCCACAGGGGTGTAATAGAGACTGATCATCCGGCAATCCGCCACGGCCATCACAGGTCGATGCCGCCCTGTCGCAGCGCCCTCGCATAGGGTCCACAGCTCTTCGGCGCGATCGAAGGCGTCGAGATGCGGGTAGTGCTTGTAGGCGATCAGCACATCGGCCGCCGCGATCATCGCGGGGGTCAGGTGGCAATGCGGGTCGAGCAGCCCGCCGATCACCGTCTTTGCGCCAACGATCGCGCGCAAGCGGCCCAGCAGATCGCCTTCGCAATCGGGGTAGCCATCGGCCATCATCGCGCCGTGGAGGCCCAGAAGCACCATGTCGACCGGCCCCGCCGCTTCAAGATCGGCCAGGATCCGGTCGCGGTAGCTCTCCCACGTCGCACGCCGGATCAGGCCGGACGGCTGCGCGCTGGTGGCCAGGCCTTCGATAACGGTCCAGCCCCTCTCGGCCGCATGGCGGCGCACCACCTGCATCGGCGCCGCAAACATCATCGGCCGTTCGGGCAGAGTGCCGGCCGGGTAGAAATCGTCAGCGAAGTTTGCCTCGTTGGTGGGGATCGGCGAAAAGGAGTTGGTCTCGGTCGCGATCGCGGCGGTAAAGATGTGCATGGCAGGGTCTCAGTTGTCGACGAAGAGAGAATTGGCGACCAGCCGCCGCGCTGCGCCCGACTGCGGGGCGGCAAGCACATCGGCAGGCGGCCCTTCCTCGACGATCCGGCCCGCATCCATCACCAGCACCCGGTGCGCCATGTGCCGGATGACGGCGATATCGTGCGACACCATCAGCATCGCGATTGGCCGGCTCGCCTGAAGTTCGAGCAGCAGGTTGAGGATGCGCGCCTGCACCGCGAGATCGAGCGCCGAGGTCGGCTCGTCGAGGATCAGCAGATCAGGCTCGGTCGCCAGAGCGCGGCCGATGGCGATGCGCTGGCGCTGGCCGCCAGACAATTGGTGCGGGAAGCGGGCGGCGAAATCGGGGGAAAGGCCGACCTGCCCCAGGAGCCGCTCCGCCAGCGCGCGCCGTTCGGTCGCGGACAGCGGCGCGGCAAGCGCGGCGGTCTCGGTGAGAGTCCACCACAGGGGCTTGCGCGGATTGAGCGAGGCGAAGGGGTCCTGAAATACAAAGGCAATTGCGCCCCTTGGGGGCGCGGCGTTTGCACCGCGCCACAGGATCTGACCGCTGTCCGCACGCTGCAACCCCGCGATCACGCGCGAGGCGGACGTCTTGCCGCAGCCCGATCCGCCGAGAATGCCGACGAACTCGCCCGGCGCGATGGCAAGCGATACGCCGTCGAGCACGGGACGCGCTGCGCCGCGCGGTCGCCAGCGCAGGTCATGGGCGGCAACCAGCGCGCTCATGGTTCGTCCCCCGCGACCGGCAGCAGCTGACGCGGCAAGGCGCGCTCGGGTAGCGAGGCGAGAAGCTGGCGCGCTTCCGCCGAAGCTGGCCGTGCGAAGACCGCGTCGGTCGGCCCGCTCTCCACGACCCGGCCCGCGGACATGACCAGCACCCGGTCGCAGCAACTGCGCGCTGCGCCCAGATCGTGGGTGATCAACAGCAGCCCCGATCCGGTCCGGCGCGCACGGTCCACCAGCAGGCTCAGCACCTGCGCCCTGACCGAGACATCGAGCGCCGTCGTCACCTCGTCCGCGAGCACGACGGCAGGCGATCCGGCAAATGCCATCGCGATCAGCACGCGCTGGCGCTGCCCGCCCGACAGCTGGTGGGGGAAACGGCGCATCAGCGCGGGCGGATCGGGCAGATCCATGTCGCCAAGCAGGGCGGCCGCGCGTGCCAAGCGCTCGGAGCGCGGCACGCCGGCAACCGCCAGCACATCGCGCATCTGCGCCCCGATGCTGCGGGTCGGGCTGAGCGCGGTCATCGGGTCCTGAAAGATCAGCGATATGTTGTGACGACGCAAATCGCGCAGAGCCTTCACCCCCAGCCCGGCAATCGCGGTGCCCATCACTTCGATCGTGCCCGCGACCTGCTCGAGCCCATCGGGAAGCAACCCGGTCGCCGCCAGCGCAGTCAGCGATTTGCCGCTGCCTGACTGTCCGACCAGTCCCACGATCTCGCCAGGATTGACGGTGCAGTCGAGGCTCTCGATCAGCACGCGGCGGTCGGAGCGTCGCAGGATCGACAGGCCGGTGATCGCCAAGGGGGTCACGGCGTACGCTCCTGCCGCGGATCGAGGATATCGCGCACCGCATCGCCCAGCAGGTTGAAGCCCGCCGCAGCCAGCACCAGCGCAAGGCCGGGAAACAGGCCGAGCCACCATGCGTCCGCCATGAAATGCCGCCCCGAGGCGACAAGCCCGCCCCATTCGGGGCTTGGCGGCTGGGCGCCGAGGCCGATGAAGCCGAGGGCCGCAGCGCCAAGGATCACGGCGGCGACATCCATCAATCCCTGCACCACCATGATCCCGGCCAGATTGGGGAGCAGGTGATGGCGCATGATATGCCAGCGCCCTGCCCCGGCAAGCCGCGCGGCTTCTGTAAAGCCGCGGTCGCGCAGCAGCAGCGCCTGGGCGCGGGCGAGCCGCACGAACACCGGCAAGCGCACGATCACCAGCGCGATCAGGGCATTGACCAGGCTGGGCCCGAGCGCCGCCGCCAGCGCCATGGCAAGCACCAGTGCGGGCACAGCCAGCAGCACGTCGATCAGCCGCATCAGCGCCGCATCGATCCAGCCGCCCGCCAAGGCAGAAAGCGTCCCCGCCAGCGTGCCGAGCGTCACTGTCGTGCCCACCACCAGCAGCGCCGCCATCAGCGAGGGCCAGGCGCCGTAGGCCAGTCGGGAAAACAGGTCGCGCCCAAGCTCGTCCGTGCCCATCCAGTGCCCGGCGGAGGGCGGCTGGAGCCTGCGCGCCAGATCGATCGCGTCGGGCGCATGGCTCGCCGCGAGCGGGCCAAGAAGCGCGAAGACGACCAGCAGCCCCACCAGCGCCAAACCGATGACACCCGCGACATCGCGCGATGCCTTTCGCCACAGTGCGATCATGCCGGTCGCAGCCTCGGATCGAGCACGCCGTAAAGCAGGTCGACCGCAAGGTTCGCGGCCGAATAGAACACGGCGGCCAGCAGCGTGAAACCCATGATCGCGGGGAAGTCGAGCCCGGCCACCGCCTCGAGCGTATAGCTCCCCAGCCCCGGCCAGCTGAAGATCGCCTCGGTCACCACCGCGCCTCCCAGAAGATCGGCGAGCAGGATCGCGGAGGTCGTCAGAAACGGCACCAGCGCGTTGGGCAGGGCATAGCGGGTCAGGATCGTCCATTCCGACAGGCCCGAGGCCCGCGCGCGGCGGACATAGTCTTCCTGCAAGACCTCGAGCAACGATGCCCGCACAAGGCGCGCGGCTGCCCCGCTGGCCGCAAGCGCAAGCGTGATGGCCGGCAGCAACAGATGCGCCAAAGCGTCGCCCACCACCTGCCACTCACCCGCTAGCGCGCCGTCGACGAGGTAGAGACCGGTGACCGCAGGCGGCGGCATCAGTTCCGGCCCAAGCCTGCCGCCAGATGGCAGCCAATCGAGGCTGCCAAAGAAGACCGCCAGCAGCACGAGCCCGATCCAGAAGGTCGGTGCCGAGATCGCGAGGGTCGACAAGAGGCGGATGAGGTAATCCAGCCAGCGTCCTGCCGTGAGCGCGGAAAGCGACCCCAGCACCAGGCCCGCCACGAGGATCATCGCGAAGGCGACTGCCGCCAGCTCCACGGTCGCCGGCAGTGCCTCGGCCAGTTCCTCGGCCACCGGTCGGCCCGAGCGGATCGAAAGCCCCAGGTCGCCGTTCGCGAGCCGGGCCATGTAAGACAGGTACTGCACCGGCAGCGGGCGATCGAGACCGAGCTCTGCGCGAACCTCTGCAACCCGGGCATCGGACGCGAGATCGCCCGCGATCAGGCGCGCGGTGTCATTGGGCACCATCTGGGCGATGACGAAGGTGACGATCGACACGCCCAGCAGGACGAGCACGGTCGAGCCTGCCCGGCGCAGGATCCGCGTCAGGCTAGAAAAGCGTGGTGACATGGCCGGTGACCTGCCGCGCTTCATCGACGAGGACAATCGCACGCCAGCGATCAAAGGTGGTGCAGGGGTGCGACACGCCGAAGCCGAGGATGTCGCCCACTTCAACCTCCAGCGCGCCTTCGAGGATCGCGTGCTGATCGAACAGGCCGGCTGTCACCAGCGCGCCTTCGATCGGCACGGGAGCCGGATGCACGCCCGCCCGGTAGTGGAACCGCGCCACCGGCAGACCCGCATCATGGCCCGCGTCACGCTTGCCGAAGGCGGCGATGATCCGCCCCGGTTCGGGCACAGACTGCACCGGCGCCCAGATTTCGAGCGCCGGTTGCAGCCCCTCGCCCCACGCCGCGCAGGCCGGATCGCGCGCCAGCAGATCGGCGAAGAGCTGGCGGTAGAGCCCGTCGTCATGGCTGATGTAGCAGCCCGACCGGATCACGGTGCGGACCGGACGCGACAGGCCGGGCAAGGCCAGACGCCGGGCGCAGCGGTCGAAGAACGCCGATCCGCCCCCGGTGAGGATGATCTCCTCGCCCGCCAGCAGCCCTTCGGCATCGGCCATCGCGGCGAGCGCGGTGACATCGTCGAGCATCGTCTCGACCTTTTGCGCGCCGCCCGGCTGGCCCTGGAACACGCCCTCGAACACCTCGACCCCGCACAGCGCCAGCCCGGGTGCAGCCGCCACGGCGCGGGCGACGGCCATGCCTTCCGCGCGGCTCCTCACCCCTGTGCGCCCGCCGGGCGCGCCGACCTCGAGCAACAGATTGAGCGGCCGGACAAGACCTGACGCCCGGTGCGCCTCGGCCAGCCGTGCGGCCCCCGCGATGCTGTCGACAAGGCTGAAAAGCTCGAACTCCGGGTCGTCTGCCAGCAGGTCGAGCATCAGCCGGATGTCTGCCGCACCCACCAGCTGGTTGGCATGGATCACTCGCCGGATCCCGAGCCGGTGGTAGAGGCGCACGTGGTGAGCGGTGGCCGCGGTCATGCCCCAGGCGCCGTCTGTCATCTGCATCGCGAACAGCTCGGGGCTCATGCTGGTCTTGCCGTGCGGGGCGATCGAGACGCCGGTATGCGCGAGGAAGGCCTTCATCCAAGCGCGATTGGAGGAGACCGCCGCCTCGCGCAGCACCGCCACGGGAAACAGCAGATCGCCGTCGAGCACCCGCGCGCCAACCGCGCCGGAGGCCTCAAGCCAAGGCGGCAGGGACTTGTGGAGATGGTCCATCATCATGCCCGCACCGCGATCCGGCCCGGGCGCGCGCCAGTGGGTCGGCCCTCGCTCCAGACTTTCTCCCCGTTCACCATCACCCAGTCGATCCCTGCGCTGGGCTGGCAGGGATCGGCGAAGGTCGCGCGATCGGAGACGGCGTCGGGGTCGAACAGCACGAGGTCGGCATAGGCCCCCTCGGCCAGCACGCCCCGGCCTTCGATCCCGAAGCGGGCCGCGGTGAGGCCCGTCATCCGGTGCACCGCCTCTTCGAGCGAAAACAGGCCGCAATCGCGCGCATAGTGCCCCAGTACCCGCGCGAAGCTGCCCCACAGCCGCGGATGGGGATGGCGATCGGCGGGAATGCCGTCGGACCCGATCATGGTGTCGGGGCAGCAAAGGATGCGTTCGACATCGCCTTCGTCCATCATGAAATAAACCGCGCCTGCCGGCTGGAGCGCGCGGATCGCCTCGACTTCGCTCAGCTCCATGTCGCGCGCGACCTCGGCGAGATCGCGGCCCGCAAGATCGGGGCGGCTGGCGCACCACGTGATCAGGGTCCGGCTGGCTGCGGCCCACGAGCGTTCGTTGAGCGTCGTCGATCCGGCGGTGTAGGGGTAGGCATCGAGGAACACCGGCTGCTGCCGCGCCGCCGCAGCGATGCGGGCAAGGGTCTCGATGCTGCGGCCATGGTTGCGCTGGCCCGACACCTTGTGATGCGACACCACCAGCGGCAGACCCGCCTCGGCCGCGATCGCGATCGCTTCTTCGAGCGCGACAATGACCTCATCGGCTTCGTCGCGCAGATGGGCGGTGTAAAGCCCGCCTGCCGCCGCCGCGCGGCGCGCAAGATGGACGACTTCCGCGGCGGGGGCAGCAGCAGCCAGAGGATAGAACAGCCCGCTCGACACGCCGAAGGCGCCTGCCGCCATGGCATTGTCGACCTCAGCTTCCATCGCGGCGATTTCGGCGTCGCTGGCGGGGCGCGAGAGGTCATCCATCACCTTGACCCGCAAGGTGCCATGCCCGACCAGCGGGACGACATTGGTGCTGGTCCCGGTATCGCACAGCGCTGCGAGCCAATCGGCGAAGCGATCGAAACGGAACCAGCTGCGGTCGGCAACGGAATCGAGCGGCGCCGGCAGAATATCGCCGGGGGCCAGCGCCAAGGGCGCGAGACTGACCCCGCAATTGCCGGTCACAACCGTGGTCACGCCCTGGCTGATCTTGGGTTCCAGCAGCCCTTCGAGCAGCGCTGCATCGTCATGGGTATGGGCATCGATGAAGCCGGGGGCGAGCGCCTTGCCCGCGGCATCATCGACCCGGTCGGCCGTCCACCCGTCGAGCCTGCCGACCGCGGAAATCCTGTCGCCGGTAACCGCGAGCGACCCGTGGAAAGGCGCCTGACCCGTGCCATCGACCAGAACAGCATTCATGATGATCCGGTCTGCGTGCAACGATTCCTCCCCTTCGGAATAATTCCGATACGAAACGCTATTTCCATAACGATTGTGCTTCGCTACGCAAGCGACATGGCTCGTTCCGGCTTCCTTGCCCTGCTGTTTGCAGCTCTGGTTGCGTTCGTGCCCGGCGTTGCCGCTGCGGATACCCTGAGGGTCGGGCTCAGCACGCGTGCCGGCCCCTTCGACTTCGCCATCGCCCCTGCCGCTGACCAGACACTTGCCGTGCGCGCCGCTTACGAAACCCTGGTGCGCAGCGCGCCGGGGGGTGGATACCGGAACGGCTTGGCTGCCCGCTGGACAACCTCGCGCGACGGGCTGGTGTGGACATTCCAGCTCCAGCCCGGCCGCCGCTTTGCCAGCGGGCGGGCGGTTGATGCGAAGGCGGTGATCTTCACGCTCGACCGCTTGCGGGCGATCGGGCGTGGCAATGCGAGCATGCTCAACGATCTGATCGCCTCGGCTCAGCCTGCTGGTACGAATGCCGTCCGGCTGAGGCTGACCCACCCCTCGCCCGCGCTGCTGGCGCTGCTCAGCGACCGGATGACCTCAATCATCGACCCCTCGATCGCCAACCGCATCCGGGGCGACCGCTGGGGGAGCCAGTGGCTGGCGACCCGCACCGCGGGATCGGGGCGCTTCCAGCTCCAGCCGGGCAGTCAGCGCGGCATCCACATCCTGACGCAGCAGCCCTACTGGCAACCGCTGAAGGGTGATCCGCGGCCCAGCGCCGGAGGCTTCGACAGGCTCATTTATCGCGAAATCGTCGATCCGACCGTCCGCAGGTTGGCGCTGGAGAAAGGCGAGATCGACATTGCCTTCCTGCTGCCCAGCCAGGAGCAGAAACGACTGCAACGCTCGCGCCGTGGGGTGCTGCACCGCGCCCCGATCCTTGCCTTCAACAACCTTGCCTTCAACCTTCAGAGCAAGGCGATGCAGGACGTGCGGCTGCGGCGCGCGATCGGCCACGCAATCGATGTCGAAGGGATTATCCGCTACATCCGCGGAGGAACGGCGCTCGGTTTTGCCGGGCCGGTGCCGCCGTCGATGCCGGGCCATGCCACGGGCCGCCGCTTTGCCTACAACCTTGCCATGGCACGACGTCTGGCCGCGCAGTCGCACAAGACCGGGCGGCCCTTGCGTTTCATCTACCCCGGCGTCTCTCCCGAGACCGATACCATCGCGCAATATATTCAGGCGACACTCAAGCCGCTCGGATTGGATGTGCGGATCGAGCGATTGTCGGTGCCTGCCTATCTCGACCGCATGTCGCGCGGCAGTTACGACATGGTGCTGCAAGGTGCGGTGATTGATTTCAACGATCCCTCGGCAATCATGAACGCCTGGTTCGAGCCGACCCGCGCAGGGATTTCCAACCCCGCGCGCTACAGCAACCCTAAGGTGACCGCGCTGATCCGCCAGTCGGAGCGCGAAATGAACCCCGCTCGCCGCCGCCAGCTGATCGAGCAGGCCGCGCGGCTGACGCATGCCGACGTGCCCTATGTCTACCTTTCGCAAACCGTGATGACGATCGCCGCGCGGCCCAATATCAAGGGGATCACCATCGATCCCTTCGATGCCCTCAACCTGCCTGTCGGCCAGATGCAGCGCGGCAAGTGACGCTGGACGGACTGGACAAGACCCTCGCCTCGGCATGCGAGGCTGCGAGCGTCACAGCGGCAAGCCTGGCGGTGCTGGCAGAGGGGCGCATTATCGAGGCGGGTTTCGGCATTGCGCGGCCCGACCTGCCGTTCCGCATGGGGTCGATCGCCAAGACCTTCACCGCCGCGCTGGTTCATCTGGCTGCGCACGAGGGGCGCCTTGATCTCGATCGGCCGGTGTGGCGCTATCTTCCCGGCTTCCGGCTCGCCGATCCCGAGGCGACAGAGCGCCTGACCGCGCGGCATCTGCTGATCCATCAGGGAGGCTTCTTCGGCGACATCTTCGATGACGAAGGCACCGCGCCTGATGCCATCGAACGCTATGTTCTGCGCCTTGCCGGAGCCGAGCAGACCGTGCCGCCCGGAACGCTGGCCTCCTATTGCAACGCCGGCATCGTGCTGGCCGCAAGGCTGGCCGAAGTGACGCTGGGGCAAGACTGGGAAACCCTATTTGCCGAGCGGCTTGCGGGGCCCCTCGGCCTTGCGAGCACGATGGCGCGGCGGACTGCATCCGGGCCGGATGTGATGGTCACTCCGGCCGACAGCGTTCCGGCCGGCGATCCGGCCCTGCGGGCGCTCGGCCCCGCCGGGGCGACCCCCTATGCGAGCGCCGGCGATCTGGTCCGCTGGGCCGAGGCGCTGTGGCAACCCGCGCCGGACGGGCTGGGCCTGTTCGATGCGATGACCCGGCCGGAGGGCCCCTCCCCCTCGGCCAGCTTCGCGCTCGGATTCGGGGCGGGCCTGATGCGCTTCAGCCCGGATGGCGCGGTGTGGGGCCATGACGGAGCTGTGCCCGGACAGGCGAGTTTTCTCAGGATCGCGCCGGGAGCGGGTGTCGCGGTCGCGCTGATGGTGGCGGGCGGCGACGCCCGGCTCGCCGCGCAAACGCTCCTGCCGCCGATGATCGCGGCGCTGGCGGGTAGTACGCTGCCTGATCCGCCGCGCATCCCGGACGCTCCCGCCGATCCCGAAGACATTGCCCCGGTGCTCGGAGAATGGCGCGCGCCGCGCTACCGGATCTCGGTCCGCCGCGGCGAGGGTCACGCGATTGCCCGCTTCGCCCCGGCCGCCGATGCCGGGGATCAGACCGAGACCTACGAGGTCGCGCTCCATCCTGTCGGCGGCGGGGCCTTTGCGACGCTGCTGCCCGGCTCCAGCATACCCACCCTCCAGCAGCTGCACCTTGCTCCTGACGGCGAGGCCTTCCTCGCCTTCCGCGGGCGGCTGTTCCGGAGGTGTGTCTGATGTCTCGCCCTCGCGTGTTCGCGGCCGCCTTCGGCGTCGAGGTCAACGCCTTCTCTCCGCTGGCGACCGGCTTTCACGATTTCGCTGCGCTGTCCTATCATCCGGCAGGAACGCTGGGTGCCGACGTTCCCCTAATCGCCGCCCCGATGGCGCCCTTGCGCGCCATGGCATCAGCCGGCGAGATCACTCTGGTCGAGGGAATGGTCGCAGGCGCGCAGCCCGGCGGCTTGCTGACGCGGGCAACCTACGAGGCGCTGGCGGGCGAACTGCTCGGCGATCTGGCGCAGGCGGGGCCGGTCGATCTGGTGGTGCTCGGCCTACATGGAGCCATGAGCGCGCAGGGCCTGCCCGATTGCGACGGCGATCTGATCACCCGCGTGCGCGCGATCGTGGGTCCGCGTGCGACCATCGCCGTGCTGTTCGACAGCCACGGCACCCTGTCGCAGGCGATGCTGGACGGGGCCGATCTGCTGGTCTGCTACAAGGAATACCCCCACACCGACATTGCCGAATGCGCTGAAAAGCTGGTCCGGCTGGCGATGGCGACGGTGCGCGGCGAGATCATATCGCGCCTTGCGGTCCATGATTGCCGCATGATCTCGGTCTATCACACGATGCACGGCCCGATGCAGGCACTCATCGCCGATTGCCGGGCGCGCGAGGAGCGGGGCGAGGCGCTCGACATTGCGATCGTCCACGGCTTCATCTGGGCCGACACGCCCGACACGACCGCCAAGGTGATCGTCACGACCAATGATGACGCAACGGCCGCTGCCCGCATCGCTGCCGAGGTTGGCGCGGCCCTGCGTGCACTGGCAGGCACCACCCATGCGCCGCTGGTGGCGATGGAGACGGCGGTGGCGCGCGCGGCGGAGCATCGGGGGGCAAAGCCGCTGCTGCTGGCCGATACCGCCGACAACCCGGGCGGCGGGGCACCGTCGGATTCCACGTGGCTGCTCCGGGCGCTTGGCGACGCTGGCGTGGGGAACCTCGCCGCCGGCATCATCTGGGATCCGGTCGCAACCGACCTCGCGCTGGCCGCTGGCCCCGGCGCACGGATCGACCTGCGCATCGGCGGCAAGGCCTGCGCCCTGTCGGGCGAGCCGCTCGACGTGACCGCCACGGTTCTGGCCACATCGGACAAGGCAAGCGTGCCGTTTGCGGGCAGCGAGTGGCCGATGGGCAAGGCGGCGGGCCTGCACATTCCGGCGCTGGACTTGTATCTGGTGGTCAGCTCGCAGCGGACCCAGTGCTTCGCTCCGGAAGCCTTCGCGCGGCTCGGCATCGATCCGGCCGCACGGCGGGTGATCCTCGTCAAATCATCGCAGCATTTCTATGCCGCCTTCCAGCCCCTCGCCGACGAGATCATGATCGTCGATGCGCCGGGCGTGCTCGATCACGACCCGCGCCGCCTGCCCTACCGCCACATCACCCGCCCCCTATGGCCGCTCGACCCATGACGACAGCTCTGCACGACTGGTTCGCCGCCTATGCGCGCGATCTCGAAGCGGCCGACCGGCCCGCCATCCTCGCGCGCTATCACCCGGAGGGCGCATGGATGGTGCGCAAGGGCGTGCCGCGCCTCTTGAGCTTTGCTGATCTGACCAAGCGCTATCTTGGCCCGGCGTGGCAGCCCCCGACCAGCTTCGCCTGGCGCGACCTGCGGATCGAACCGGTCGGGAGCGAAGGTGCCCTCGCCATCGGGCAGTTCGTGTGGGAACGCGCGAACGGGCAGCAGGAGCTGATCAGCTATACCGGCATGCTGCTGGCGGTGGACGGCGGCTGGAGAATCCGGCTGGAGGACGAGAACCTCGCCGAAATTCTCCGTCCGCCTAGCTGACCGCGATCATCTGGTGCCCGGCAAAGGAGGGCACGTGGATGTGCCAGCGCCCGCCCTCTTCCCGCACCTCCAGGGCAATGCCTTGCGGCACAAGTTCGGCGCGGCTCACCTGTTGCGCCAGCGACAGGTCGACCGGGCCGATATTGGGCAGCGCGTCGACCACCTCGATCGGGCCGAGCACATAGCTCCCCTTCAGCCGCCGTTCGCCGTGCAGCAGATGCACGACATGCCGCCCCTCGCCCGGCTGTGCGCGCAGGTTGAGCGTCGCTGTCGGCGGCAAGCCTTCGGCGGTGATCAACGGCGTGCCCAGAAGATCGCGGATCGCCGCCATCACGAAGTGGCGCAGGGTCGAATGGCCCATCATCCGGTAGAGCGTGAACAGCGGGAACGGGAGCCAGGTAATCCCTCCCTTGCGCACGCCCGCCGCGAGGCCTGACGGCGAGGCCGCCGCATGGGCATGGACGTGCCCGTAGAAGTGCTGCGGGCGGCGGTTGAACAGTGCATCATAACTTTCGCCAAGCGTCTCGGCCCCTTCGAGCGGCCTGATCGCCAGCGAGGGCGCCATGATCACGAAAGGCTGCGTGCCGGTCCAGCTGGGCCGCAAATCCTCGCGCAGCAGGACAAAGCGCGGGTCGGATTTCGCCGGGCCTAGCAGCTGCGCGCCGCAGTCGAGCAGCGGCGCGCCCGTGTCGCGGGCAAGGCCGCTCTCGCCGGTCAGCAGGATTTGCCCGCCCTCGTCGGCATAGGCCTGAAGCTTATCGGCCAGCGCCGGATCGAGGCGCACCTTGTCGGGCAGCACCAGCAGCCTGTAGCGGCTGAAATCGGCCTCGGTGTCGATCACGTCGAACTGGAAATGGCATTCCGACAGGATCCGCGCTGCGCCCTCATCCTCGACACAGTGCCGCGCCTCGCGGCTGATCGCTCCGGGCTGCGAGACCCCGACGCTCGATAGCAGTCCGATCTCGGCCACGCCCTGCGATCCCTCGCACCACGGCTGTTTGGCGGCGGTCTCGGCAAAGATTTCGCCCATCAGATCCCATGCCGCCGGATCGAGCACGCCGGTGGAATCGAGCTGGTCGCCGATGCACACCTTCGCGCCGTTGGCCAGCATCGCGCCGGTCTCGTAACGCAGCGCATCGGGGTGCTTGTAGGATCCCAGCTCGCCCCAGATCAGATGGAACCTTGCGGTCACCGCGATCCGGTCAAGCCCCAGGGTTTCGCCATAACGCGCCGAGATCAGCAGGTGGTCATAGCCCCAGCCCCCGGTCGGCAGGGCCTCGATCTCGACGTGGCTCTGGTAGGAGAAGAACCTGCGGTCCCCGCGCGGCACCATCGAGGTGTTGTGGAACAGCGAGATCGGCCGGTCGCCGACCACCTCGGCAATCGCCTTGAAGTAGCCTTCGAGCACCGTGCCGCGATGGATCAGACGGTGGGCGGGATCGGTCCAGTCGAGCCCGGCCTCGGTCATCGCGCGCTGGCAATGGACGCAGGCGCAAGGCTCCTGTTTGATGATGTCGAGCCACAGCCCGTCGGCATCGGGATAACGCTCCAGCATTTCGGCGACCTGCGCGACCACGTGATCGCGGTAGGGCGTCCCGAGGCACATGTATTTCCACGCCGCATCGAGGTGATTGCCGAGCAGGCAGAAGAACTGCCCGTCCGCCCCGACCTGCCGCCAGTCGACATGGGCGGCCGCGTTGCGCTCGTCCCAGCCGACCGAGAGATAGAGCACCGTTTCGACCCCCCGGCGCTTCAGTGCGGCGATCTGCGCGTCAAGCAGATCGAACCCGAGCCCCGGGTGCCGCTCGCCGACCTTGCTGTCGTAATAGGACCAACCATGATGGCATTTGCCGAATAGGACGACCGATTGCACCTGGGCGGCAGAGACCGTCTCGGCAAAAGCGTCAGCGTCGAACCCGGCCCCCACGACACCGGCTGCGGCCGGAGTATGAAAATCGAGATGGACCTGCCGCCAAGGCAGGACCATTTGTTGCGCGTGACCCATGGCAGACCTCTCCCGTCTATTTCGAAAAAGATACTTTCGTTTCCGATTGGAATTCTGCTAGCAGGCCGCACCCAGCCTGAAAAGAGCTAGATGGAGACCGGGCCCATGCCCACCACACCTGCGCCTACCGCCACGCCCGAAGCTGCGCCTCTGGCGCGCGACCGGCTTGCCCACCTCGAAGCGCTCGACCAGCGCCTGCTGTGGCTGAGCGCGTGGACGATCCACAATGCCAACCACCTGCGCGAGAGCGTTGACGGCATCAAGGTCGGCGGGCATCAGGCAAGCTGCGCATCGATGACGGCGATCATGGCGGCGCTCTATTTCCATGCTTTGGGGCCGAATGACCGCGTGGCCGTGAAGCCCCACGCCGGCCCGCTGCTGCACGCGATCCACTATCTGCTCGGCCAGCAGAGCCTCGATGCGCTCAAGACTTTCCGCGGTTTCGGCGGTGCGCAGTCCTATCCGAGCCGCACCAAGGACGCGATCCCGGTCGACTTCTCGACCGGGTCGGTCGGGCTCGGCGTGGCGATCACCGCCTTCGCCAGCCTCGTGCAGGACTGGATGATCGCCCACGGCCTGCTCGGCCACGACCAGGCCGGGCGGATGATCGCGCTGATGGGCGATGCCGAGCTGGACGAGGGCAATATCTACGAGTGCCTGATCGAGGGCTACAAGCACGATCTTCGGAACTGCTGGTGGATCGTCGACTACAACCGCCAGTCACTGGACGCGACCACCGCCGACCGCATGTTCCGCCGCTTCGACGACATCTTCGAGACCTGCGGCTGGCGCGTCATCACACTGAAGCACGGCAAGCTCCAGCGCGAAACCTTCGCGCGTCCTGGCGGCCAAGCGATTGCCGACTGGATCGAGACCTGTCCCAACGCCGATTATGCCGCCCTCACCTACAAGGGCGGAGCGGCCTGGCGCGAGCGGCTCAATGCCGATCTGGCCGATCACCCCGAGACGCTCAAGTTGATCGCCGCGCATGACGACACCCAGCTCCAGCAGCTGATGACCACGCTCGGCGGCCATTGCATCGAAACGCTCACCGCCGCCTTCGATGCCGCCAGGGACGAGCGCAACACGCTGTTCATCGCCTATACGATCAAGGGCCACGGCCTGCCGCTGGCGGGGCACAAGGACAATCACGCCGGCCTGATGACCCCCGGGCAGATCGAGGGACTGCGCGACAGTCTCGGGATCGCGGCGGGCGAGGAATGGGAGCCTTGGGCGGGCCTCGGGGACAATGCCGCTGCCGAACTGCGCGCCTTTGTCGAGACGAGCCCGATTGCCACGAAGACCGCCGATCATGCGCCCGAGCGCGTGCCCGTGCCTGCGATTCCCGTGCCCGAGGGTGCGTCGCAATCCACCCAGGGCGCCTTCGGCAAGATCCTCTTCGAACTCGCCAAGGGGCGCTCGCCGCTGGCCGACCGGATCCTGACGACCTCGCCCGATGTCACCGTGTCGACCAATCTCGGCGCCTTCGTGAATAGCCGCGGGCTGTTCCGGCGGCAGGATCTGCCCGATGTGTTCCGGCAACTCAACGTGCCCAGTCCGCAGAAGTGGCAGGGCAATCCGGCAGGCCAGCATGTCGAGCTCGGGATCGCGGAACACAACCTGTTCCTGATGCTGGCGGCGGCCGGGCTTGCCGGACCGCTGTTCGGCGAGCGGCTGATCCCGATCGGGACGGTCTATGATCCCTTCATCGCGCGGGGATTGGATGCGCTCAATTACGGCTGCTATCAGGACGCACGGTTCCTGCTGGTGGCGACGCCTTCGGGCCTGACGCTGGGCGGCGAAGGGGGTGCGCACCAGTCGATCAATCCGCCGCTGATCGCGATGGGTCAGCCCGGCCTCACCCATTACGAGCCCGCCACCGCCGATGAACTCGCGCTGCTGATGGAGCACGCTTTCCGGCACCTTCAGGCTCCCGATGGCGGCAGCATCTACCTGCGTCTTTCGACCCGCAATATCGACCAGCCCGCCCGTGCGGACGACAGCTGGAAGCAGGGCGCGATCGACGGTGCCTATTGGCGGATCGCGCCGACCGCCGATCAGCCGGTCGCTATCGTGGCGATGGGCGCGATGATGCCCGAGGCGCTCGAGGCTCACGCGATGCTGGCCGAGGACATGCCGGGCCTCGGGCTGCTGCAAGTCACGTCTCCGGGCAAGCTTCACCGCGACTGGTCGGATGCGCGCGCGGCGATCTGGAAGCGGGGCGCCCATGCCACCTCTCCCATCGAGACGCTGCTGGCGGCGTTGCCCGTTTCGACCGGTCTGGTGACGGTGTGCGATGCCTCCCCCGCCTCTCTTTCATGGCTCGGCGGGGTGCGCGGTCACCGGATCAACCCGCTGGGAACAGACCGTTTCGGGCAGACCGGGTCGCTGCCTGATCTCTATGGCGAATATCGCCTCGATGCCGAAGCTATCGTCGAGGCCGCGGCGGGCCTGATCGGAGGTGCGCGATGACCGCAATCATCATGCCTGCCCTGTCCCCGACGATGGAGGCAGGCACGCTCGCCAAATGGCACGTCAAGCTTGGCGATGCGGTGAAGGCTGGGGACGTGATCGCCGAGATCGAGACAGACAAGGCGACGATGGAACTTGAGGCGGCCGACGAGGGGATCGTTGCCGAAATCCTCGTCGCTGACGGGACCGAGGATATCGCCGTGGGTGCAGTGATCCTGCGACTGGCGGCGGAGGGTGAAGCCGCACCGCCCGCGCCTGCGCCGGCATTGGAACCTGAGCCGAAGCCCGAGCCTGCACCCTCCCCTGCCCTAATGTCCCCGCTCCCGTCCGAGCCGCTGCCCGAGCGCGGCGCGACCCCGCCGCCTGCGCCGCAGGCCGCGCACGTCGATGCCACGCCGCTGGGCCGCAAGCTCTCGCTCGTTCTTGGCGTCGATCTGGCGGGGCTTGCGAAAGGGCAGGCCGCGCGCAGGGTGACGCTGGCCGATGTGAGCGCTGCCGCAGGGCTAGCCCCCGCTCAGCCCGCAGCGCCGCCGCCCGTGCTGGCAACGCCCGCAGCCCCCGCACCGCCTGTCGCCGCGCCTGAAGCGGCAGCGGCTCCCGCACCGTCCGCGACCGATGCGCCGTTCGAAATCGAGCGGCTCACGAATATGCGCAAGACCATCGCGCGGCGGCTGACCGAATCCAAGCAGCAGGTTCCGCACTTCTACCTGACGGTCGACGTCTTGCTCGACCCGCTGCTGGCCCTGCGCACGGAACTCAACGCGGCGCTCGCTGCGGACGGGGGCAAGCTCAGCGTCAATGACATGCTGCTCAAGGCCCAGGCGATCACGCTGATGCAGGTGCCCGATGCCAATGTCAGCTTGGCCGTCGATGCCATTCGCCGATACCGGCGCGCCGATATATCGGTGGCGGTGGCCGTGCCCGGCGGCCTCATCACCCCGGTGATCCGCGATGCCGCGAGCAAGTCGCTCTCGGCCATCGCGGCCGAGATGAAGGATCTTGCCGCGCGGGCCAAAGAGGGCAAGCTCCAGCCGAACGAGTACACCGGCGGCACTGCCAGCCTGTCGAACCTCGGGATGTTCGGGATCAAGCAATTCGACGCCGTGATCAACCCGCCCGAAGCGATGATCCTCGCGATCGGGGCCGGTGAACGGCGGGCCCAGGTGGTTGGCGACGCGGTGACGGTTGCAACGGTCGCGAGCGTGACCGGCAGCTTCGATCATCGCGTGATCGACGGCGCAGTCGGCGCGGCCTTCATGGCGGCCTTCAAGGCGCTGGTCGAGAACCCGTGGCGGATGCTGGCATGACACCACTGATCACGCTAGCCGACATCAACGCGGCAGCCGCGCGGATCGCAGGGCAAGTGGACCGCACGCCCTTCCTCCATTCGGCGACCCTGTCGGAGGTGACCGGCGCGGATATCTGGCTGAAGTTCGAGAACCTCCAGTTCACCGCCTCGTTCAAGCAGCGCGGCGCGCTCAATCGTCTGCTGGGTTTGACCGAGGACGAGCGGGCGCGCGGCGTGATCGCTGTCTCGGCGGGCAATCACGCGCAGGGGATCGCCTATCACGCAGGCAAGCTCGGCATTCCGGCGACCATCGTGATGCCGACCTCGACCCCGGCGATCAAGGCCAACCGCACCCGTGACTTCGGCGCCGAAGTGATCCTGACCGGCCGCGACTTTGCCGAAGCGACCGCCGCAATCCCCGCGCTGGTCGAGGAACGCGGGCTGACCTTCATTCACCCCTATGACGACGACGTGGTGATCGCCGGTCAAGGCACGGTCGGCCTCGAGATGCTGACCGACCAGCCCGATCTTGACGTGCTGGTCGTCGCAATCGGTGGCGGCGGGCTGATTTCGGGCATCGCCGTCGCGGCACGAGGCCTCGCGCCGGGAATCGAGATCGTCGGGGTGCAGTCGGAGCGCTTCCCGGGCATGGCGCACCACTTCGGCCACTGGCCCGTGCCCGCCGGGCCGGGCGTCTCGATTGCCGAAGGCATTGCGGTGATCGAGCCCGGGCGTCGCACCCGCGACTATGTCGGCACCCATGTCGACCGGATCGAGGTCGTCTCCGAAGCACTGATCGAGAATGCCATCGCGCTGCTGCTCCAGATCGAGAAGACCCTGGTGGAAGGCGCCGGCGCTGCTGGGCTTGCCGCGGTGCTGGCCCAGCCGGAACGCTATCGCGGGCGCAAGGTCGGGCTGGTGCTGTGCGGCGGAAACATCGACAACCGTCTCCTCACCGCGATCCTCCAGCGCCAGCTGGCGCGCGAGGGGCGCCTGATCCGGCTGCGGGCCGACCTGTCCGATCAGGCTGGTGCGCTCGCATCGGTGTGCGCCGAGATCGGGGCGCTGTCAGGCAACATCAATGCTGTCACGCACGACCGCGCCTTTGGCGAGATCGCGGCGCGATCGGCGCGGGTCGAGTTCGAAATCGAGGTGCCTGAGCCCGAAGCGGCCGAGCGCATCCTCGCGCGGCTTGGGGAGCTCGGGCTCAACCCGTCGCGGTTCTGATCCGCCCGATCGCCGCGCGATAGGGTGCGAGCGCAGCGAGGAGGCACAAACCTCCGGCCAGCGAGAGCGCCCCCGCGACAATCGCGAGAGCGGTCCCGACCGCCTTGTCGTCGCCGAATGCGAAGGAGGTCAGCGCGCCCACGCCGACCGGGCCGGCCACCATTCCGGCAAGGCTTGTCACCATCAGCACGATCGCCGCCACCCGTCCGCGCAGGGCCACCGGTGTTGCCGCCTGCACCGCCGCAGGGCCGAGCGCGACGAAGGCGCTCGAAAGGAAGGTTGCGGGGGCCATAAGCACGACAGCAAGCGTCGACGATCCCACCAGCGTGACGGCCGCTGTCAGCGGCGCATGGAGCAGCGCCGCGGCAAGGATCACGCGAAGCGGCGCATCCA
This sequence comes from Erythrobacter sp. BLCC-B19, assembly GCF_028621955.1. Taxonomy (NCBI): domain Bacteria; kingdom Pseudomonadati; phylum Pseudomonadota; class Alphaproteobacteria; order Sphingomonadales; family Erythrobacteraceae; genus Erythrobacter; species Erythrobacter sp. BLCC-B19. The sequence goes on from NZ_CP117516.1 coordinate 129,209, forward strand.
GCACTCCGCGCCGCGCGAGGAAGGATCCCGCCGCCCCGGCCGCCAGCGCGCCCGCCACCCCCGCCACCATCAGCATCACCCCGAGCATCAGCCCCGCCTCTTGCGGCGTCCAGCCGAAGTTGCGGATGAAATGCGCTGGCAGCCAGGTTAGGCTCGCGTAACCCGATCCGGTCAGCGCGCTGATCGCGGCGAGATAGGTGAGGATCAGCCGGCGGTTCTCGCGCCACAGCGGCCCGAGGCCCGCGAAGATCGCATTCCCATCGGCTTGCTGCCCCTTGGGACGCGGATCGCGAACCACCAGTAGCACCAGCAGCGCAACCGCCAGTCCCGGCAGGCCGACGACCACGAAGGCAAGCTGCCAGTCGCGCAGGCCACCCACCAGCGGCAGGTCGTCGGGCAGATGGCCGACCAGGCTCACCGCCTGCGCGCCAAAAGCAAAGGCCAGCCCCGCCCCCAGCGCCACGCCGGTCGAATAGACCGACATCGCGAGTGGCAGGCGCTTGCTGTCGAAGCTGTCCGCGATCAGCGAATGGGCGCTCGGGCCGAGCGTCGCCTCGCCCACGCCGACGCCCATGCGCGCGAGGAACAGCTGGGGGTATGACGCGGCAAAGCCGCTCGCTGCGGTGAGGGCCGACCAGAGAGCTATGCCCCCGGCCACCACCTTGCCGCGCCCTGCCCTGTCCGCCAGCCATCCGCAGGGGATGCCCGCCAGCGCGTGGAACAGCGCGAAGGCCGGCCCCACCAGCAGTCCCATCTGGAAGTCGCTGACACCCAGATCCTGCTTGATCGGATCGATCAGCAGGCTCAGCAGCTGGCGGTCGATGAACGAGATGATCGCCGCCGTCAGCAGGATTAAAACGGTCAGCCACGCGCGCAGCGGGGTGATGGCCGGCTGCGGCAGGGCCGAACTGGCAGGAGCGGTGGTCACGAGAATAATTTCCAATCCGAAACTTCTTGTCGATTGCTGAACATAACTTTACGCCTTTGTCCAGCGAGAGGAGAGCACGATGCGTTGGATTGCGAGCGTCATGGCCGGGGTTTTGTTGCTGGGAGGCAGTCTGGTGGCTTTCGCCCAAGCGCCCGCGCAGCCCGCGGGGATCGGCATGATGGAAGCCGCCTTCGACCGGATGTTCGGCCCGCGCGGCACGGTGCGCCACACCGGTGCGGTGATTGCCGTGGTGCAAGACGGCAGGATCGTGACGCTCAAGGCCTATGGTCATGCCGATGCTGCAGGCAAGACCCCGGTCGATCCCGCACGCACCCGCTTCCGTACCGGCTCGATCACCAAGACACTCGTCGGCGTTGCCGTGGCGCAGGCCATGCGCGAGGGGCGAATCCGCTCGATTGATGATCCGGTCAACGCCTACCTCACCCGCTGGAAGGTGCCCGACAATCGCGGCACGCCGATCACGATCCGGATGCTGGCGACCCACCAGGCCGGCTTTGCCGAGCGCCGCCAGCCGTTCATGCGCGCGGGCGACGTCTTCCCGACCATCGACGCGGGCTATCTCGACGACAATCTCCCGGGCTACATCGTGGCCGCCAATACCGGCAGCAACTACTCCAATTTCGGCGCAGGGCTGCTCGGCTTCATGGCCGAAGACGCAGCGAAGATGCCGATCGACCGCTACCTTGCTGAGCGCGTCTTCGGCCCGGCGCGGATGGCGAATGCGGTGGTGGTCAAGGGGCCGGAGCCGATCCCGAACGCCGCGCAGGCGCAGGTCATCTACGCCAACGGCGGCACGCGCCCCTTGCCCGATACCTGGGCCAACCATCCGATCAATCGCATGGCGGGAGGCCTCGCCATGACGGGCGAGGATGCCGCGCATTACATGATCGCGCTGATGGGCGGCAGCGCCGAACTCGGCATCGCCGACATCCTCGGCGAGCAGGGCCGCGCGCTCGCCTTCGCGCGGCAGGGTGGCACGCATCCGGCAGTGCAGGGCTATGGCCTGCTGTTCATGATCAACGACTGGAACGGGACCCGGCTGGCGGAGCACGGTGGCCGCACCATCGGGACAAGCAGCTACATGACCCTGCTGCCCGACCGGAAGACCGGGATCTTTGTTGCCGTCACGGGCGAAGGCGGGGTTACGCTGCCGCTGGCTGGCCTGCTCGGCCTGCCCCCCGCCCCCGCACCCGACGCCGCGCAGGCAGGTCGCCCCCTGCCCACGCTGAGCGGCATCCGCTCCGCAGGGATCGAGGCTTTGCTCGGTCGCTGGCGGGCACCGGCCGCTGTCGGCTCACCGGCATCGGACCTCGCCCCCTATGCCGGCGATTACATCAGCCAGCGCCGCCAAGTCCGTTCGGTCAGCGAGATCTTTTCGGCCAACTTCCTCGGCGGCCCCATGCCGGTGAGTGTGCCGGGCGACGGCGCGCTGCAACTGGGGTCGAGCAAGGGCTTCAAGCCGCATGGCGACAACGTGTTCTGGCGCAGCGAGGCGCTCCAGCCCGACAAGCCTTCCGGCTGGAGCGACGTGATCGTGTTCCTGCCCGACGAGGACGGCAAACCGACCCGCGCAAGCCTGCAATACACCGACGCGGTCTATCACAAGGCCGAAGGTCTGGCCGCCCCGTCCCTGTGGAACAAGGCGCTGGTGATCGGTGCGCTGGTGCTGCTGACCGGCCTGCTGGCGCTGCTCTGGGCCAAGGGCAGCCGCGGGCGCTGGCTGGCGGTGGGGATGCCCTTCGCGCTGATCGCCTCGCCGGTGCTGTTTTTCCGGTCATGGGCCAGCGCGCCGGTCGAACCGCTCAAATATGTGCAGACCACCAGCATGGATCTGGTGCCGTTCCAGATCTGGATGAACCTCGTCGCCCTCGGCGCGCTTGCCTTGGCTGTGCTGGCCGTGCTCGGCTTCCGGCAGCCTGCCATCGCAGGATGGCGCGGCGGTCTCGGCCGCTGGCACCTCCGGCTGCTCGGCCTCGGCGCGATCCCGCTGCTGTTCGCCTTCTGGAGCTATGGCCTGATCGGGTGGAACGTCAGCTGACGTCCCGCCCCGCTCAGCTGTCGGAGAGGTAGCGGACGCGGAACCCCAGCCGGCGTGACAGGGCGATCATCTCGCCGAGGATGTCGCCATAGCAAACCGCGATGTGGTTCGACTGGTAATGCGCCATCAGCCCGTCGCGGCCGATGCCAAGATCGGCCATCATGATCGGCCATTCGGGCGTGGTCGCATCCCACGTCGCGCGCAGCGTGTCGGGCGGCAGGCTCACCACCTCGCCTTGGCCCACATCCATCACCGGCTCGCCATCATCGAGCCATGCCCGCGCCCAGGTGACCGCGCCGGGCAGGCTCTCGCCCGCAAAGCTGCCGCCGGGGGTGGGGAAGTATTGCGCAGGCTGGCGGAAGCTGTGCACGCCCTGAAGCGTGGCGGGATCGTGGTTGAAGGCATAGGCGCCCGCTGACCCCGAATTCAGCAGCACCCACAAGAAGCGCCCCTCGTGCTCGATCCCCCAGCGCACATCGTGGAAAGCGACGCTCTGGTGCAGGCCCTTGGCCTTCAGCAGCCGCTTCATCATCTCCATCGGCAGGACATTGCCCTGATCGGCTTCCGTTGCATCGACGATGGTGTCGCCATTGCCTTCGGGGCGGCAGGTCGAGTTGAACAGCCCCTCGGCAAAGTCTGAAGGCGGGCGCTGGTGGATGAGGCCGAGCTGGTACTGCCAGCCGATCGCATCCGCGCCGAATTCGTGCACCATGTCGAGCACCGCGAGGTAATCACGCAACTGCTCGCGCGTGGCGTGTTCGGTGAAGTCGGGGGCATTGGCCGCGCCGTAGTGGAAGGTGACGCCGCGATCCTTGACGAAGGCAAGCGCGTCCTCGATCCGCCGGTCGCTGACGCGGCGACCGTAATCGATGATCCACGCCTGATCGACCTTGTGCTCGGAAAAGCCGAGGCGGTGCAGCGTGCGCACGCCGAAATAGCCATTGGTCATGCCCATCGAGGTATCGCCGAGCATCAGCACCAGCGGCCGCTTGGCCTGCATCGCGGCATGAACCTCCGCGGCCAGCGTGTCGGCGGCGTCGCTCACGGGCGGCGGGGTGCGGACGCAGGCATCGGGATGGTGGATCACCCCGGTCTCGCACCACGCCTCAAGCCGGGCCATGGTCTCGTCATCGGCGTCGATGGGCTCGGCGGTCCACAACCGGCTGTGCGCGCGCCCTTCGGCGGACAGGCACGCTCCGGTGTTGAGCAGGCCGACCAATCCCGGCCAGGTGCCCGAGAAATTGGACAACATCAGCAGCGGGTTGGTCTTGCCGACCACCCCGTCGACCGTGTGCGGGCCGTAGACCCAGTGGGTATAGAGCCCGATCAGCGGCTCGTCGATCGGGCCGAGCGCCGCGATGGCCTCGTGCGGGCGCGACAGGAAGCCCTCGACGCGCGCGTGCCGGTGCCCGAGCCGGTCGAGCGCGCGTTCGAGCTGCGCCGTTGCCGCCTCCAGCAACGGCAAGGCCAGCTGGTTGGGCAGATCACGGTAATCGCCCGGCCAGAAGATGCGGATCGTGTCGCTCATGCTTGTGCTCCTTGCGAGGATGACGTCGCCGCCTGCCGGAGCGCGCGCAGATCGCGCATCACACCGGAAAGCGGTCCTGCACCGCGCCCGAAGGCATCGTGCAGGGACAGGTAATGGCGGTAGAGCCGCGCATAGGTTGCCGCCCGCGCCGGATCGGGCACGGCGGTCGCTTCGGGCGGCGGAACCATGGCGGCCTGGGCTGCGGCGATATCGGGATGGAGACCGGCCGCGACGCTGGCGGTGATCGCCGCCCCGCGCGCGCTCGCCTGTCCGGCGCCCGAGACCGCGATGGGAACGCCCAGCACGTCGGCCAGGATCGCCCGGGCGAGATCATTGCGGGTGATGACCCCGCCCGAGACGGTGATCTCCTTCACCGGCACTCCGGCCGCCTCGAACTGGTCGAGGATCCGCCGCGCCCCGAAGGCGCTCGCTTCAAGCATGGCGCGGAACACGTGCTCCGGCCTTGTCGCCAGCGTCTGTCCGATCACCAGACCGGAAAGCGCCGGGTCCATCAGCACCGAGCGGTTGCCGTTGTTCCAGTCGAGCGCGACGAGGCCGCTCTCGCCCGGCTCAAGGCGCGCGGCCAGAGCCGACAAGTCGGCAATCGCCGCCCCGGTCGGCTCGCCGGGTCGCAGCAGACGCGCGGCCCAGGCGAACAGGTCACCGACCGCGGCCTGTCCTGCTTCCACGCCGACAAGGCCCGGCACCACCGAACCGTCGACCGCGCCTGCCAGACCGCTGGTCGGAACCGCGCGCGCGGCGCCGCCGACCACGGCGATGTCGCAGCTGCTCGTGCCCATGATCCGCACCAGCCGGCCCGACGCCACCCCGGCGCCCAACGCTCCGGCATGGGCATCGAGCAGGCCGGCGGCGACAGGGATGCCGGGTTCGAGCCCGAGCCGACCCGCCCATTCGGCACTCAGCGCCCCGGCGGGCCGCGTGTGGCTGGATGGCTCGCCCAGTGGCCCTGCGGCGCGAAGCAGGTCGGGATGCAGGCTCGAGAGGATGGCGCCATCGGGCCAGCCGCCCTGCGCGGGATCCCAATGCCCCTTGTGCCCCGCCGCACACACCCCGCGCACCAGCCCCGCCACATCGCCAAGGCCGCACAGCACGGCGGGCACGAAGTCCTGCAACTCGACAAAGGCCTCCGTGAGCGCCCCGACCTCGGGATCGGCACAAAGCAGCTTCAGCAGCTTGGCCCAGAACCATTCGGACGACGTCGCCCCGCCCGTTGCCGCCAGCCGGGCGGGATCGTCACGGGTCAGCGCGGCGGCGAATTCCTCGGCTTCGGCTGCGGCAGAGTGGTCCTTCCACATCCACGCCTGCGCCGCCGGGCGATTGTCCATGCCGGGAAGGGAAGCGACCGGCTGCATCCGCGCCGTGACCGGAACGGGCGTCGATCCGGTGGCACACACGCCAATGCCCGCGACCCGGACCGCTCCCGCCGCTGTCATCGCCATGCCGACGGCATCGGCGACTGCCGCAAAGTAGTCGGACGGGTTCTGCCGCGCGACATCCGGGTCGCCGGGATCGGTCAGTACGCCGTCGATCCCGGATGCATAGGCGGCCTCGCCTTCCCCGAGGATCCGGCCATCGCCCGACGCGACAATCATCGCGCGCGCGGCCGAAGAGCCGAGATCGATCCCGAGAACCGCCTGTTGCTGCGCCTTGTTGTCCACCATTGGCCCTCCCGCAGCGCAGCTAGCAGAATGGAAGCGCAAAAGTCGAATCGGAATTATTGCGTTCCGTTCAGAAATTTGTCAGAGGGCGAACAGAGGATGGAGGAACCCATGAAAGCCACCGAGGAAAACTTCGCCCAGTTCTGGCTGCGCTACCTGCGCGCCCACGCCAATCCCGTGTGCCGGGGCTTCCACTACGCCGCGTCCAGCTGGGCTATCGCCTGCCTTGCGGCTCTGGCAATCACGGGCAACCCCTTCGCCCTGCTGGCAGGGTTTGTCGGCGCCTATGGCCTGGCTTGGATCGGGCACTTTTTCGTCGAGGGCAACACGCCGCTCGCCTTCACCCGCCCGCTCTATTCATTGGCTGCAGACTACCGGATGTTCTTCTGCGCTCTGACAGGTAGGCTGGGCCCGCAGCTTGAGCGCGCGGGCGTTGTCGCCAGCCAGCGCTAATCAAAGGCCGAAGGCATCGCGATAGGCACGAAGCCGGACTTGGTGCCAGCCGATGCACCAGCCGGAGCTCCACGGCTTTCGCAGAGGTCACAAAGCTCTTTGTCGAAGGACCAGGCCAAGACGAAGCGAGCTTGGCCTATCGCTTCAGCAGAGATGGATAAATGCCCGAAGGCGGACAGGAAATCTGCCGGCGGACGGCGCCATATTCGAGGGATCGCTCACCATGATTGAACGTTTTGCCGCTGCGCTCACCGTGCTAGCCATCACCGCGCCGCTCGCGGCTGAAAATGCTCCCGCACCCGCTACAGCGGCAGCGGCTTCGGGTGAGTGGCGCACCTTCACCACTGAGGCCTATCGCGGCAAGCGCGATTCTGTCAGCTTCGTCGATGACAGCCACGGCTGGTACGGCACGGGGGCGGGCGATCTCTTCGCCACGACAGACGGCGGCACGACGTGGGAGAAGGTCGCCAGCCGCCCCGGCACCTTCGTGCGCGCCGTCGGCTTCGTCGACCGTCAGAACGGCTTCATCGGCAATATCGGCACCGACTACTACCCCGGCGTCACCGACACGACGCCGCTCTATCGCAGCCGTGACGGCGGGCGGACGTGGGAGGCGGTCGATACCGGCGCGGAGACCATCAAGGGCGTCTGCGCCATCGACATCCTGCGCGTCAGCCGCATCTATCAGGGCACACTCGTCCCGCGCAGCGTGATCCACGCCGCCGGGCGCGTCGGCGGGCCAACGGGCATCCTGCGTTCTGTAGATGGGGGTGACACTTGGAGCGTCATCGACATGGCCCCGCACGCCGGCATGATCCTCGACGTCAAGTTCTTCGACGAGAACACTGGTCTCGTGTTTGCAGCCACCCACCCCGATCCCGCACAGGCCGAGGGTCTCGTCCTGCGCACCGAGGATGGCGGCAAGACGTGGCGCGAAGTCTACCGCTCGGGCCGCAAGCTCGAGCTGATCTGGAAAGCGAGTTTTCCCGAGAGCAGCGACACCGGCTATGCCACGGTGCAAAGCTACGATCCTGAACGAGCGACGCAGCTCGTCATCCGCTCCGACGACAAGGGCAAAACTTGGCGCGAGATCGAAATGGCGCAGGACAAGACCGCGCGCCAGTTCGGGATCGGCTTCGTCAGCAAGGATGTCGGATTCGTCGGCACCGCAGCAGGCGGCTTTGCTACGAAGGACGGCGGCAAGACGTGGGAGCGCGCGCCCATCGCGAGGGCGGCGAACAAGTTCCAAGCAGTGCCAACGGACAAGGGCGTGCGCCTCTACGCTATCGGCACCGAGGTACAGGCAATTGATCTGGCCGCGCCGCCAACCGACTGAGTATCGCCTGTCAGTGCATCCGAGAGCACAGAGCCGTAGTGCGAGTCAGGCTTTCGCCTGATCGAGCTGGCGTTCCTCCCATCTGTCGATGCCCCGAAGGATGCCGGTCACAAGTCGCTGCCCGAGATAGGCAAGCGGCTCTCCCGGTATCGGCACCGCTTTGCGATTGACGATCCAGAAGTCGGTGAGTTCGGTCGAGCGATCAGCGAGAAGATCGGCAATCAGTCTGCCGTTGAGCTGGGTGAGCGACACGCCATGTCCTTGGCAGCCGGTGGCATAGATTATCCGCTCGTCGCCAATGAAACCAATCTCCGGCGTCATGTCCAAGTTGACTGATACCGGTCCGCCCCACCTGTAATGCACGGGCTTGTCCTTCAAGGCCGGAAACAGCCAGCCCAGATGAGCGTGAAGTTTCTTCCAGATTTCCTCGCTTGAATCCCGGGCCATATTGGTCCCGTAGCTGGTGACGACATCGCCGCCGCCGACTGTGATTCGCCCGCAGCTGGTAACGCGCAGGTAATGGACGAGTTGCCGATTATCCTCGATCGACTGGAGGCCACGCCAGCCAATCATCGCCCACTCTTCCTCGGTCAATGGTTCTGTGACGATCTGGTAGGTCCATGCGGGTCGCTGACGGCTTCTGATCTTGGGCAGTCCGTTAAGGCAGTGGCTCCAGGCGTTTGTAGCGACGACCATGCGCGCGGCACGAACATTCCCACTGCTGCAATGCGCTGTGATCCCGCCCGTGCGCTGAGAAATGCTGAGAACTGGCGTGTTTTCGTAGATCTGTGCACCGCGAGCCTGCGCCAGCCGCTTAAGCTCGCGCACGTGCTTGCAAGGATCAAGAATGCCTGTCTCGGGTTCGACAATCGCGCCCTGTATGCGCGGACTGTGAATGTGCTGCCTCAGTTCGTCCGCCTCGAGAAAGCTGAAACTCGACGGTCCGGACAGATCCGAAAGAAGCGCCATGGTCTTGCGCAAACGGCGCAGCTGCCGATCTGAGTAAGCAACCCGCCACATGCCGGAATGCACATAGTCCGACTGAAGGCCTTCGGTTTCGACCAGATCGCGCACATACCGAACAGCCGATTGCATAAACGCCTGCGCCTGCCTGGTTCGCTCCATCCCCCAGCGCAGGACGGTAATCTCTGGCTCGACCCCGAAGAGTGTCATGCTGAAGCCGCCATTGCGGCCGGAAGCACCAGACCCCACCACACCCGCTTCGAGCACGCACACGCTTGCGCCCGGGCTATCGCGAAGGACTTCGCGCGCGACCGTCAGACCCGTGAAGCCACCTCCGATAATGACGACATCGACATCGAGATCTCGCGCCAGAGGTGCATTTGCCTGATAGGCGCCAAATTTGGATTGCCAGAATGATTGGACATTATCGTTCACCGCAAACTGCTCCTTACCGCTCCGCGCACATCAGCGCGACTTATTTATCCGAACGCGTTCGGCAATTGTCAAGCGAAGGTTGGGCGTGGTAGCGGTCAGCATGGATGCGACGCCCCCAGACAGGCCCACCACGAGGCGTACACGCGGACGCCCGACGCTCAGTGACCAAGTTGTCGCCCAGACGAGAGCGCGGATCGTCGATGCCGCAAAGGCGCTTTTCAGGGATGCCGGCTTCGGTGCCGTATCAATGCGCCGAATCGCGGCGGATGCTGGCGTTGGAACGGCAACGATCTACGAATACTTCCCTTCGAAGATCGATATCCTGAGGCACATCTGGGCCGACATATTTGAGCTTTTGCTCAGCCGGGTTCAGGCGGCTGGCGAGAAGGAGAGAGGCCATGCAGCCGTTTGCGCCATGGCGAGCGCATACACGGGCTACTGGTTGGAAAACCCCGACCATTTTCGGATGGTGTTTCTCAATGAGGATCGATCAGAAAGGGGAGAGGCCCTGTTTGTCGAGAGCTTCAACATAACTCATCGGCTGCAACCCTTACTGACCGCGCTTGAGGAGGGGCAGGCAAATGGCGAAATCGTCGAAGGCGATCCGGTTCTATTCCTGCAAGTCCTTATCGGCGGCCTGAACGGAATTGCTCTCAATGGTATCACAATCAGCGAACTGGCTTGGACTGAGCCGCAAGAATTAGTAAAACTGTTGACCTCTCTCTTCCGACGTTAATCATCATGCAGGCACGGCGATTAGTAATTGTGACTTTGGTTGCGCTGGCATCCTGTCATCAGCGAAAGAAATGGCGATCTTCAGAGTTGTTCAATCGCGATCTGGCAATTGCGAGATACCGTGAGCGCGGTCCCTATAGGGGACCGGTTTAGGGAGCGCCGGCGTCAAAAGTAAAATTTTTCAATGTTATCAATATTGATTGGCGGAGGGTGAGATTCGAAAAATCGTCCTATCTGATTGTTTTATAGAAACAGATTTGCCCACCTTTGCCAGATATGCCCCTTAATTTGCCCCCAAATCAATTGGCTTGATGCGGACAGATATGGACAAAAACTGCAGGGGGACCATCGATGATCGTGACCTTCCAGCGATCGTCATTGCATACCAGAAGAAGCGGCGGCCGCAGCGCCTGGCGATCTTACCAATTGCCTCGGCAAAACTATTCGCACCTTCAAGTTTCATATCGGTCAAAGAAGTATATAGAATCGTATTTCGGGTAGCAGGAGTGTTCCTGAAAGGGGTTCCATTGAGTTGCATTCCAACACATTTTCTGAGCGGCCCATTCGAATCCTTCCAGCCCCTCGCCTAGACCCACTTCATTCCGGACTGACGACATCTACGTGCGGTTTCGGGTCTCGCCGCGCGGCACGCGGGTGCCCTAAAAGGCGGTGCCGGAAGCGCGCTCAGGCGACGACCGGCTCAAACACAGCGGCGGCCGGATTGGCGACGAAATGGCGTGAGAGGCTTTCGCTCTTTTCAGCCACCTGTTCGACACTTGCGATCAGGGTTTCGAGCTCGGCATCGCTCATCAGCGGCGAGAAATTGACCCGCACGAAGCCGGGCTTGTCGAGCTCTGCGCCAAACCGGATCGCCTGATGGATAGCTTGCGATTGCAAATCGTCGATGCCGAGCAGGCGATGCACGTAAGGCCCGGCGCAGGCACAGCCGCCGCGCGCCTGGATGCCGAAGCAGTCGCTGAGGATACGGGTGACGAGCTGGTGATGGACCAGTCGGCCCTCGCCATCACGTATACGGAAGGAGACGATCGGCAGGTGTGCTTCCATCGCGCGGCCCAACACCTCGATCCGCGGGTTCGAGCGCCAGCGAGAGAGCGCCGCGCGGCTCCTTGTTGCTGCGCGGGCATCCAGACCCGCCTCGGTCATAGCAGCGCGCACGATACACGCCAAAGCGGTGCGGATGTCGCCGATGACGTTGGGCGTACCGGCTTCTTCGCGCGCAGCCAGATCAGGGAGATAATCATGCCCGCCCGGCGATACGAAGCTGACCGTGCCGCCGCCCGGCGAGGAGGGCTTGTCGATCATGGACGCGTCGCGGCGCACAACCAGCACGCCTGACGATGCCGGGCCGCCGACGAACTTGTGCGGCGAGAACACCAGCGCATCAATATGCACGTCGGCAGCCGGGCGCATCTGCATCGTGATGTAGGGCGCGGCTCCGGCATAGTCCCAGATCACCTTGCCGCCCGCGGCCTGAACGATGCGCGAGACGTCCGCAATATCGGTCAGCGCGCCAGTGACGTTCGATCCGGCGGAGAAGGACGCGACGATCCGGCGGCCTGCCGCGCGCTGGAGATGCGCGGCAAGCGCCGCACGGTCGGGCCCGCCCGCCGCGTCCTCGGGCAGTTCGATCACCTCGGCCCCGCTTTCGCGCCAGGGGAGCAAGTTCGAATGATGCTCGTACGGGCCAAGCAAGACAAGCGCACGCTGCCCTGCGCCATCGCGCTGATCGGCCCCGAACAGGCGCACCAGCTTCTGAAGACCCGCGGTCGCACCCGAACCGACGAAGATGACCGCATCACCCGCCCCCGCCCCGCATAGCCGGGCGACTTCCGCGCGCGCCGCCCGGCGCAGGGCATTGATCGACCGTCCGCAGTAAGACGCCTGCGTGTGCGGATTGGAATAGACTGGCAGCACGTGTTCGAGCACGAAATCCTCGACCTCGCGCAGCGCCCGGCCCGATGCGGCATAATCGGCATAGAGCATCGGCTGCGGCCCCAGCGGGCCTTCGACCACCCTGCCCTTGCCAATGATCGACTGCGCCAGCGCGCCTTGCGCGAGCTTGGCGCGGACATCGGCGCGGAAGGCGTCGAACAGGCCTTGAGCCTCGGTCGAGTCGGAGCAGGGATGCGCACTGATCATGTGCAGTGTTTCGCCCAGTCAGCGCGGGATTTCATTACCGATCTTGAGAATATTTGGCTATATTATCGTTCATATGACCACTGAAACACTCGAAATCGACACGATTGATCGAAAGATTCTCATGGCGCTTCAGGCCGACGCCTCATTGAGCCAGCGGTCGCTCGCCGAAGCGGTCGGGCTGTCGCAGAACGCCTGCTGGCGCAGGCTTCAGCGGCTGGAAATCGCAGGCGTGCTGCGTGGGCAAAGGGCCGTGGTCGATCTGGCGCGGCTCGGTCTTGATCTGGTGGTGATCGTGATGATCAAGACATCCCACCATTCGAAAGATTGGGCCATCGCCTTCAAGGATCATGTCGAACGCATCCCGGGCGTGGTCGATCTCTACCGCATCGGCGGCGAATGGGATTATCTCATCAAGGTCGTGACCCAGGGGATCAGCGGTTATGACCGGTTCTACCAGCAATTGGTTGACGGGTTCGATCTGTCGGTGGTCACCGGCCATTTCGTGATGGAGGAGATGATCGCCTCGCGGCCGGTCACGCTCGTCTGAACCGGTCAAGGCGCGGGCGGTGTGAACAGCGCGGGATCGAGCGGCGCGCCTACCCGGGTCTCGCGCCAGAACACGCTGTTGGCGATCACTCCGTCATAGGCCAGCGTAACCCGCCGCGCCTGGACCCAGCCGTTGGCGAGCCGGACGAAATCACCATAGAACCGCTCGTGAAAGCCGCGCGGCGTGGTGAAGCCCATATAGGTGACAAAGCCGCTTTCCCTGTCGAAGCCGAATAGCGTCTGCGCGCCCTTGGGATCGAGGATTCGCACGATCGCAGTCGGTCGCCCACCAATATCGTGCGGCGGGGCATTGTGCAGAGCGAAGCCATCTTCCAGCGCCGAGCGGATGATGCCGAAGCCGAAATTGCTCGCCCAATAGGCGTCCGCCTCGGCGCGGGGCATGATGCCGCGCTCGGTCCAGGTGGTCTCGCCGTCATAGCCGACCTCGAAGATCACCTTGTCGCCAGCCTTTGCGATGATCCGCACCTTGCCCGAAGCTTCATGCGCGGCGGTGCGCCCCTCTTCGAAGGTGCGCCACATCCGGTAATCATCGGCCTGCGCGCGCACCGCGCCGGTGGCAGGATCGTAGAAGGTCGCGGTGCCCGCCAGTTCGAGCGTGCCGGGATCGAGCCACAGCGCCCCGCCATGCGCCGCGACCGCACGTTCGATCACCGCCCGCGGATCGGGCGCAGCCGGTTCGGCATGGCCCGCCCCGGCCCACAGCCCGGTCAGAGCGATGATCGCTGCCGCCATGATCCCGCGCATATCCCGTCTCCCGCCTGCAATTTGTCCGGACATCTTTTCAACCACGCCGCCATGCTCTAGGCAAGCACCATGCACCATTACCGCCCGCTCGCCGCTGTTTTCCTTCTCGCTGCGCCCATAGCCGCTGCCGCGCAGGACACCCTGCCCGCAGGTATCTGGACGAACACCGAGGACGCCTATTTCGCCGAGGAGGAAGGGCGCGAGAAGCCTGCAACGGTGATGATCGAAGTCGGCGCGGATGGCCGCTGGCGCGCTATCGACGCCTTCGGCGCAGCGCAGGGAGAATGGCAGGCGGGCGCGATCCCCGGCCTCTCCGCGCGCGCGGACGGGTCGGGCTGGCAGATCGGCGCGAGCGAGATCCGCCGCGCCCGCCCGTTCTCCTGCTGGGTCTCGGTGCGCAAGTTCGCCGCCAAGCCCGACGGAACGCCTGACTGGACATTTGCGGGCAACCTGACGAGCTTCGATCAGGGCGGAAGGATCACCATTCCCGGCAACGGCGAGGCACCCGACCTGACCATTCGGCTGCGCAATGTCACCTGGGCCAAGGGCAGCCGCAACAAGCCCTCGCTGGTGCTCTATGTCCACAAGGACGATCCCGAACGCGCCGAAAGCTACAGCTGGGCCTCGCCCGATGCCACGCTGGTGGGGATCAACCTGCGCTGGATGCAGGGCAGCTGCACCCGTACCGGCGATTAGGCGGATCAGGCCGGAGCCTTCCAAGCCGCGCCGCCGACCCAGTCCCCGGCGACCGCGCGGAATTCCTCGCAGGTGATCGCGGCCCAGACGCCGCCGGAAAAATAGGGATCGGCTTCGAGCCGTGCGCGGGCCTCACCCGCATCCTCCGCCTTGATGACCAGCAGCGAGCCGACGGTGCGCTCCCCGTCGCTCAATGGCCCGGCGACGGCATAGTAATCGATATGCGCCTCGACATGGGCGAGGTGCGCCGCCAGCAGCTCGGCCCGCAAGGCCGCGCCGTTCTCGCTATCGCGGCAGCGGAAGGCGAACAGCCTCACGCGCCGACCTCGACACATTCGACCAGCTCGCCCGCCGCACCGATCGCGGTGGCGGCGCGGCGGCCTTCGTAGAGGGCACCCTCGCGGGCGGCGGGCGGCGCGATCCACTTCGCCGTGCAGGCGTCGAGATCGCGCACCGCCAGCGTCACCAGCGCATTGCCCGGCGGCAGCATCCCCGCATGGCGCGCGCGGGGGGTGGCAGCGGGGGGGTAATCGTCGACCTCGACAATCGGCATCCGGCCAGCCCTCACCATCGAAATGGTCGTGAGCGTTTCGGCCGGCAATTCGAAGGCCTTGTTGATCATCGAATAGGGCAGCGTGTAATCCGCCCCGCGCTCCAGCCCGAGCGCATTGCGATACCACGCCAGCGCCGCCTCGCGATCGGGGGCGGCGAGGACGGTGATGAAGATCCGGTCAACTGGCGCGGCGGCGCGCGGCAGATCGAGGTCACCCATGTCGGACAGCACCTGGTTGAGATAGATCATCTCGCGTCCCGGCCCGAGCGCCTGCATCGGAATGAAGGAGGGCGCGACGTTTTCGAGTTTCTTCGGCGGGCCGACAATCTCCCACAACTCGTGCGGCAAGGCTTCGGGCCAGCGCCACACATCCTCGACCGTGGTTTCGAACGCGGCCCAACCATAGGTGGTGGTGGGGCGGAAATCGGGGTGCGTGGGTTGTTCGACCAGCCGGAACCAGCACGCCGCGCCGCTGGCCGGGCGCAGCACCGCATGAGACGCGCCCGCGCTCGCCGGACACCCCCAGCTGGCCGCGAGCCCGGCATCGAGCACGCCCTGTTCGACCAGTTCCAGCCGCAGCACATCGCGATAGGCGGCAATCGACTGCGCCAGATCGGGGACAGCCGATAGCCCGCCCATGATCGTGCCATGAGGGAGGGTCATCAGCCGAACTCCGGTTTACGTTTTTCCACAAAGGCCGCCGTCCCTTCGGCAAAGTCCGCGCCTGTGAAGGCGGCGGCGAAGGTCGCCAGCGTTGCGGCATCATCGGCCACCTGTCCGTCGAGCGCGCGGCGCACGAAGCCCTTGATCGCCCGCGCGCTGCTGCCCGAAGCGGCGGTGATCTGTGCGGTCAACGCCTCGGGACTGTCGGCGATGATTTCGACCAGCCCGATCCGCTGCGCCTCCTCGGCACCCAGCAATTCGCCGGTGTAGAGCATCCGCTTGGCCTGCCCCGGCCCGACCAGATCGACCAGCAGCTTCACGTCGTGCAGCGGATAGACGAGGCCGAGCTTGGCAGGCGTGATCCCGAAGCGCGCCGCCGGGGTCGCGACGCGGATATCGCAGGCCATGGCAATGCCGCAGCCCCCGCCCACGCAGTCGCCCTCGACAAAGGCGATGGTCGGAATATCGGCGCGGGCGAGTTCATATTGCGCGCGGTTGATCGCCGCCTGATTGGCCGCGCGCCATGCGGCGTCATCCTTGTTGGCGAGCAGTTCGCGGATATCCGCGCCCGCGCAAAAGGCGGTGCCCGGTTCGGCCGCGCGCACTTCCAGCACCTTGGCCGCCGGATCGGCGACCGCCTCGGCGACGAGCACGGGCAGCGCCTCCCACATCTGCATGTCGAAGGCATTGCGCTTGTCCGCGCGGTCGATCAGCAGGCGCGCCACTGCGCCCTCGCGGGTGAGGCGAAGGCTCATGCCGGGTGCGTCGCCATGAAGTGATCGGCGATCGCCTTGCGCGTCGTCACCCACACGCCCTCATGCGCGCGGACGTGGCGGAAGAATTCCTCCAGCGCCCAGATCCGCCCCGGCCGGCCGATGATGCGCAGGTGCAGGCCTAAGCTCATCATCTTGGGATTGCCCTCTTCGCCCTCGCGATAGAGCTGATCGAAATTCGCCTTGGCATAGTCGAGCCACTGGTGCGGGGTCAGCGCCGGGTCGGTCCACATCTTCATGTCGTTGCTGTCGAGCTGATAGGGCACGATGCACATTGGCTTGCCTTCTGGGGGCTTGCCGGGCCCGGTGTCGCGATCCCAGAAGGGCACGTCGCCGCTGTAATCGTCCATGTGATAAGTGAAGCCCTCCTCCGACAAGAGCCGCCGGGTGTTGTCGGTGAGCAGATAACGTGACAGCCAGCCATAGGGGCGCACACCGCAGGTCGCCTCAATGCTGGTGACAGCCTTGCGGATGAAGTCGCGCTCTTGCTCTTCGTCCATCTTGAACTGGTGCACCCAGCGATAGCCGTGGCTGACAGGTTCATGGCCGAGTTCGCGGATCGCCGCAGCAATCTCCGGGTGGTTCTCGAGGCTCATCGCCGCGACCGTCCAGCTGGCCATGATGTCGTATTGCTTCAGCAGCTTCACAATCCGCGGCGCACCCGCCTTGATCCCATAGAGGTAATTGGATTCATTGGAATAATTGCGCATCTTCGATTTGATGAAGACGCCCAGCTCGTCGACCGGCTCCATCCCGCGATCGCCGCGGGCAATGGTCATTTCGCTGCCTTCCTCGACATTGACGACAACCGACAGCGCCAGCTTCGCAGCCCCCGGCCAGTCGATGCGTTCTTCGGTGAGCGCCATCAGTGCATCTCCTCCCCGCCCGAGACATTGAGCGCCTCGCCGGTGACATAGAAGGCCGCATCGCTCGCCAGCCACAGGCAGGCGGCGGCGGTGTCGGACGGCAGGCCGGGGCGGCCCATCGGGTTCTTGGCGGCCATGTTGGCGAGATAGTCCTCGACCGTCGCGAAGCCGAGCAACTTGCTGAAGTATTCGTTCTGCTGGGCGCCGAGGCCGGTGGTGACATGGTTGGGGCACACGGCGTTCACCGTAATGCCGTGCTTGCCGAGCTCGACTGCGCTCGCGCGGGTCAACCCGACCATGCCGTGCTTGGAGGAGACATAGGCAGGCAGGTGCGGGAAGCCGGTCTTGGCGGCCTGCGAGGCGATGTTGATGATCCGCCCGCCCTGCCCCCGCTCGACCATCGCCCGCGCCGCGGCCTGGGTGCAGTAGAACGCGCCCGACAGGTTGACGGCGATCACCTGATCCCATTCGTCGGCGGTATCGACTTCGAGCAGCGGCTTCATCTTGAAACCGATCCCGGCATTGTTGACGAGGATGTCGACCGCCCCGAAGCGTTCGACCGTCTGTTCGATCAGGGCGCGGCACTGGTCCGCCTTCGACACGTCGCAGGCGATCAGCGCGACCGCAGCTCCGCGGGCGCGCAGGTCTTCGGCGACACTCTCTGCCTCCTCGTCGATCACAAGGTCGGAGACAACGCAGTTCGCCCCTTCGTCGGCAAAGGCTTGAAGGATGCCCTGCCCCAGCCCCTTTTGCTTACCCGATCCGGTGACAAGCACGGTCTTGCCCGCAAACGCCCCCGCCACCTTACAGATCCTCGGTCAGGATGAATTGCGGCGCGTCGGCAAAGCCCTGGAACGGCGCTGCTGCGGCCTGGAAATCCTCAGTCGAGATATCGGCGATGAAGGCGTCCATGCCGGTGATGTCGATCACCTCGATATATTGGTAGGCGGGCGTCGCACTGTCGTCGCCGAACACGCCGGTTGCTTTGTGAACGGTGAAGCTGGTGACCGAGCCGAGACCGTTGACCGTCGGAATGTCGCGGGTCTTGGCCCACTCCTCGTATTCGGAAACATCGACGCCGGGCTTCAGATTGAACAGGCAGATGATGCGCATGGCTTCAGGCTCCTTGGCTGGGCGGGCGATAGGCCCGCAAATGTTCATCGAGTTGGCGCGCGAGCGCGAACAGCGCCCCCTCTGCGCCCGCCGGGCCGACCAGTTGCACCCCGATCGGCAGACCGTCCGCTGTCCATCCCGCGGGAAAGCTGATGGAGGGCAGGCCGGCAATATTGGCAAGGCAGGTGAAATCGGCCTGCGCGGGCGGCTCGGGATCGCTGTGCGAGAACGGCGGATTGGGCACTGTCGGCAGGATCAGGAAGCCGTGCTCTTCGACCAGTGCCTGCACCTCGGCGCGGGTGCGGGCGAGGATTTCGCGGTCCTCCGCCCAGTCGGCAAGGTTGCGGCGCGGGCCATAGGTGAGCAGCTTGGCCAACTTGTCGGAAGTGGCGACGCCGCGCAGATGCGCTGCCATCTCGCGCGAGACGCCGATGAACCCGGCGAAGCGGATGCGCGATTGCGGGTGGCTGAGCGCAACTTGCACGGGCGGCATCGGCAGTGCAGCGAGCGCCGCCGCAAAGGCCTGCGCGACCTCGGGATGCACGTCCACCCCATGCTCGACCAGCGTCGCGCCCGCGCCTTCAAGCGGATCGTCTCCGAAGCCCGAAATCACGCGCGCGACCCGCTCCAGTGTTGCAAGATCGCGCGCCAGCGGCCCGATCGCATCAAGCGTCAGGTCAGCCGGCTCCAACCCCTCCTGACTGACGCTCGCGGTGGCGGGTTTGAAGCCGTAGACCCCGCAATGGCTCGCAGGGATGCGCACCGATCCCATCGTGTCGGTGCCGAGCGCCGCCTCACACAGCCCTGCCGCCACCGCCGCTCCGCTGCCGCCCGAAGAGCCGCCCGGTGAGAAGCCCAGGCGGTGCGGGTTGTGAACCGGGCCGAAATGCGGATTGTCGCTCTTCGCGCCGAGCGCCCCTTCCTCCATGCCCAGCACGCCGATGATCGCCGCTCCTGCTTGCCGCAATAGCGCCACGGTATCGGCATCACGCTCGGCCAGCCGGGTCTCGAAAGCGGCAAGCCCGGCGTGCCACGGCATCCCGGCGACAGCGATATTGGCCTTCACCCCGATGGTCATTCCCGCGAGCGGCCCCTCGCCGAAGCTGGCCGCGCGGTCAAAATCGGTGAAGGCGTTGAGCGGGGCGTTGGCCGCTTCGAGGGCGTCAAAGTCGATCATGCGGCCGCTCACACCCCGCGCCTGTCGATCAGCCGCAAGGGCTTCTGGCGGGTGTCGATCTCGGTCGCAGCGGCGGTCTCGCCCGGGGCCACCAGCGCCACCTCGACCTCGACCCCCAGACCGCGGCGGAGCAATTCAGCGAGTTCCCCCGCGTCGCTCCCGCCTCGGCTTTCGAGCGTCACGGTCATGTGATCCTTCTGGCTCGCATCGCGGCGCAGATGGCAGACATATTCGCCGGTCAGGTCGGGCCGGTTCTCGATGATCGCCCCGATCGCATGGGGGAAGACATTGATCCCGCGCAGCTTGACCATGTTGTCGCTGCGGCCCTTGAACCCGGCGATGCGCTTGAACACGATCTCGCCCCGGCCATCGAGCTCATGGGTGATGTCATGCGTGTTGAAGCGGATGCAGGGCGCAATGTCGTCCTTGTAGAGACAGGTGACGACCATGTCCCCAGTCTCGCCCCGGGCCACCGGCGCGCCGCTCTCGATGTCGAGCAGTTCGAGATATTGCGCGTCCTCCCAGACATACATCCCGTCGCGCTCCGGCCCCTCGCCCGCGATGGAGCCGGTATCGCCGACGCCATACCAGTCATAGGCCTTCGCCCCGTGCCACGCGGCTTCGGTGCTGGCGCGATCCTCGGTGCCGAGATGGCCGATGATCATGCGGATATTGATGCGATCGAACAGCCCTTCGGCCTCGGCGGTTTCGGCGAGCTTGCGGATGTAGTCGACAAAGCCGACGATCGCGGTGACGCCGAAATCCGCCATCAGCCGCACCTGATTGACCGAGCGGGTTTCGATCCCCGTGCCCGCCGAGAGGAACACCGAATTGGTGAAGTGCGTCACCGCCTCGCGGATATAGTGACCGCCATTGATCATGCCGTGCCCATAGACCGAATGGACGACATCGGTCGGCTGCAGCCCCATCCAGCGATACATCCGTCCCACCAGCAGATTGCCGACCTCGCGCCCCTTGGGCCCGAAGATCAGCGTCTGCGGCTTGCCGGTGGTGCCGCTGGTGGTGTGGAAGATGCTGGGTGCGCGGCTTTCGGCTGGGTCCATCCCGTGAAAGTCGCCGAAGGGCGGATGGTCGGCGATCGAGGCCATCAGGTCACTCTTGTCGTAGACCGGCAGTTTGGTGATGTCCGCGAGGCCCCGAATGTCGCCCGGCTCGATCCCCTTTGCGCCCCACAGACGCTGGTAGAACGGCACCTGCCAGCCGCGCACCATCAGCTTGCGGAATTGCGCGTCCTGAATGGCGAACAATTCGTCGCGGCTCATGCCCGAATAGCGCGCGGTGAAGGCCTCGCCGATAGGATAGTCGGCGAGCAGCTGCTGGTGATCGAATGCTTCGAAATAAGTCGGGTAGGTCATCAGGAATTCGCCATGAACGAGAGAGGATCATCGAAGATGCGCGGGTCGGCAGCGGGGCCAGCCAGCCGGCGGCACAGGGCGTATTTGGCGGCGGACTGGGCCGCGCTCATCGGCGAGGCCGGGCTGCCGAGATTGACGGGGATCGTGCGTTCGATCACGCCGCCATCGCGCCGCGTGACGACGAGCCGCTGCGGGGCCATCGCATTGCCATCGGGATTGTCGTCGAGCCGCACCACAACCGCGCCCGCCAGCCCAACCAGCTCGGGCGTGTGGAGCGCAGCGGCGTCGAACAGATCGGGGTCGATCACCCCGTCGCGCAGCATCAGCGGCGCGAGGATCGCGAGGCACAGCCGCGCATAGGCAGGGCTCATGTCTGCGCGATAAGGCCGCCCGACGAGGCGCTCGATCAGCGGCGGCGCGTAAAGTTCGATGCGCGCCACCTCGCCGAGCCGCAGACCTTCGCGATGCAGCGCCTCAAGCTCGCCGAGCGCGCCGTGGCTCGCCCTGCCCGAGGGGAACGGCTTGATCGCGACCTCGCTGATCCGCCAGACCTTGCCGAGATCGGCGGTGTAGCGCGACAGGTCGAGCGGCTCGATCAGGCGGGAATAGCCGAACGGGCCTTCGAGCACGTCATGCGGGCCGGTCATCCCGCCCTCGACCAGCGCGACCGCGGTGATCGCCGCGCGCGCGGCGTTAGCGATCTGGAGCGGGAGCGCGATCGAGGCCTCGACATGGGCTTGCATCGTCCCGCTGGCGAAGGAATAGGCAAGGCCCATCACGTCGGCATAGCGATCAGTCGGAATGTCGGTCAGCCGCGCTGCCGCCAGCGCCGCGCCGATCACGCCTGCGGTTGCCGGGCGGAAGAAGGCCATCGGCCCGGTGGCCGCAAGGCCCAGCCCGCTGGCGATATCGACCCCGACCGCCACCGCCGCAAGCACGTTCTCCTCGCCGATCCCGCCCCTGTCATGTGCCTGCGCCATCACCGCTGCGGTCACCGCCGAGAGCGCGTGAACCACTGCGCCTTCATGGACGGCATCCCATTCGAGGCAATGGATCGCAAAGCCATTGAAGAAGGCGGCCGAGGCGGCAGGTGCCTCCCCGCCGCACAGCAGACGCGCATGGGGATCGGTGCCGAGCGCTCGGACGGCGTATTTCAGCTTCTGCGCCTCGGGCGACTGCGCTCCGGCCGCGCCGCTTGCCAGCGTGTCGGCGATCAGCCGCACGGTATCGGCGCGCACGCTGGCGGGCAGCCGGTGGTCGGCAGCGGCGAAATCGAGGATGGCGCGGGTCGCTTTCACCGGATCCAGTCCTCCAGCAGCGCGTCGATCGCCGCGCCGTCATCGCCCTCCAGCGCAAGCCGCACCGCGCGCTCCGCCTCGCCCGCCGCCAGACCGCCCCAGCGCGCGAGGCTGTGCATCTTGGCGACGATGTGCGCCTCGCTGACCGGCCTTTCGGGATCGCCCAGCGTGTCGACCAGTTCCAGCCCGTTGACCCGCGCGCCGAAATGGGCGGGGTAGCGGGCGGTGAAGGTGGAGTCTTCGGTAACGCTCACCTGTGCGCGCAAGGGGGCAAGCGTGGCGATGGCTTCAGGCGTAAAGTCTTGCGGTTCGGCCTTGCGCCCGTCGGCCACCACCGCAACCGCGTGCTGGAGCGAGAACTTCGCCTCGAGTTCGGTTTGCGGGTCGGGCCGGTCGCAGAAGGTCAGCGCGTCGGCATAGGTTTCGACCGTGAAGGGGGCATCGAGCCGGCCTTGCGCGCGCAGTTCCATCGCCGCGTCGATCGCGGGATGGGCGTGGCGGCAGGCGGCAAAGGGCTTGAAGCTGACAGCATGGATCAGCCAGTCCTCGTCCCCGCCCCCCAGTGTGCCGGGCACCTGCGTCATCGCCGCGAACAGGCCTTGCGGCCCTTCGAGCAATTCGAGCGGCCCGGTCGCGCCGTAGTGGACGTGCAGCGCCGCATCGCGCCCGGTGCGCACCGCGTGGTGGATGTGCCACTGCTTGGTCAACACGCCGGGCGCATGGCGCATATGCCACAACCCGCCCGCGACCGATCCGGCATTGGCGAGCGCATGGGCGTACTCGACCTGCGCAAAACCGATCAGCGAGCCGAACGCCGCCGCTGCACCAAAACCGCCCATGGTCGCGGTCGGGTGCCAGCGGGCGTAGTGGTGGGCATCCATCGCTACCCCTATCGCGATCATCGCCTCGTAACCGCGCACCGCCGCATCGAGCCGCGCCTCCATGGGGGCGCTCGCCATGCTGAGCGCTGCGGGCCACACCACCGGGCCGGGATGAAGCAATGCCGCGCGGTGGACATCGTCCATCTCCAGCACGTTGCCGAGGTAGGTCGCTCGCTCCCAGCCATTGAAGGAAATCGTCGCCCCAAGCGCCGCCGCCTCGGTGCCGCGCGCGCCCGCCACGCAGGCCAGCCAGTCGAGCAGGTGCAACCGCGCACGCTGACGCTCGCCTTTTGTCACAGGGCGCGCTAACCTTGCGCCAAGCATGGTCAGGAGCGGGCTGGTCATCACACGCTCGCCGCCTGCCCGGGAGAGATTTGGAGCATAGTTTGGCAACTGAAGCCACCGAGGCAAAGACGCAGCGTCTGCCGCGCTATCTGCAACTGGCAGGCGAACTGCGCGAGGCGATTCTGAAGGGCGAGTTCGCAGGCGGACGGCAGTTTCCGACCGAAACGGTGTTGTGCGCCCGATACGATGTCAGCCGCTACACCATCCGCGAGGCGCTGCGCCGGCTCGAGGCGGAAGGCCTGATCCAGCGGCGGCGCGGTTCGGGCACCACGGTGCAGCCTGCCGCGGCGCGGGGCGGTGCGCTGCACCAGCCGCTCTCCAACGTCGGCGAACTCTTGCAATATGCCCGCGACAGCGAGGTGGTGTATGAGCGGCAGGGCCACGGCCCGCTGCCGGCCGAAGTCGCGGTGCAGCTGGCCGAGCCGACGGGTGGCGAATGGACGGTCTTTCGCGGGGTGCGTCGCCACGCCGGCGATGCCCCGCCGATTGCGGCCACTGCGGCCTATTTCCATGAAATGCTCGGCGAGGCGGTCGACGCGCTCGATCTGGGCGCGGGGACGCTGTTCAGCCAGATCGAGCAGCTTGCCGGTGTGCAGATCGGCAAGGTGACGCAAGACATTCAGGCGATTGCTGCGGACGCGGCCATGGCCGCCGCGCTCGAAGTCGAGGAAGGCAGCCCGGTGCTGCGCATCCTGCGCTGCTATTTCGATCCGAAGGGACGGATCTTCGAGATCTCGGTCAGCCACCACCCCGGTGACCGCTTCGCCTACGCGATGCATATCGACGTCGAGGCCTGAAGCGGGGATCACGCGCCGCCGTCTCCCAATCCCGGCACCCGGCCCGGCGTCCACGCCTCACCGGCAAAACGGATCGCTGGCGCGATGAAGCTGCCCCCCGCAGCGCCTGTCACCAGCAAGCCGCGCTCAGCCACGTGCGGCGCGTCGAATGCCTCGCGGAAATCGAGCACCGGAGCAAAGGCGACGTCCTTGTCGGCGAACCATTCCTCCCACTCGCCGCGGGTGCGGGTTGCGAAGGTTTCAGAGAGGAAGGCGATCAGTTCGCCCTGCTCACCCGCTGGTGCATCGGCCAGCGGATAGAGATCCTCGCGTTCGAGCGCGCCCAGCAGGTTGCGTGCAAATTTCAACTCGCGCCCGCCGAGCACCACGTGCTTGCCATCGGCGGTGGCATAGACGTGATAGAAGGCCGCCCCGCCGAGACTGCGCTGCTGCGCCGAGCGCGGGGATGGCCCGCCCGCGATCGCGCTGCCGGCGATATGCGCGCACCACGGCAGCATGGAATCGAACATCGCGCAGTCGATATAGGCACCCTCGCCTGTCCGTTCGCGCCCGACCAGCGCCATCAGCACTGCCGACAATCCGGTGAGGCCCGCGGCGAGATCGGCGCTCGGCGCGCCGGGCACCACCGGCGTCCCGTCAGCCCCATCATTGACGGCAAGGAAACCGGCGAGCGCCTGCACCGCCATGTCATGCGCCGGATGATGCGAGAGTGCCCCGTCCTGCCCGAAGGCCGAGATCGAGCAATAGACGATGTCCGGGCGGATCGCCCTGACGCTTTCGTAATCGAACCCCAGCCGTGCCATCACGCCGGGCCGGAAGCTTTCGACAAAGACATCGGCGCCGGCGACCAATTCGCGCAAGCTGGCCTTGCCCGCCTCGCTCTTGAGATCGAGCACGACGCTCTGCTTGCCGCGATTGAGATTGGCAAACCACACCGAATGGCGCGCGCCGTCATAGGTAGCAAAGGGCGCCTGCTCGCGCGCCGGATCGCCCGCCGCCGGTTCCACCTTGATCACCTCGGCGCCGTGATCGGCCATCATCACCGTCAGCATCGGCCCCGGCAGGAACTGCGAGAGGTCGATAACCCGGATGCCGCTCAGCTTGCCCATGGTGCTGCCTTCCCTCCCCCGCGCGCGTCAGACGATGCCGGCGGCGCGCAGGCGGGCGATCTCGTCCGGATCATAGCCGAGGCCTGCGAGAATATCGTCGCTGTCCGCCCCCAGCAGCGGCGCCGCGCGGTTGGGCAAGCGCTTGCCGTCGAACTTGATCGGGCTCCTCAGCACCTTGAGCGCGGGCGCATCGGGATGGGCGATGGTGTCGCGCATGCCAATTTCCTCAAGCCAGGGATTGTCGAGCGCTGCGCCCAGCTGGTTCACCGGGGCGACCGGCACGTGTCCACCGAGCAACTCCTGCCAATAGGACATTGGCTGCTGCGCGAACTCGGCATCGAGCGTTTCGGTCAAGGCCTCGCGGTTGGCGAGCCTGTCGGCATTGGTGGCAAAGCGCGGATCGGCGGCGAGATCCTCGCGCCCGATGCGGGTGAGGAGGATGTCCCAGAATTTTGGCAGCTGGCACATCACGAACATCCAGCCGTCGGCGGCGCGGAACATCTGGCTGGGGGTGGCGGTGGGATGGGCGCTGCGCGGGGTGCGCTGTGTTTCGTCACCATTGTTCATGTACCACAGCGCCGGATAGCTCGTCTGGTGGACAGCGGCGGAGAGCAGGTCGGTATCGACATCGCGCCCTCTGCCGCTGCGCTGCGCATCGACCAGCGCGCCGAGCAGACCGATGCAGAAGATCGTGCCGGTGATGAAATCGACCATCGACAGGCCCATGCGCTGCGGGTCGCCGCCGGGCTCGCCGGTGAGCTGGCAATAGCCGGCCTCGGCCTGCATCAGGTAGTCATAGCCCGGCCACTTGGCGCGCGCGTTGTCGCGGCCATAGGCGGACAGATGGGCACACACGATCGCCGGGTTGATCGTGCCGAGCGCGGCGTAATCGAGCCCAAGACGCGCGGGCAGATCGCCGCGCATATTGTTGGCCACAGCATGGCTTTCGCCCACCAGCCGATGCAGCACTTCCTGCCCGCCATCTGTCCCCAGATCGAGCGTCAACGACCGCTTGTTGAGATTGAAGGCCTGAAAATAGACGCTTTCGCCCGGCCGCAGGAAATGCGGCCCGACCGCGCGCGCGGTGTCTCCGCCGCCGCGCCGCTGGCCATCGGGACCAGGCTTGCCGGGCGGTTCGATCTTGATCACCTCCGCGCCCATCTGGGCAAGGAACATTGTCCCGTATGGCCCCGCGCCATATTGCTCGGCGCTGATGATCCGGAAGCCCCGGAGCGGAAGATCGGTTGCCGGTTCCATCGCGCGCCGCCCGCTCAGGCCGGGTTTTCCTTGAGGTGCTGCCGGGCGATGATCATGCGCTGCATTTCGTTGGTCCCCTCGCCGATGCACATCAGCATGCTGTCGCGATAATAGCGTTCGATGTCGTATTCCTTGGAATAGGAATAGCCGCCGTAGATACGCATCGCCTCCTGGCTGTTTTCCACCGCAGCCTCGCTGGCGAAATACTTGGCCATGCCCGCTTCCTTGTCGCAGCGTTCGCCGCGGTCATAGGCTTCCGAGGCATCGAGCGTCAGCAACCGCGCGGCGCGTGCGCGGGTGACCATCTCGCCGAGCTTCAGCTGGATCGCCTGATGTTCGGCAATCGGCTTGCCCATCGTATGACGCTGCTGGGCATATTCGGTGGCGAGCCGGAGGCTGCCCTCGGCCAGACCGACCCCGCGCGCTGCGACGTTGATGCGACCCAGCTCCAGTCCGCCGGTGGCTTGGAAGAAGCCCTGCCCCTCCACTCCGCCGATCAGCTGGTCGGCCGGTATGCGATAGTCCTCCATGATCAGCTCGGCGCTGTCGATCGACTTGTAGCCCAGCTTGTCGAACTTCTTGCCGGTGGAAAGCCCGTCGCGCTTGTCGGCGATGAACAGGCTCATGCCCTTGTAGCGCGGCTCGGCCGCCGGATCGGTCTTGGCCAGCAGAGCGAAGCACTGGCCATTCAGGGCGTTGGAAATCCAGGTCTTGGTGCCGTTGAGGATGTAATCCCCGTTCGCATCCTTCCGCGCGACGGTGCGGATCGCCTGCAGATCCGTGCCGGCATTGGGCTCGGTCAGGGCCAGCCCGCCGCGAATCTCGCCCGACGCGAACTTGGGGAGCCACTTGGCCTTCTGCTGGGCGGTGCCGAAGCGTTCGACCGCCGCGGCCATGATGAGGTGCGAATTGAAAATGCCGGTGATCGCCATCCAGTAGCTGGAAATGCGCATCACGATCTTGGCATAGGTCGTCGCGGGCAGGCCCAGCCCGCCATATTCCTGCCCGATCGTGGCGCCGAACAGGCCCATCTCGGCCATCTGGTCGACCAGTTCGGCAGGCCACAGATCATTGTGATCGTGATGCTTGACCACAGGAATCACCTCGCGTTCGAGCCAGCGGTCGATCGCGTCCATGAAGGCGCGCTCCTCTTCGGGCTCGATGCTGCGGATCTGGTTCGCGATTACTGCGGCAGTGGCCATGGCTATGATCCTTGCGGTCGGTCTGATTACTTGTCGAGCGCGCCGAAGCCGCGCTTCCATACCAGCACGGTGCGCTTGTAATGGGCGACGATATCGCCGTGCTGGTTCATTGCGGTGGTCTTGAAGGTGACGATACCCTGCTCGGGACGGCTCGCGCTCTCGCGCTTTTCGAGCACCTCGCTCTCGCAATAGAGCGTGTCGCCGACGAACAACGGCTTCGTCATCCGCACCTCGTCCCAGCCAAGGTTGGCAATTGCCTTGCCGCTGGTGTCGGAGACGCTCATCCCGGTCATCAGTGCGATGGTGAGCGGGCTGACCACCAGCGGCTTGCCGAACTCGGTGTCCTTGGACAGCTCGTAATCAAAATGGGCCGGATGCGTGTTCATCGTCAGTAGCGTGAACCACACGTTGTCGGCATCGGTAATGGTGCGCCCAGGGCGGTGTTCGTAGATGTGGCCAACCACGAAA
Source organism: Erythrobacter sp. BLCC-B19 (assembly GCF_028621955.1). Classification (NCBI taxonomy): domain Bacteria; kingdom Pseudomonadati; phylum Pseudomonadota; class Alphaproteobacteria; order Sphingomonadales; family Erythrobacteraceae; genus Erythrobacter; species Erythrobacter sp. BLCC-B19. The sequence continues at coordinate 157,370 of NZ_CP117516.1, forward strand.
TCCTCGAAATAGCGCCCCTGCACCTCGCGGAAGCGGCCGGAGGATACCTCGATGTACGAATCACGCATTGCTGTGCTCCTGGTGGCGCGCCAGCAGCGCGCGGTAGCGGATGATGAAAGGCGCCTCGAGCATCCGCCCGCGGAACCGGATCGCGCGCCCGCCGCCCGCCTCGTAGGCGGCAAGCGCCTCGCGCGCTTCGGCAAGCTCGGCCTCGGTCGGGAGGAAGGCGGTGTGGATCGCGGGCAGCTGCGCGGGATGGATCGCCGCCTTGGCGAAAAAGCCGATCGCGCGGGCGCGGGCGGCTTCGGCGGCAAGGCCTGTCTCGTCCTCGAGCCGGATGAAGGGCACGTCGATCGCAGGCTTCTTTGCTTCGGCGCAGGCGAGCAGCAGCAGCTGGCGCGCGGCGAGCAGCGGCTCCCAGGCCAGTTCGACGCCCAGTTCGCCTGAAAAATCGCCCCCGCCGAACATCACCGCACCGACCTTCTCGTGCGACGCGATGGCCAGCGCATGGCGCAAGCCGCGCGGCGTCTCGATCAGCGGGATGAGTGGCGGGCACCTGTCACCCAGCGCGCCAGCGATGACCGCCAGATCGCCCGCTTCCTCGACCATCGGCACCAGCAGTGCCTCGGGCAGCGCGGGCGCATCGACCAGCGCGGCAAGGTCGCGGATCCCGGCCGCCGTGCGCACCGCGTTGATGCGGATACCCCAGCCTGCAGTCGCATCGGCCACCTGCCCAAGCGCAGCCGTGCGGGCGCTGTCCTTGTCGGCAGCGGCGACCGCATCCTCCAGATCGATCACCGTCAGCCCCGCCCCGGCGGCGCGCGCCTTGGCAAAGCGATCGGGCCGCGATCCGGGAACGAAGAGCAGGCTGGCAGCGACGAACACGATTGCTTCCATGGTCCTTTTGGCGTGGATTGCACCAGTCAGAATTGAGGCTTCACAATTTGTCCGGACAAATCTAAAGTCAAGGAGGAATTGTACGATTGTCCGGACAATTACCGATTATGCCGCTGGTTTGGAGGGAAATGATGACATCGACGAAATCCGGTCTCCTGGCGACCGCTATGGCCGCCTGCGCGATGCTGGCGAGCGGGCCGGCCGACGCACGCACGCTCGACCCGGCCAACCCGCAGGACGCGCTGGAAATCTCCAAGCGCCTGCAATGCGGTGCGTCGGAAGACCAGCCGGCCGTCTATCACTGGTCAGGCAACGTCTATGGCCGCAGTCCGGGAATCCGCGACAAGCTGCTGTTCAAGGGCGAAGGCATGAACATCCGGCGCTGCGTCGAAGTCAACGATCCGGTGCGTGGCAAGGGCTGGCGGCTGATCAGCCGCGAAGTCATGCTCATGCTCGATCCCAAGACCGGAGAAGTGCTCAGGAAATGGGAAAATCCCTACACCGGCGAAACCGTGGACGTGATGCAGATCCACAATGACCCGGTCAATGGCCGCCCGAACTTCGCGGTCGGCGCCGATGGCAAGCCGCTCACGCTCGACACCATGCGCGACGCCGGGCCGTTCGTGTTCATGCCGTTCGAGGCGCCGCTGTTCTATCCCAACCCGCTGGCGGGCGATTATCAGGAATATATCGGCGGCGAATATCACGCGATGGAGATTTTCGATTTTGCCGCGCTCAAGAGCGATCTGTTCGATAGTACCACCCCGACCGCCTATCCGATGGTCAGCTGGGTGCGGATTTCGGGCTGGGCGCCGTGGATGAAGATGGGCAGCCGCCCGGGCCAGATGGTGTTCAATGCCATGGGCCGGAAACTGCCCGGCGGGTTCGAAGAACTGCCCGCCGTGCTCAAGAACGAGATCCGCGCCAATTATCCGATCTATGAACAAGCTCCGCCGAAAGACGATATGCGGCCCAACGAGACGACCTGGACGAAGTTCAAGCTGCTGAAGGATCAGGAACGCGCTGCGGCAGGGAGCAAGAAGCCAGGCGAGAGCCACTGATGAACGGCACGCGGCGCACCTTCCTGGCCAGAGGGAGCGCCGCGATCCTTGCCGGCGCGGCCCCCGCTCTGGCCCGCAGCCGGACCGAGGCCGATGTCGCCATCATCGGCGCTGGACTTGCCGGACTCCATGCGGCGCGCGCCTGCGAGGCAGCGGGCCTGCGGGTCGTCGTGCTCGAGGCCGAGGCGCGGATCGGCGGACGACTGCATAGCTTGCGCGATTTGCCCGGCGCGCCCGAGGCGGGCGGCATCCAGGTCGGCGCGGGATACACGAGGCTGCGCAAGGTCGCTGACGCGCTCCGCGTCGGACTGGAGAGCGGCGGGGGCGCAGGCGCGGGGATCGCCGATGCGCCGGGCAATCTCTATGCCGTGAACAGCGTGACAGCCACGCCTTCCGATTGGCCGACCAGCGCCGCTAACCGCCTCGCCGAAAGCGAACGCAAAGTGGAACCTGCTGCCCTGCTGCGCCACTATGCCCGCGCCTTTGTCCGGCTTGCCAGCCCGGACGCCTGGCTTAACGTGTCGCCCGAGGCCGACATTTCCGTGCTCGCAGCCCTGCGGCAGGCGGGGGCCAGCGAAGAGGCGCTGCGGCTGATTGCGGCCAATTTCAACGGCAACAGCCTTGCCGGAATGTCGCAGATCGCGCTGGCGCGCACCTTTGCGATCTACGCCAGCCAGCCCGGCCCGGTTGCGACCATTGCAGGTGGATCGCAGCGGCTGCCCGAAGCCATGGCGGCAAGCTTGCGCGGCGATGTGCGGCTGGGCGCAACCGTGCGCGCGCTGCGCGAGGAGGCGGACGGGGTGACGCTTCACCTTGCCAGCGGCACCCTGCGCGCGGCCCGCGCGATCTGCACCATCCCCTTTGCCGCCTTGCGCCACATCCCGATCGAATGCGCGATGCCGCCTGCTTTGGCGCGCATGATCGCCGAGTTGCCCTACACCCGCGCAAGCTTTGCCTATCTCGCAGCCAGCGAGCCGTTCTGGGAAACCGACGGTCTGCCGCAGACCTTGTGGACGGACGACCCGTTGATCGGGCGCGTCTTCGTGCTCGGCTCCGATCCGCCGATGCTCAAGCTGTGGACCACCGGTGCCGGAGCCGATCTGCTCGACAGGTTGGTGCCTGAGGATGCCGAACGAATGATCATCGACCGCATTGCCGCGATGCGCCCCTCGGCGCGCGGCAAGCTGCGGGTGCTGCGCTTCCATAGCTGGCAGAAAGCGCCGGGCGCGCGCGGGATCTACCATCATATCGGCACGGGCATGACTGGCGATCTTGCCGCGGCGCTATCGCATCAAGGCGCACACCTGCACTTTGCCGGCGAACATTTCGGGCGCGCGGCGAGCGGGATGGAGGCCGCGCTCGAGAGCGGGGAGGCCGCCGCACAAGCCGTGCTTGCGCGGGTCTGATCCGCTTCACCAAAAGCAAAGGGCGGGAGCATAACGCCCCCGCCCCTGACTATCCGCGCAGCGCCCTCTGGTCTGTCAGAAGCGCACCTCCGCAATCACCCCGAAGCGACGCGGCGGACGCAGCCCGGCGATGAAGTTGCGGCGCAGGTCGCGATTGGCATCGGCGTAGCGGATCAGCTGATTGACCGCGGTCTCGTCGAACAGGTTGCGCACATAGAACTGCAGGCGGAACGTGTCATTTTGCGCGCCCAACCGGACATCGGAAACCACCGAGTCCCCCGTTTCGGCAAGATTATGCACCTGTGCAAAGCTGCTCGAGAGCAGGTAGGCGTTGATCCCCGCGAAGATCTCCCAGTCGGAGTTGCCGAGATCGCGGCGATAATCGACATCGACGAAAACCGTGTGCTCGGGCGCGCGCGGCAGAGACTTGCCGGTGATGTCGCCAAACAATGACTGGCACCCGGAGATGTTGGGCAGCTGATCGCCGGTCGAGCAGTTGACGAGACCGTCATCGGCCACATCGTTGAGAACACCCTGGTTCTCGTCCGAACCGCGGCGGAAGCGGCTGTTGGCATAGGCATAATTCGCCGTAAGGGTCAGCTCGGGCGTAGGCCGCGCGGTCAGCTCGAACTCGAAGCCGTGAATGCGAACATCGCCGGCATTGTTGATCGCGGTCACCTGCTGCGGGGCTGCCGGCGGATTGATGACTTCGACCGGCTGGGTCAGCTGATAACCCTCGATCTCATTGTGGAACAGGGCAAGGTTCACCACCAGTGCGCCGTCGAAGAAGGTGTTCTTGGAGCCCACTTCGTAGGACTTCACATCCTCAGCCCCAAAGGTTGCGCGGCCGACCGAAATCGCCGCAGCGCCGTTGAAGCCGCCGGGCTTCTGCCCTTCCGAATAGACCCCGTAGAGCAGGTGATCCGGGGACAGCTGATAGTCGACCGTGATGCGCGGAAGGAACTCGCGGAAAGTCGCCTCGCCCGGTACGGCTGCACCAATATTGCCTGCCGCCACCGTGGCAGTCTGGGCAAGGGTGCGGATGCGTTCTTCCTGATACCGCCCTTCGGCGCTGATCGAGAGCGCGTCGGTGAGGTTGTAGCTGATCGAGCCAAACACCGCCATGTTGCGGATATTGTCGATCGCGCTGTTGCGACTCTCGGCCAGAGTACCGAGCGGGAAGGCCGGGCTGAGCGAGCCGCAGCGCGGCGTGATCGCGCAGCGCGCCTGGCGGGCGGCCAGCATATTGGCATTGGCCTCGGCCTGGGCACCCGGGGGCAGCACGCGATTGTCGCGCGAGACACTGTCCTGATCCCAGTAGAAGCCGCCCAGCAGCACGCGGGCGCGATCAGTGGTGTATTGCAGGCGCAATTCCTGCGACCAATCCTCGCGCTTGGAGGCATTCGAGAACGAGAAATCGGTCTGCGAGCTGGCAAAACCGAAAGGCACCGACGGAGCCGTCGGCGGACCGAGCGGGATGGTGGCGAAGATCACCCCCTGAAAGCGGTTGGGAGAATAGTCGCCATCGGTGCGCTGGACGGCTTCGCGGTGGTTGTAGCCCGTCAGCGATGTCAGCGTCAGATTGTCGGCCAGATCGACATCGATGCTCAATCCAGCGTTCCATGTGTCGATCGCATTGCCGACGAATTCTCCGGCGAACTGGCGGCTGTAATCGCTGCTGACCGGTCGCGGCTGGATCACCCCGCAGAAGTAACGTCCACGCCCTGCATAGAGGGCACCGTTATCGGGCAGGCAGTTGTTTTCATTGGCATCGGTCGCGAAAATCGCCGGTTGGCCGTCGCGGGTGCGGGTGTAGTTCCCGCGCAGCCCGACGCGCAGCGCGCCGCCGTCGTCGTACTTGAGCATCGCGAAGCCCGAGCTTGTTTCCTGCACCCCGATCGGCGTCTGGTCGAACTGGTTGGTGAAGAGCCCTTCGTTCTTGAAGTGGCGTCCACCCACAATCAGGCCGAGACCTGGCGCCAGAGGCCCGCTGAGCGAGCCGCTGATGTCGTAGGTCAGGCCTTCGGCAACATCGGCCTGCACCCGCCCGCCCCAGCGGTCAGCGGGTGACTTGGAGATGATGTTGATCGCCCCCGAATAGGTGTTGCGCCCGTAAAGCGCGCTCTGCGGCCCCTTGACCACTTCGATGCGCGAAATGGAGTCGATGTCGTAGTCGGCAATCGAGCCGTTGAAATAGATGCCGTCGATGAAGAAGGCGACGCCCGAGTCCCCGAGAATATTGGCTTGCCCGCGGATCACCGGTCGGTTGGCGTCGCGTCCGAAGCTGTCGTCGAACACCAGGCCGGCGGTGGCACGCGTCAGATCGGTCACGCTGTTGAACCCGAGCCGGTCGATCCCTTCGTCCGTCACCACCGCAACCGCCAGCGGCGCATCCTGGAGGCGCTCCTGCGTCTTGCGGGCCGTGACGAAGATTTCGTTCACCTGCGTCACGCCATCGTCAGACTGCTGCGCACTGTCGTCAACCGCGTCTTGCGCCATCAAAGCGCCCGGCGTGAGCATGGTGGCTGCCAGCAGGATTGTGCGAACAAACTGTCTCATGATCGATCTGCCTCCCGTCGAGCCTCGCAACTGCGATGCCCCAAACTTTGTCCCGCCTTCATTTCTGACGTAGCCAAGAAATTTGTCCAGACAAATTTTTTCGCGGCGGTGTGCGGTCGCTCGCCAGCGGCCTGTGTGGCATTGCTGTCACAGGGTGCGGAGCGGCTCAGAACGGTTTCACATTGCCCAGATAGGCCGTCACCAGCAGCAGCAGATAGACCGCCCACACCCAGATGCGGGTGCGGTCCATGGTGCGGCGCAGGGGGATCTCGGTGGCATCGCTCGACCCTTGCGTCAGCACCGCCGCCAGCTGCGCGCCGACCGGCTTGAAGGTCACATCGATCATGATCGCGGCGACGAAAATGCAGCCGAACAGCAACGCCTTGGCCGCCAGCCAATCAGGCTCGAGTGGCGCACCCACGATCAGGCTCTGCCCGCCGAGCCACAGGTAGAACCCGCCGATCAGCCAGCGCAGCCAGCCTTCGATCCGGCGATTGCGCGCGGCGCGCGGGGTCTGGTCGTGATGGTGCGAATCCCACACCAGCCACAGCCACACCAGCCCGATTGCCCACGCCCCGGCGAGGAGCCATCCGGGCACATCCCACCACTGGCCCAGATCGGCCACGCTCAGCGACAGCGGCACCATCAGCGCCCAGGCACTGCGCGGCACCATGTCGACCTCGACCAGCAGCTTGAGCAGCGCGATCCGCTGATCGAGAGAATAGACTGTCCGCCGCCGGAAATGCTGGCCCAGCACGAACACCCCGACATCCGCCCCCAGCCACAACACGAACAGCAGCAGGTGGGCAAAAACGAGTGTCGGATAGGCAGAAGCAGACAAGGTCACAGCAGGCTCCCGGGTCAGACTGTTGCGCGAACAGCACGCGGCACGACAATAATCGTGCAGGTTGTCCGGACAAATTGCATTTCCGCGCTTGACAGGCAAGCTTTTGTCCGGACAAATTTGGTGCACGCAGGACAGGGACATCTGGATCGTCAGCAGGCGGCCAGCCTTGGAACAGGTAAGGAGCCCACCCGATGAAATCCCGATTCTCGCTGACTCCGGCGCTGGCCGGCATGACTTCTGCGATTGCACTGCTTGCAACCCACGCCCCGGCGATGGCTCAGGCTGACGACACCGCTGACCCGAGCGCCGATCAGGGCGGCGTGAGCGACATCATCGTCACGGCCCAGCGCCGTCAGGAGAGTGTGCAGGACGTTCCGATCGCGATCACCGCCTTCGGTCAGGAGGAACTCGAACAGCGCGGCATCGTCAGCGCGCTCGACGTTGCGCAGTTCGTGCCGAACCTCGTCGGTCTCAACAACACCGGCCTTGGCACCGCCAATTCCTATTACCTGCGCGGTATCGGCAATACCGAATCGATTGCCACCTTCGACCCACCGATCGGCACCTATGTCGACGACATCTACCTCTCGCGCCAGAACGCCAACAACCTCTCGCTGTTCGACGTCAACCGCATCGAGGTGCTGCGCGGGCCGCAGGGCACCCTTTTCGGTCGCAACACCACCGGCGGTGCGATCAACGTCTACATGAACGAGCCGGGCGACGATTTCGCGGGCTATGCCGAAATCGGCTACGGCAGCTACGATCAGAAGCTCGCCCGCGCCTCGCTCGATGTGCCGCTGGCCGATAGCTTCGCGATCAAGGTTTCGGGCTACTGGCAGGACGATGATGGCTACACCATCAACACCACCACCGGCGAGCGCGACAACCAGAGTGACGGATGGGGCGTGCGGCTGGGCCTGCGCGGCGAATTGTCGGACAGCGCGCGCTGGACGGGTTCCTACATCAAGACCTCATCGAGCGCGGGCAACACGCTCAATTTCGATTGCGATCCGGCCAATCCGGCCAATTGCAATGGCCGCTTTGCCACCACGGGCCTGACCAGAGGCGGCAATTTCGTCAGCCCCACGCTCGGAGCGCTGTTGACCGGTCGCAAGGCCAATTTCGGGCTCGGCAATGAGGCGACGATGGATTTCATCGCGTCCAATTTCGAATTCGAGCTGGGCGATGACTGGGCCGTCAACATCATCACCGGCTTTGTCGACCTCAATCAGGACTTCGCGGTCGATTTTGGCGACGGGCGCGGCCTGCCCGCTCTGGCGACCCCTGTGCCAGCCGTGCGCGGCTTCCCCTTCGGCGGGTTCACCATCGTCAATGAAGGCGAGCACACCCAGTTCACGCAGGAAATCAAGTTCACCGGCTCGCTCGGCGATGGGCTGATCGACGTGGTGGGCGGGGTGTTCTACTTCCACGAGGACAACCGCACCGACTTCGGCGACATCTTCACGCTCGGCAACGCCTTCCCGCTGGTGCTGGCCGACCGCGTGATCAACAACAAGGCCGAGGCATGGGCGGGCTATGTGCAGGCCGATCTCAACCTCACCGACCAGCTGACGGTGACAGCGGGCATCCGCTACACCGACGAGGAAAAGACCTTCGCGATCCGCGACAACCGTCCGCGGCTCGCCAGCGGGCTGTGTCAGGCGGCGGCGCAGTTCGGGCCGTCGACCTGCATCGACACCGCCAACCTCACCGCCCCCAACGGGCTTGCCATCCCGACCCGCCAGTCGGTCGATCTGTTCACGCCGCGCTTTGCCGTCAATTATCAAGCCAGCGACGATGTCCTGCTGTTCGCCTCGGCCACCCGCGGCTTCAAGTCCGGCGGCTGGAACGCTCGCGGCACCAATCCGGGGGAACTGCTGCCCTTCGGCCCCGAAACCGCATGGAGTTACGAGGCCGGGGCCAAGACCGATCTGTTCAACCGTCTGGTGCGGCTCAACGTCACGGCTTTCTGGCTCGACGTGTCCGATCTCCAGACCCCGTCGGCCTTCGTGCGGGGGGACGGATCGCTCGCCTTCCTGGTGCGCAACTTCGCCGATTACCGCAACAAGGGGCTTGAGGTGGAATTCACCACCGTGCCGGTCGAGGGGCTGAACCTGTTCGCCTCGCTCGGCTATCAGGACGATGAATACCGCATCGATGCCAATGCCCCGGCGCTGGACGAATACGGGGTGCAATCGGTCGCCGCGCAGCGCGCAGCCTGTCTGACGCAGCTTGCCGCGGGCCGCCTGCCCAATGCGAGCGGCACCAGCAATGCGCCCGCCTGCGGCGTCGGCATCGTCGCCCCTGACGGTTCGATTGCCGAGCCGGTGCGCACGCCCGAATTCACCATCGCGCTGGGCGGCAGCTACGACATCGCGCTTGGTGATGTTACGCTGACGCCTTCGGTCAACGCCAACTGGCGCAGTTCGAGCGAGGTCGGCACCAGCAACGTCACCTTCTACGATCAGGACGTGACCGGGCCGACCGGAACAGTTTTCCCGTCGAACACGCTGGGTCTGGGCAATCTGATCGATCCGATCACCGGCTCGTTCAGCCAGGATCGCTGGATTCTCAACGCCAGCCTCACCCTCAGCCATGTTGGCGGCTGGGCACTGGTCGCCGAATGCCGCAACTGCCTCGATGAAGAGGCGGTCGAAAGCTCGCTCGCCAATTTCAGCTATCTCAACCCGCCGCGCACCTGGGTGCTGCGGGCGAAGTACGATTTCTGATGATCCTCGCAATGCAGGAGGGGCGCCTCGGGCCGTCATGATGCGTCTGACCGCTGCTCCTGCCCTGCCCGCCGCGATGCTGGCCATGGCGGCGGCTCTCCTCCCCAGCCTTGCCGCCGCCGCTGACGCACCCGCGCCGACGGCGGCGGCCGATTTCGGGGTCGCGCCGTGGAGCGAGGCGGTGGTGAGTGTGGCCGATCTCGATGCGAGCGCGGCATGGCTCGTCAGCGATGGCGGCTGGCGCGAGATCGTGCGCGGCCGAATGTCGCGCGGGGAGCTTGATTACTGGGGCTTGCCCGCAGCGGTATCGGGCGCCTTCCTGCTGATCTGCGCCCCGGCCGCCGATAGCGGCTGCATCCGCTATCTCCGCTTCGACAATGCCGAAGGCCAGCGCCCGATCCGCCTTGCCGCGCGGCCATGGGACACGGGCGGAATCTTCTCTATCATGCTGCGCAGCGAGAATGTCGCCGCGCAATTCGACGCAGCGATCGCACGCGGATGGTGGGCCGAAAGCCCGCCCTATGCCTTCCGCTTCGGCGGCTCGGATCTGGTCAATGTCGTGATCACCGGCCCGCACGGAGTCAATTACGCGCTCTACCAGCGCGACGCCCCGCCGTTTGACGGCTTTCCCGTCGGACGCCTGAGCCAGGCCTTCAATGCGATGCGGATGGTGAAGGATCAGCCCGCCGCGCTCGCCTTCTACCGCGACCGGCTCGGCTTTGGGGTGCTGTTCGATGCGCCCTTCACCGATCCCGAGGCGCGGCCCAATAATTTCTCGGTGCCCGCCAATCTCGCCACCACCCTGGTGCGCCGTGCCGCCGTCGCCCAGCCGGTGCTCCCGGGCGAGACGGGCCGGGTGGAGGTGATGCAGTTCGAAGGCTTTGCCGGGCGCGATCTGTCGCAATTCGCCGCGCCGCCCAACTGGGGGATCCTTGCGTTGCGCTACCCGGTTGCCGATCTGGCGGGATATCGCGCCTTTCTTGCCGCGAAAGGCGTGACGCCGGTCTACGAGGCAAAGGGCATTGCGATCACCGGGATCGGCAGCGCCGACATCATCGCCGTGCGCGATCCCGACGGCAACCTCACGGAATTCTACCATGCCCGCTGAGGCCGCCCGCCAGCCCCCGCGCGACTTTGTGCTGGTGCACGGCGCATGGCACGGCGGGTGGTGCTGGGATCTGGTGCGCGCACGCCTCGAGGCAGCAGGTCACCGCGTCCACACCCCGACCTTGCCGGGCCTCGCCGAGCGAGCGGACGAGCTGACCGCTGACACCTCGCTCGCCGATCACATTGCCGATCTGGCGCACTACATCACCGCGCGCGATCTGTCCGGCTTCGTACTGGTGGGCCATTCCTATGGCGGCATGGTGATCACCGGGGTGGCCGACGTCCTCAAGGACAGGATCGCCCACATCCTCTATCTCGATGCCGCCCTGCCCCGCGATGGCGAGAGCATGATCTCCTATGGTGCGCCGCGCCCCGCAGAAGCGATTGCCGCCGCCGAGGCCGGATTGCGCGGACTTGCACCTGACGGGATCGCGATGGCGGCCTTTCCGCCGTCGATGCTGGGCATCCCTCCGGACGATCCGCAACACGACCGGGTGGCCGCGTTGCTGACCCCGCATCCGCTGAAGACGTGGCTCGACCCGATCCGACTGGCGCATGACGGCCCGGCGGGGATCCCGCGCACCTATGTCCATTGCACCGCCCCGGCACTGACAGGGACGCAGTTTCCCTACCTCGCCCGCATCGCCGCTGCCGATCCCGAGTGGCGCTATGCCGAACTTGCCACAGGGCACGAAGCGATGCTGACCAGCCCCGAGGCCACGGCGCGGCTGTTGCTGGACACGCTCGCGCACCTGCGTCACTTTCCCGCAGCCGGCATGACCCATCATCCGTCACCACAGGAGCCAGCGTGACCGCCGACCAGACCGATACCGCAGACACCCGCGGCGAATTCGCCAAGGGCTGGAAAGTCCTGCTGGCCGGAGTGCTGGGGGTGATGTGCGGCGCCTCGCCGATCCCCTACAACATCATCGGCTTCACGGTCGGCCCGCTGCGCGAGGAGTTCGGCTGGAGCCAGACCGAGGCGGTGCTGCCGATCACACTGTTCGGGGTGATCGCCAGCGTGCTTGCCCCGGTGTTCGGCTGGATGGCCGACCGCTTCGGGGTGCGCCCGGTCGCGCTGTGGTCACTGCTTGCCTTCGCACTGTCCTTTGCCGCCGTGGCGCTGACCCCGACAGGCGACGCTCGCACAGCCTTGTATGTCTATTACGCCCTGTGGTCGGTGATCGGCCTTGTCGGGATCGGTTCGACCCCGGTGACATGGAGCCGCGCGATCAACCTGTGGTTCTACACAAACCGCGGCCTCGCGCTCGGCATCCTGCTGCTTGGCACCAGCCTTGCCGCGATGGTCGTGCCGCGCTTTGCGGTCGAGGTGATCGAGGCGCAGGGCTGGCGCGCGATGTTCGCTGCGGTGGCGCTGTTCCCGCTCGCGGCGCTGGCGGTCGCTTTCTTCCTGTTTCGCGAGCCCCGGGCCGACGAACGCCCCCGCGCGATCGAGAGCGAAAGCGGGCAGCTGACCGGCGTGACACTCGGCAAGGCGCTGGCGGATTATCGCTTCTGGATCATCTGGCTGTCGATCGCCTGCATCGCCACCGCCTTCGGTGGCGCCTTCATCAATATGCCGACCATGCTCGCTTTGCGCGGGGTCGACGCCAAGACAGCGGCAAGCGTGATGGGGATACTCGGCATCGGCATCTTCGCCGGACGGATCATCACCGGAGCCTTGCTCGACCGGTTCTGGCAGGGCTTTGTCGCCTTCCCGCTGCTGTGCCTGCCGGCTGCTTCGGCGTGGATCCTGCTGGGGGACTCGATCACCTTTCCGCTCGCTGCGCTGGCGGGCTTCCTGCTCGGCTTTGCTGCCGGGGCCGAGAGCGATCTGATCGCCTATCTCACGGGCCGCTATTTCGGGATGGCCAATTACGGGCGGATCTACGGGATGCTGTATATGCCCTTTGGCCTCGGCTCGGCCGCCTCACCGGTAATCTATGCGCAGGCGTTCGACCGCACCGGCAGCTATGATCCGGTGCTGACGCTGGCCATCGGCGCCTTCATCGCCGGGGGTGCTTTGCTGCTGCTGCTTGGCCGCTATCCGGAAACCCTGCCAGAGGCCGCGGGCGAAGATGAACCTGCCCCGGTAACGATGGAGCCGGCGTGATGGCGAGCCTTGCACAGGACAATCCGCTCGCCCCGGTCAGGCACGCGGTCAGTCCCGCCGCGTTGCTGACCGACGATGCCGCGCTGTCGCTCTACAGCCATGACGTGCTGACCAGCGGCGCACGCCCGCTTGCGGTGTTCCGGCCCGCCAGCGTCGCGGAACTCGCCGCCGGGATCGGCGCGGCGACCGCCGCAGGGATTGCCATCGTCCCGCGCGGCGGGGGCATGAGCTACACCGGCGGCTATCTCTACAATGGCGGGCCGTTCCTGCTGGTCGACACCGAAGCGCTCGATGCAATCATCGCCATCGACGAAACCGACATGGTCGCCACGGTCGAAGCGGGGATCAGCTGGGACAAGCTCCACCGCGCCCTCGCCCCGCGCGGATTGCGCGTCATGGCCTGGGGCACGCTCTCGGGCATCCGCGCCACGGTCGGCGGCGGGATGAGCCAGAACGGCATCTTCTGGGGCGCGCGGAGCGGCAGCGCGGTCGACAGCGCGGTGAGCTTCGACGTGGTGCTCGCCGATGGCACGATCATCTCGACCGGCTCGGAATTCTTCCGCCCCTATGGCCCCGATCTCACCGGGCTGTTCGCGGCCGATTGCGGTGCCTTCGGGGTCAAGGCGCGAGTGCGGCTCAAACTGGTGCGCGAGGCCACCGCTTTTGCCTATGGCTCGTTCAGCTTCGAACGCCATGATGCGCTGCTGCGCGCGATGAGCGCGATTGCCCGGGCCGAACTCGCGTCCGAGAGCTTCGCCTTCGACCCCTTCCTGCAAGCGCAGCGGATGAAGCGCGATTCGCTGGTCAAGGATGCCAAGCAGCTCGGCAATATGCTGAAGGCCGAGGCCAAGGCGGGCGGCATCTTCAAGGCGATGAAGGAAGGCGCGAAGGTCGCGCTTGCGGGGCGCTCGTTCCTCGACGGGGTGCCCTTCAGTCTGCATTGCATCGCCGAGGGGCGACATCAGGGCGCGGTCGATGCCGATATGCGCGCGATCGAGGCGATCGTGCGCGAAAATGGCGGGAGCATGGTGGAAAACTCGATCCCCAAGATCCTGCGCGCCAACCCCTTTCCCCCGCCCAATTCGATGCTCGGCCCGGGCGGCGAGCGCTGGGTACCGGTGCACGGCTTCCTGCCCCATTCGCGGCTGGTCGAGGCGTGGGAGCGGTTGCAGGCGCTGTGGGACGCGAACGCGGCGGAGATGGCCCGCCTCAAGGTCGAAACCGGGGCGCTGATCGCGGCGACGGGACGTTCCTCCTGCCTGATCGAGCCGGTGTTCTTCTGGCCGGGCGAGCACAATCCGCTTCACGCCCATGCGGTCGAGGCCGACCACCTCGCGCGGCTGCCCAAGCTCGCCGACAGCCCCGCAGCGACCGCGCTGGTCGAGCGGCTCAAGGGCGAGGTAATCGCGATTTTCCAGAGCCTCGGGGCGATCCATCTGCAGATCGCGCGGACCTATCCGCTCGGCAATCGCCACGATCCGGCTGGTTGGGCGATCCTGCGCGCACTCAAGCGGCAGGTCGATCCGCACGGCCTGATGAACCCCGGCGCGCTCGGGCTGGGCGGCGATGCCGCTGATTGACCGCCGCCGCACGCTTGCCGCAGGATTGGGCGCCGCCGTTCTTGCCCGCGCGCCGCTCGCCTTCGCTCAAGGAGACACCGTGACCGAGACTGCCTCATTTTCCGCGATGGCGATGCAACTGACCGCACGCTCGCTCGAACGCCTGCCCGACACCGCCAGCGCCCGCGCGGCGATCCTCGCGCATATCGCCGAACTCGAAGGCCAGATCCGCACCAGCGCGATCTTCGTGGCGCAATATTCGGGCAAGCCGGTGAAGCTGGTGGTGCTGCCGGAGTATCTCTTCACCTCCTATCCGGGACGCATTTCCATCCCCGACTTCGCCGCACGGGTCGGCTTTGCCGCAGACGGGCCGGAATATGCGGCACTGGGCGGGGTGGCCGAACGGCTCGGAATGTTCCTGGCCGGCAACGCTTACGAAACAGACGCGGCCTTCCCCGATTTCTACTTCCAGACCAGCTTCATCATTGACCCGTCCGGTGCGGTGGTGTTGCGGTATCGACGTCTGCTGTCGATGTTTGCGCCGTCCCCGCACGATGTGTGGGAGGCCTATCTCGACAAATATGGCCTTGAAGGCGTCTTCCCCGTCGCACGCACGGCCATCGGCAACCTCGCCTGCATTGCCAGCGAGGAGATCCTCTATCCCGAAATCGCCCGTGCGTTGGCGCTGCGCGGGGCGGAGGTGTTCTGCCATTCCTCGTCCGAGATCGGCTCACCGCTCGCCACCCACAAGGACATCGCCAAGCAGGCCCGCGCCTTCGAGAACCTCGCCTATGTCGTCTCGGCCAATACGGCGGGAATTTCCGGCACGGCGATGCCGCTTGCCAGCGCCGACGGCAACAGCCAGGTGGTCGACTGGAAGGGGCGCATTGTGGCGCAGTCGGGCGACGGAGAGACCTTCACCGCCTTTGCCGCGCTTGATCTTGCAGCCTTGCGCGAAGCGCGCCGCACCCCGGCAATGACCAACTACCTCGCCCGACAGCGCCCGGCGCTTTTCGCAGAAGGCTATGCCGCAGCCGCTGCGCCGTTCCGCGGCCCGGACGGCATGATGGAGAGCGGCAAGCCCGTCATCCCAGACCGCGACCACTTCCAACGCGCGCAAGGCGAAGTGATCGAACGGCTCGTCAAGGCAGGAGTGATCTGATGCAGCACCGCAACGTCAGGGGGCGGATCAACTACACCTCGGTGAAGCCCGAATGGCAGGGGCGCGAGCGCGGGCGCGAGTGGTTCAACTTCTCGCACCACGCCGACGGTTCGGTGGTGATGAGCGCGCAGTGCGAGATCGAGGAGCCCGATCCCACGGTGCTGCGCAATGTCACCTATCACATCGGCCCGGGCATGGTGCCGCACAACCTGCTGGTGCATCTGACGGTGGGCGACGAATTCCTCGGCTCGGGCTGGATGCGCCACGATGCCGCGGCCGGGACGCTGTCCTGCGAGAGTTACGGCCCGGCCATCGGGCGCAATTCGGAACTGCGCGAGGATGTCGGCGCGTTTGATGGCTTCGGCACGCACCCGATTGCGGGCGACGGCTTCCTGACGCGGATCATGGACGTGAGCAAGGGGCCGCACAAACGCCGCCTCAGGGTGTTCCTGCCCTCGCCCGATCACCGCGGTGCCACCCCGCCGCAGCTCGCCGAGGTGTTCATCACGCTCGAATATGTCGGCGAGGCGGAAAAGTCGGTCGCCGCCGGCACCTTCGCCTGCCGCCACTTCCGTTTCGTCGACGACAGCGGCGAGGGCATGGGCGGCAAGACCCACCCCGATTACGACATGTGGGTGACGGCGGACGCGGATTCGGTGTTCGTCTATGGCGCGATCGACGGTTACATGATGAACCGCTACGAACTGGTCGAACTTACCCGCTAGAGCAGGATCACCACCTTGCCGAAATGCCCGCCGCTATCGAGGCAGGCAAAGGCGGCGGGCGCATCGGCGAAGGCAAACTCGTGATCGACCGGGATCGCGATACCCTGCTCTGCCACCACCCCCAACGCGGCTTCGAGCATGGCGCGGCTGCCGCTGGCGATGCCCTTGATCGCGATGTTCTTGCCAATCAGCACGCCTTGGCTGGCGCTGGCGACGTCCTGCGGCGACCCCGCGAGCGCCCCAATCGTGCCGATCCGTGCGTTGGGCGCGCAGGCAGCGATGGTCTCGCCCAGTGCGGAAAAGCCGAGGGTGTCGACCACCACATCCGCGCCGCGCCCGCCGGTCGCCTCGAGCAGCGCGGCGCTCCAGTCCGGGCGGGAGCGGTAATTGACCGTGAAGTCCGCTCCCAGAGCGCGCGCGCGCTCCAGCTTTTCGTCGCTCGACGAGGTGATCGCGAATTGCGCCCCCATCGCCTTGGCCAGCAGCAGCGCGAAGACCGAAACCCCACCGGTGCCCTGCGCCAGCACGAGGCTGCCCGCCCCCGCCCCGCCGAATGCGACCATGGCGTGCCACACCGTCGCGCCGACGACAGCGAGGCTGGCGGCAGTCAGGTCGGCGACGCTCGCGGGCACTCGCAACGCCGCCGCCGCGGGCAGCACGATGCGCTCGGCCAGCCAACCGTCGGCGCTCACTCCCATGTCGGCAGCGAACACCGCGGGCGAATAACCAGCGTCATCGCGCCAGGTCAGGAAATGCGGGGCAATGACACGGTCTCCCGGCGCCAGGTCCGTTACCCCCTCACCCAGCGCGATCACCTCGCCCACGCCATCCGACAGCGGCACGCGAGTTTCGGGCAGGGCCGCTCCATATTGCCCGCGCAGCACCATCAGATCGCGGTAGTTGAGCCCGGCGGCGATCACCCGCACCAGCACCTCGCCCGGCCCCGGCTGAGGCTCCGCGCGCCCGGCGAGCCGCAAGCCGTCGATGCCCCGGCTGCCGCAATTGCGCGGCCCGATCTCCCAGGCGCGCATCACGATCCGCCCCTTTCGGCATAGGCATCGATCGTCAGCGCCGTGCCGGTCTGGCGGATCAGCGCTTGTTCGCGCAGAAAGCGGGTGAGGCCGCTGTCCCCCATCCGGCTCGGCCCGAGGCCCGAGCCCTTGCGCGACAGGTTGGTGGCATCGCCGACCATGCTGGTCAGCGCCCCATCCTGCAGCGAAACCGCGCCGACATCGAGCAGCGGAGCAAGCGCGGCAGCCTCTTCCAGCGAACCGGCGAGCACCGCCGCCGACAGGCCATAGGCGCTGTCATTGGCGAGCGCGATGGCTTCGTCGATGCTGTCGAACACCGTCACCGGCAGCACCGGGCCGAAGGTCTCCTCGCGCATCACCGCCATGGCGGGTGTGACGTCGACCAGTATCGTCGGCCGGAGATAGGCACCTCCCTCGAGCCGCTCGACCGTTCCGCCGGCGAGCACCCGTGCGCCGTCTGCCACGGCGGCGTCGATCTGGGCCTGCACCTTGTCGGCCTGATCGGGGAAGATGAAGGGACCAAGGTGCCCGCTCGCCGGATCGGGATGGGTCAGGCGCACAGCCTCGGCGCCCGCAACCAGCGCGGCGAGGAACGGCTCGGCAATCGCGCGCGCAACATAGATCCGCTCGATCGATTGGCACGCCTGCCCGGTGGCGACGATCGAGGCACGCAGCGCGACGCGCGCGGCCCATTCAGGCTCGGTGCTGGCGGTAACGATCATCGGATCCTTGCCACCGAGTTCGAGATTGGCCGGGATCAGCCGCCGCGCCGCCGCCTCGGCGACCTTGCGCCCGGTCACAGTCGAGCCGGTAAAGCAGACATAGTCGACCTCCTCGATCATCGCTTGGCCAACCTCCGCCCCGCCCATCACATAGGCAAACGGCAATTCGGGCACCTGCGCCAGCACCGCGCGCATCGGCGCGACAAAGCGCGGCGTGACTTCGGACGGCTTCACCAGCGCTGCCGATCCCGCCATCAGCGCAGGCACCGCGTCTATATGACTGAGCACCACCGGAAAGTTCCACGGCGCGATCGCCCCGAAGAGCGGGAACGCGCTGTAGCCGGTCAGCAGCTCGATCCCCGGCGTCAGCGAGGGCTTCGGCCCGCGCTCCAGCCCAGCGAACAGCTCCGGCCCGCGCTTTGCCCAGCGGCGGATATTGGCGATGAAGCCCTGCACTTCGATCGCGGCGATTGTCTGCCGTCCGGTATCGACCGCCAGCGCCGCGGCAATCGCGCCAGCGTCAGCCTCGAGCGCATCGGCAAGACGCAGGAGGACGCCCGCGCGACCATCGGGCCCGAGCGCCTCCCAGCCCGACTGCATTGCGCGCAGCCGTGCGGCTTCGGCGGCGATATCGGCGCGGCTGCTGGGCGAGTAGGCATAGTCCTCGATCCCGCTGCGGGGATTGCGCGCCTTCATCGCCCCGTCTCCCACGCCGCGATCACCTCGTCCCCGCGCGCAAACCACGCCTCGGGCCGCGCGGCGAGATCGGCGAGCAGGCATTCGAGCGCGCCGATGCGGTAAGGCAGGCCCATGATATAGGGTGTCAGGTGGATCGGCAGCATCCGCCCGCTGCCCTGCTCCGCCGCCTCGCGGGCCAGCCAGTCAAAGGCATCGCGCATACTCTCGGCCCAGCTGTCGGCGCTCTTCTGCTGGACGGTGATGATCTGCCGGTCGGACAGTTCATGGTTGAGCGGCAGGTTGATGAGACCATTGGCGAAGCGATAGGACATTTCATCATTTACCCAGTCACAGCAGTAACTTAACCCCGCATCCTTGAGGATCTCGAGGGTGTGGAAGCTCTGCTGACGGGCGATGGAAAGCCATCCGGTCGGCCGCACGCCGCTGGCCCGTTTGATCCGCTCCATCGCCTCGGCCACCAAGGCGGCTTCGGCTTCGGGTGCGAGAGTGGAATCGATGGTGCCGTTCATGTCGGTCGAATGGGCGATGATCTCGTGCCCCCCGTCGATCACCGCCGCGACCAGTTCGGGATAGCGTTCGGCAATCGCGGCATTGGCGGCAAAGCTGGCCTTCACCCCGGCCTTCTCGAAGGCCTCGAGAAAGCGCCAAGCGCCGACCCGGTTGCCGTAATCGCGGGCGGTGTAGTGGCGGTAGTCGGGATAGGCGGTGACCATGTGGCCGGGTGCAGTGAACGGGCCTCCCGGGATAATCGGGAACCATTCGAGGCTGACGCAGAGCCACACCGCGACGGAGCCTTGCGGCCATTGCACAGGCGGACGGGCGTGCATGTTCGACCATTGATAGAGGTCGTGATCGTAACCCTCGCGGCGGCGCTGATATTCGAGGTAGCTGTCGGGCAGAACGCTCATTGCTGCGCCCTCCACGCATCCACAATCTCGCCCGCCCGCGCGATCCAGGCGCGGCCATCGGCAGCGATGTGGCGCAGCGCTTCCTCAAACGGCCCGATGCGGTGCGGCTGGCCGATCAGATAGGCGTGCAAGGGAATGCACATCACCGTCCCCGACCGCTCGCCCTCGGCCGCCAGCCGCTCGAACTGACGGATCAGCGTCTCGGCATATTCGCGCCCGCTCATGTTGTAGACGAAGAAGCCGTAGTGGTCGTTGACCTCAAGGCTATAGGGGATCGAGGCGAGCCGGCCCTTTGCCACCTTCACCTCCTGCACCTGATCGTCGTGATAGAGATCGCAGGTGTAATCGAGGCCATATTCCGCAATCAGATCGAGCGTGCGCGGCGTGTGGGTCAGTGCCGGGGCGAGCCAGCCGCGGATCGTCTGCCCGGTGGCGGCGCGCACCGTGGCAATCGAATCCTCGATGATCGCGCGCTCCTGTTCCTCCGTCATTTCATAGGAATAGCGCGTGTTATAGATGCCGTGACTAAAGAACTCCCACCCGCGCGCGGTGGCATCGGCGACCACCTCGGGATGGTGCTGGCATAGCGCGACCGAGAGACTGACCGAGCCGGGAAAGCCGTGGCGGCTCATCACCTCGGCCATGCGCCAGTGGCTCACCCGGTTGGAATGATCGCGGTGCGCAAATCCGACCACATCGGGATGCGGGCGGGCCCAAGCCTTGCGCTTGGGGTGCGCGGGCGGGTCGATCTCGTAATATTCAAGATTGGGCGCGACCCATACCGCGACCGACTTGCCCCCCGGCCACACGATCTTCCGCCGCGCGTTGTAGGGATGGTAATCGTAGAGCCCCGGATCGCTCGCACCCTCCCGCATGGTCAGCGCGCCTCCAGCCAGTCGATCACCGCCTGGACGGGCTCGACATCGGCATATTTCAGCTGGAGATCGGTCAGGTTGGCGAAGTGATAGCTTTCGTGCTTGTCAGCGCAGGTCTCGATCGGGACGATGGTGCGATAGCCATGGCTGAGCGCATCGACCGCCGTCGCCCGCACGCAGCCCGACGTGCTGCCGCCGGTCACCACCACGGTATCGACGCGGTGGAAGGTGAGGTAGCTTACCAGCGGCGTTTCAAAGAAGGCGCTGGGCATGCGCTTGGTAAATTCGAGATCGTCCGGACCGATTTCGCAGCGCGGATCATAGGCGTGGCGTTCGCTGTCGTACTTGATGTTCTGGAGGCTGTCCTCGGTATCGGTGCGCGTGCCCCACACGCCCGCATCGCCCGCATCGGCCTTGTATGCGACGCGGCTCCAGATCACCGGCATCCCGCGTTCGCGCGCCAGACGGCTGATGGTGTTGATATGTTCAATCTGGCGCGGATCGGTTTCATAGGCGGTCTTGAACATATCGAGGCGGGTGTAGGCCTGCTGCACATCGACATTGATTACAGCAAGCTTGCTGCCAAACCCGAACTTGCGGCGGGCGGGATTGGCCATCACCTCCTCGAACAACTGGCGCGCGGTCTTGCCGTCCGCGATCATCTTCGTGCCGATAAGTTCCACCATTTCGCGCGCAGCTCCCTGGGTGTTAGATTCCGCTTTGACAGGGGACAATAAACGCGCGTAGAGGCTTGTCGAGTGAAATTTGTCCGGACAACTTTGACGCCATGATCATGCGGCACATCCTGACCATTCCCGGAAGCGGGCGGCGGGTGCATTATCGCCGCTGCGGGCTCGGGCCGGTGTTGCTGATGGTGCACCAGAGCCCGCGCTCCTCGGTGGAATACGAGCCGCTGATGCGCCAATGGGGCGCGCATTTCACCTGCATTGCGCCGGATACTCCGGGCTTTGGCCAATCCGATCCGCTGCCCGGCACCCCGGAGATCGCAGACTTTGCCGATGCGCTGGTCGAAACGATAGACGCGCTCGGGATTGAGGCCTGTCCGGCCTATGGCTTCCATTCGGGCGGGATCATTCTGGTCACGGCGATCAAGCGCCATCCGCAGCGGTTCCGCTGCCTCGCCGTTGGCGGATATGCGATCTGGAGCGAAGCGGAGATGCGTCTCTTCGGGGAGCGCTACCTCCCCGAATTCCACCCCACCCCCTATGGCGAGCATCTGGCCTGGCTGTGGAACCGGATGCTGGAACAAAGCTGGGTCTTCCCGTGGTTCGACACGCGCGAGGAAGCGCGGCTGTCGGTCGCCCATGCCGATGTTGCGCGGGTGGCGCAGGCCGTGATGGAGATGCTCGAAGCGGGCAATGCATATCAGGCGGGGTATGGCGCTGTCTTGCGCGCGCCGCGCGATATTCCGCCGCCCGAAGCGCCAGTGCCGCCCTGCCTCATCAGCGCCTATGACGGCGATCCCTTGCAGGCGCATATCGACCGGCTCGGGCCGATGCCCGCAGGCTGGGAGGCGCACAAGCTCGCCACCCCGGCCGAGCATCAGGCCGCCAGCCTCGCCTTCCTGAGGGAGCACAGCGGCGAAGCGCCCTGCCCGCCGCTGGTCGAGGATGCCGGGGAAGGCTGGGTGCCCGTCGAGGGCGGGCTGATTCATTGGAAAGGCACGCCCGGCGCCGACCGCCTCGTGCTTCACGCGCCGGGGTGCGAATTGGTCGACCCCGAAGCCGGCACCCTCGTGATCGACGCGCCGGGGCACGGACTGTCGGACGACTTCGAACATCCGCGCGCCGCAGTCGAGGAAGCCGCCTTGGCGCTCGGGGCCGAGGCGATCCTGTGGCCCCCGCCCCCGCAAGGCGATCCCGCGCTGCTCTATCCCGATCTCGCGCCCGATCGCTTCGGCAACTATCTCCAGCGTGCATGGCAGGTCGCCCGGGCGCAGGCCTTCTTCGCGCCGTGGTATGAAGCAAACGCCGCTCATGCGATCCCGCTTGATCCGGGCGTGCTCGATCCGGGCGCGCTCCAGCGCCGCGCACGCGCACTGATCGTTGCCGGATCTTCCGCGCGCCGCTGGCATGATACACTCGTCCACATCAACGGAGAGACCCGATGAACGACTTCGCCAAGGCCATGCCGCTGCTCGCCCGCCACGAGGGGGTATGGGACGGCACCTATTCCTATTTCAACGCGGCGAACGAGAAGATCGACGAGCACGCCAGCCGCCTCTTGTGCCGCATCACCGGCGACCCGGAGGTGCCCTATCACCAGACCAACCACTATCGCTGGCCCGACGGCCGCACCGAGGTGCGCGATTTCCCCGCGACCTATCGCGACGGGCGGATCTGGTGGGACAACGAGCTGATTCAGGGCTGGGCTGCGGAAGTGCCGCTCGACGAATACAACCGCACGATGATGCTCTACTGGCAGCGCACCGGCGACCCGTCGCTCTACCTCTACGAGCAGATCCAGATTTCCGATTGCGGCCAGCATCGCTGCCGGACGTGGCACTGGATCAGGAACGGGATGCTGGAAACCCGCACGGCGATCCAGGAGAGGTTTGTGACCCGGGATTGGCGCGCGATCGATGCCGAGATGAAGGCAAAAGGCTGACGCGGCTCCGATGGGACACACCCTGTTCGCCAAGATCTGGGACGCGCACCGTATCGCCGACACGGCGGGCGGCGCACACCTGATCGCGATAGACCGTGTGTTCCTGCACGAGCGCACCGGCGCGGCGGCGCTCAGGCGGATGGCGGAAACCGGGCGCGGCGTGCTCGATCCGACGCGGGTCTTCGCGGTGATGGACCATATCGTCGACACCCGCCCGGGCCGCGGCGACGGCACACTCATGCCCGGCGGCGAGGGATTCATCACCGAGACCCGCGCGGCGGTGCGCGCGGCGGGTATCACGCTGTTCGACGTCAACGACCGCGATCAGGGGATCATCCATGTGATCTCGCCCGAACAGGGCATCGTCCTGCCCGGCCTGACGCTGGTTGCGCCCGACAGCCATACCTGCACCCAGGGTGCCTTCGGGGCGCTCGCGTGGGGCATCGGCAGCAGCGAGGCTGAGCACGCGATGGTCACCGGCACGCTGAGGATGGAGCGCCCCCAGACGATGCGCGTGACCTTCACCGGCCAACTCGCGCCCGGCGTAACAGCAAAAGACATGGCGCTGGCCCTGATCGCGGCGCACGGCGCGGGCGGCGGGGCGGGCCATGCGGTGGAGTTCGCCGGGGAAGCGGTGAACGCGCTCGACATGGAAGGGCGCATGACGCTGTGCAACATGGCGACCGAGTTCAGCGCCATGACCGGCATCATCGCGCCGGACGCAAAGACCTTCGCCTACCTCGCCGGTCGGCCTTACGCGCCGGAAGCCTTCGATGATCGCTACTGGGCAACATTGCGCTCCGATCCCGACGCGGCGTTCGAACGCGAGATCGTGATCGACGCCGCCGCCATCGCACCGATGGTGAGCTGGGGCACCAGTCCAGAACATACCATACCCGTCACCGCCGCCGTGCCGCAGGGGCCCGAGCGCGCGCATCACTATATCGGCCTTGCCCCCGGAGCGCCGCTGGCCGGAACGCCGATCGATGCAGCCTTCATCGGGAGCTGCACCAACAGCCGCATCTCCGATCTGCGCCGCGCTGCCGCATTGCTCAAGGGCCGCCGCATCGCCCCTTCGATCAGGAAGGCGCTGGTCGTCCCCGGCTCGCTCGCGGTCAAGCGCCAGGCCGAGGCCGAGGGGCTCGACCGCATCTTTACAGACGCCGGGTTCGAATGGCGCATGAGTGGCTGCTCGCTGTGCTTCTACGCGGGCGGCGAGGGCTTCCCCGAGGGCTCGCGCGTCATCTCCAGCACCAACCGCAATTTCGAAGGCCGGCAAGGCCCGGGCATCCGCACTCACATCGCCTCGCCAGAAACCGTTGTGGCGAGCGCGATTGCCGGAGCCATCGCCGATCCGCGCCTCCTCGCCGCCGGGGAGGCGCGCGCATGACGCCGTTCTCTTCCATCACCAGCCCCGGCGTGCCGCTGCTGCGCGACAATATCGACACCGATACCATCATCCCCAGCCGCGAGATGAAGACCACCGGACGCACGGGGCTGGCCGAGGGCCTGTTCGCGCCGTGGCGCTACACCGACGCGGCGGCGCGCATTCGCGATCCCGGTTTCGTGCTCAACCAACGCGACGCCATCGGCACCCGCCTGCTGCTGGCGGGAAGGAATTTCGGGTGCGGATCGAGCCGCGAGCACGCCGTCTGGGCGCTGGCCGAGTTCGGGATCGAGGCGATCATCGCCCCCTCCTTCGCCCCGATCTTCAAGGGCAATTGCATCCGCAACGGCCTGCTTCCCGTGGAACTGCCCGAGGCCGTCGTGCGCGGCCTCGTGTGGCAGATGGTGACAATCGACCTGCCCACGCAAACCGTCAACGCGGGCGGCGAGACCTGGCATTTTGCCATCGATCCTGAAGCCAAGACGATGCTGGCCGAGGGTCTGGACGCCATCGACCTCACCCTCAAGCAGAAGCCCGCCATCCTGCAATGGCTCGCAAGCGACCGGCAGGCAAGGCCCTGGGCCTATCTGGAGAACGCCACATGACCGACATCCTCGTCTCCGAAGTCGGCCCGCGCGACGGGTTGCAGTCGATCAGCCGCATCATGCCGCTTGAAGCCAAGAAGCGGTGGATCGCGGCCGAGGCAGCGGCGGGCGTGCGCGAGATCGAGGTGGGCAGCTTCGTGCCGCCGAGCCTGCTCCCGCAGATGGCCGACACCGCCGAACTGGTCGCCTTCGCGCGGGGGATCGCAGGGCTCAACGTCGTCGCGCTGGTGCCCAATGCCAAAGGCGCCGCCCGCGCTGCCGAGGCCGGGGTGCACGCGATGAGCATCCCCTTCTCGATGAGCGAGACGCACTCGCTCAAGAACGTGCGCAAGGATCACCCCGCGATGCTGGCCGAGATCGCCGCAGCGGCAGCAATCGCGCGTGAACACGGCATCCACTTCGCGGTCGGCCTGTCGACCGCGTTCGGCTGCACCATCGAAGGCGCGGTGAGCGAAGATGCCGTGGTGCGCCTCGCCGAGAAGGCGGTCGAGGCAGGGGCGCAGGAATTCTCGCTCTCGGACACCACCGGCTATGCCGACCCGGCGCAGGTGCGGCGGCTGGTCAGGAAGGTGCGCGCGGCGGTGGGGGCGGAGAAGATAACGACGCTGCACCTCCACAACACGCGCGGGCTCGGCCTTGCCAATGTCGTGGCGGGGCTGGAGGAAGGGATCACCACCTTCGATGCCTCGCTCGGCGGGCTCGGCGGCTGTCCCTTCGCGCCGGGGGCTTCGGGCAACCTTGTCACCGAAGACCTCGTGCTGATGCTGAACAGCATGGGTCTCAAGACCGGCATTGACCTTGAGAAGCTGCTCGAAGTGCGCACCATCCTCGCCGAAGCCCTGCCGGGCGAGCCGCTCTACGGCTTCACTCCGGATGCGGGGCCGATGAAAGACTACGCGCAGAGGATCGCCGCATGAGCGCCCCCTCCCCGCTCGCCGGAATCCGCGTCGTCGAGTTCACCCACATGGTGATGGGCCCGGTGGTCGGCCATATCCTCGCCGGGCTCGGTGCCGAGGTGGTGCGGATCGAACCCATCGGCGGCGACAACACCCGCCGCCTCAGGGGCTCGGGCGCGGGCTACTTCCCGATGTATAATCGCGGCAAGCAGTCGATCTGCCTCGATCTCAAGTCCGGGGACGGCATCGCCGTGGCGAAGGATCTGGTCGCGCGCGCCGATGTGCTGGTCGAGAACTTCCGCCCCGGCGCGCTCGACCGGCTCGGGCTCGATTACGACAGCTGCGCCGCCGCCAACCCGCGCCTCGTCTATTGCTCGGAAAAGGGATTCCTGCCCGGCCCCTACGAACAGCGCACCGCGCTGGACGAGGTCGCGCAGATGATGGGCGGGCTCGCCTACATGACCGGCCCGCCGGGACGCCCCTTGCGCGCGGGCGCGAGCGTGATCGATGTTACGGGCGGGATGTTCGGGGTGATCGGCGTGCTCGCCGCGCTCGAGGAACGCCACCGCACGGGCCGCGGACAGAAGGTCACCGCCAGCCTGTTCGAGACCACCACCTACCTCGTCGGCCAGCACATGGCGCAGTTCGCCGTCACCGGCAGCCCTGCCGCGCCGATGCCAGCGCGGGTCTCGGCCTGGGCGATCTACGACGTGTTCGAGACGAAGGACGAGCCGGTGTTCATCGGCGTCGTCACCGATGCGCTGTGGGAGAAGTTCTGCCGCCTGTTCGCGCTCGATGCCTTGTGGGCCGACGAGACCTTGCGCGAAAACAACGCCCGCGTCGCCGCGCGCGACCGCATCATCCCCGAAATCCGCGCCCTCGTCGCCACCATGACCCGCGCCGAGGTGATCGCCAAGCTCGATGGCTCGGGCCTGCCCTTCGCGCCCATCGGCAAGCCCGAAGACCTGTTCGACGATCCCCACCTCCAACACGGCGGGCTGGAGGACGTCACCCTCGACAACGGCACCGGGGTGCGCCTGCCGACCATTCCGCTGGAGATGGGTGGCGCGCGGATCGGTGCGCCCCAGCACCTGCCAAAGCCGGGACGTGATGCGCGGGCTGTGCTCGAAGGGATGGGTTACGACGAACAGACAATCGCCGCCCTGATTGCAGGCGGCGCGGTGGGAGAGAGCGCATGAGGATGATCGCACTGGCGGGAATGGCCGCGTTGCTGGCGGGATGCGCCGTCAATATCGGCACCAGTACCCCGCGCACCGCCGCTGCGGCCCCAACAGCGTCACCGGGTGTCGCAACCCCCAAGGAACGCCTGCCGACCGACGTCCGACGCGCGACGATCATCGTGCGCGATATGGAGAAGTCGCTCGCGCTGTACCGCGACGTGATCGGGCTTCAGGTCAATTACGATACCACGGTGCAGACCTCCGGCGTCGCGCTCCCGGCGGGCGAACCGGGGGCAACCGCGCGTCTGGTGCTGCTCAATGCCAATGATCCCTGGGTCGGCTGGATCGGACTGATGGAGTGGGTCGATCCGGCGATCCCGGCAAGCGATTACCCCAAGCGCATGGGGCCGGGCGACGTCGTGCTGGTGCTCAACACCGACGATGTCCCGGGCCGCTGCGCGCGCGCCAAGCAGGTGCCAGGTGTCACCTTCACCGCCGAAGCGCGGCTCCAGACCTATCCGGGCCGGAACGGCGGGCCGGACATCCGGGTGATGGGCTGCAATTTCTTCGACCCCGACGGGATCCTGATCGAGCTCAACCAGATCCTAGAATGAGATCAGGCCCGTCGATCAGCAATACCTGAACATCGGCGAGGCCTTCGCGCAGCTTCTTGGCCTCGGCATAGTCGGGGCTGTTCCAGAAGGCCCTGGCCGCAGCGCGGTCGGGCCATTTGGAGATCACCATGCTCGCACCATCCCCGAAGGCGCCTTCGAGGCATTCGGCGCCCGGCCCGCGCAACAGGTATTCGCCACCGAACTTCGGAATCAGCGCCGCCGCCGCCGCACCGTAGCCTGCGATAAAGGCCTCGCGGTCGCGGATGGCGGCGGTGACGATCATGTAGGCGGGCATTGCAGGCGCTCCCTCAGAACGGCTTCACCGCGCCGAGGAAACAGACCGAGGCGATGGTGATCCAGTAGATATAGGCCGCCACCCGCGCGAGCGCGATCTCGCGGGCGAGCGCGGCTTCCTGTTCGGCATTCGGTCCCATGGCAAGGATCCGGAACCGCTCGGTCCAGCGCCGCATCACGAGGCGCAGGAACAGCCCGATGCACAGCGCGAAGGCATAGAGCCCCATCTTGGAAGGATACCACAGATTGGTCGACCCTGAGGTGATCGGGCCGCTATCGGCAAAGGCCATCGCTGCCGCCGCAAACAGTGCGAGGATCAGCGGATAGCGCAGGAGTTCCTCGGTGCGGGTGACGGCAATGCCGAGATCGGTCTCGCGCTTGATGAAAGCGGTCCAGGTCATGCCGAGCCACACGGCAAAGAACAGCCACATCCACCACACGCCCACGCCTTCGAGCAGCGGAACGAAACCGTAGATCTTGCCCATGTGCAGCCCCAGCGGGAGCAGCAGCACGATCCCGGTGCGCGCGAGGATGTCGATGCGGTAGGCGGTTTCCATGTGCCGCCGCCGCTCTTCGAGCGACAGGGCCGGGTTGGTAACGTGGTAGCTGGTCTGGAACACGCCCCACTCACCCCCCAGCCAATATACCATCGAAAGGATGTGGACCCATCTGAGGATGGCGAGTTCGTTGCTCGCGAGAAATTCCATTGTCGCTTTTGACCCCCTGTTGGCGGCGCCCCGTCCGCGCCGCTTGTCCCTATTCGCGCGTCAGCTTTTCGACGATGTCCATGATCGGCGGATCATGCGCCTCCATCGCCTCGACCTCCTGCTGAAAGCCGCGCATGATCCGCGCGATATAGGCCCGCGTTGCCAGCCCCCGCTCCTCGCCGGCCCGCCGGTCAGGTGCGTAGGCCTCGATATCCTCGCGCCTCAGCGTGCCTTTGGCATCGAGCAGGCGTTCGATCGTATCCTGCCGCTCGCGCAGCGCCGAGACTTCGGCGGCGAGCGCGAAGACTGTGGAATAGAGCCGGTCGAGGGCCGGTTCGTCGAAGAACGCGGGACGCTTGCCTTTGGCGCGGCGGCCCGAGAGCGCGACCCAATCGAGTTCCCCACTCATGCCGCTTGCGCCTTGGCCAGCGGCTTCCACGCGCCATAGGCGTTCCAGATCGCGGCGCGGCCGTAATCCTCCTCTCCCGCGTCGGGCGATGGCGGGAAGATCGCCGGATCGACCACCGCGCGCACCCCGGCGACGAACTGACTGTCCTGCGGGAATCCGGCCTTTGCCATGACTTCCTTCAGATCCTGCCCGTGCATCGCCGACCAGAACGGTTCGTTGTTGTTGAACGCATCCCAGTCGCGCATGAACTGCTCGAACAGCGGCATTTCGTCGGAATATTGCGGCTGTTCGATATGCAGGATCAGCCCGCCCGGAGCGAGCACGCGGTTGGCCTCTGCGAGGATGCGCGGCATCGCCTTGGCCGAAAGCTCGTGCAGGAACATTGTGGTCTGCACCCAGTCGAAATGCCCGTCCGTCCAGCGCGACAGATCCTCGCCCGAGGCTTGCACGAAGCGGATGTTGGTCACCCCCAGTGCCGCCGCGCGGGCTGCGCCGTAGCGCAGCGATGCCGCAGCGGTATCGATGGCAATGACCTCGGCATCGGGGAAAGCCTGCGCGATCGGCACGGCATTGTGACCAATAGTGCAGCCGATATCGAGGATGCGGCGTGGCTTCCAGTCGGGCCGCTCGGCCTTGATCCAGCCGACCACCGCCTGCCCGCCGCCATCATTGAGCCCGCCGAGCGCGCCGCCGGTGGTGGCGAACAGGCCGACATCGTAATTCGCGCCGACCGTGACGTCGCCCTCGCGCTCGCCGCCGTGATAGCCGCCCGGCTGGCAGTGGATATCGACACAGGTCTGATAATCCGGCTGTTCGATGGCCGGATCGAGCGCGAGCATCCCGGAATGTTCGTTGAACTGGCGCGCCATCGCGTCGAGCTCGTCAAGCTGGCGCAGCACGACCTGCCGTCCGTTGTGCTGCCGCATCTCCATCGAATTGCGCTTCAGCGCCGACCACATCCTGTGCCAGGAATCCTCATTCATCGCATCGCGGATTTCATAGCGATGCTCCGGATCGCGGCCATGTTCGGCCCGGAAGGCAGGCAGTACCCGCTTCTCATAGGCGAGCCGATTGCCTGCACCGACAGTCCCGGACAGATAGCGATTGAAGTGCGTCAGGAAATTGAACCGAGCCGCCTCATCATGGGAGACCCGCGGCATCATCGGATGGCGACTCATCGCGGTGTAAGGCGGGGGTAGATCATTGGCCATGGGCAGCTCCTCTGAGCAAAGCCGGAAAGTTGTCCGGACAAATTTCACGCGGAACGCGGGTTTGTCAAGCTTCCCCGCAAGGGTCTTTGATCTGGATCATACGACGGGCACGATGTCGTGCACAGTCAGCGCGCCCAGCCTTGCACGGCTTGGCCCTGCTGGAGTGCGCGAATTTCCTCCAGATCACGCGGCGGATTGAGCCACATCGGCTTTTCCTTCGCCGCCCATTCGCGCAACCTGGCAGGCAGATCGGCATTGCTCTCCACGCGCCATGACAGCAGATGATAGATCGCCTGCCCCTTGCCCGCAAAGGGCGGGAGCGCCCCATAACGCTGCCATGCCATCTGGTGCGGCTCGGCATTGGTGCCACCACGGTGAATGAAGAAGTCGTAGTTTTCCCAGGCTTCGTAGCGATTGCCATTGGGGAGCGGGAAATCGAGGAACACCGGCGCGGTGATGGCAAGCGTGTCCTTGCCCATCCAGCGCCAGGTCATCCCCGTCTTTGCCGTAATCTTCTGCACCGACGGCGCGACACCCTGTTCGACGTCGCCATAGATGCGCCCGTTCTCGTAGCGATAGGTGATCATCTGGTACGGATAGGCGATCGGCTCGACCTTCTGGCCGTTGTACTCCGTCAAAATCTCGCCTGTTTCGGGGTCGGTATAGGCATAGGTCTTGCGGGTCAGATGCACCACCGGATCGCCGGGCCTTTCGGGCCAGAACACCCGGCTGGAATCGAACCCGATCATGCCGAACAGCTTCTTCCCGGTGGGGTATTCGTAGACCCCTCCTTCGGAGACCCAGTGCACCGGATCGCCGGTCCCCGCGCGTGCATCGACCCACATCCGGAACTCTTCAGGAGCAGACGCGCGGCTGTGAGGACTGGCGGCGGTGGCTGCGGGCGCGGCTACGCTCTCGGACAGGACAGGCGCGGTTGCCAGCAGCGCTGGCGCGGTGCAGGCAAGGATGAGCAAGCGCCGGACTTGGCTAGACGTATGCAACATGGTTGCTCCTATTGTGACTCAGCGCCGCAATTTGTCCGGACAAATGCCGCTTGGCAAGGCTTCCTCGAAGAACCTACTTTAGGGCCACCAGTTTGGCCTCAGCATGCGACCCGATCTGGGCCACCAGCGCCTTTTGACCGAAAGGGATATCCGAAGGGATCGGCATCAGGTCTTCAACGTTGGGATCGGGGCATCGACCGCGATCGTGATCGACGGAATAGTGATGGACCGAAAACCCCGGCGTCGCCACCAGCTCCAGCCCAAGCGCAAGTTGCCGCTTGGCGATCAGGCACCAAAAGCACAGAAAGTCGTAAACCGATCCAATATGTATAATCACCAACCCCACTGCCGGGAAGGCGCTTGGCGCCGGGGCCTGATTGGGATTTTGGTAAGATTCAGACAAATCACTTTTTCGGACATGGCCATGACAAACCGATTGGGATCCAAATCTCAGATCGTTTGCGCGCCTGCCGTGAAGCAGCGCGTTGTGGGCCACCAAGGGTAAGATATTGAAAGTCGGTCTGAACTTCTAGGATTGGCCTCGTTCGATGATTTCATCAAACCTGACGTCGGAACCGTTCGGATTCGAACCCACAGGGGGCCATTGGATCGCAAGTTTGGGGCTGTTGCGAGCTTCCACCGTGTTTCGCTGCTGTGCCCCCAAATCTGCAGATTCCCGCCCCCATATGTGCCCCCGAACGTCGTCGACATAATTGAGCAAAACAATCTTGTTTCAGCTGTATGAAGCCATAGAAAATCTAGGGCGCTGCATATCGCAATTACCATCCTACGTTTCCGTCAAAAGCCGCCGAGCGACTTTCGGGAACAGGTCCTGACCGCGCTCATGGTCAGGCGCGCGTGAGGACCGGGATGGCGGTCTCCCACATCGTAGGCGGAGCCGGGCGCCAGTGTAGAGCCCGGCCCTCACGACTTAACACTTAGCCCTTCGCCAGCGCCCGGAATTGCTCTGCGACGGGGGCGAACATCTGGGTCATCATGTGGCCGACCGGGGCCGAGACGGTGGTCATCGAACCAGCCACAATCGGCGGCTCGGGCGCGTATTCGGCCTGCAGCACCAGCGCCTCGGCATAGTCGCGGCCGCGCAGTTGCTCGGTCAGAGCGATGGCGAAATCGAGGCCTGCCGAAACGCCTGCACCGGTCAGGATGTTGCCGTCCTTGACCACCCGCTCGTCTGTCGGAATCGCGCCGAAATCTTCCAGCACCGGGAAGGTCGCCCAGTGCGAGGTTGCGCGCTTGCCCTTGAGCAGCCCCGCCTTGCCGAGGATCATCGAGCCGGTGCACACGCTGGTGATGTGCTTGGCGCGCGAGGCGCGGTCTTTCACCCAGGCCATCACCCGCTCTGACTTCATCACGTCCATCGTGCCGGTGGTGCCGCCCGGAAAGAACAGCACGTCGAGATCGGCGGGGGTGTCCTCCAGCGTCACCGTCGGCGAAATGGCGAGGCCGAGGTCCGAGGCGACCGGGGCGAGATCAGGCCCGGTCGTCACCAGATGCACCTTCGCGCCGAACAGGCAGGCGAAGAAGTAATGCGGGCCGACCAGATCAAGCGCGGTGAAGCCGGGGTAGAGCAGCATCGCGATCTGTTCGTTTTTGAACAGGTTCTCGCCGAACAGATCCTGCATCGTCGTGTCGTGCTGCGCGGCCATCGCCTGCTGTTCTTCGAGGCTGGGCGATCCGGCGGCGGGGGTGTGGTCCCCCGCCGTTTGCGCCATCGCCCGCTCGATAGCGAGGAAGGGGGCCAGCATCGCCGCCCCCGTCATGCCGCCCAGCAGGGCGCGTCTGTCAAGGGTCATGGGTCTGTCTCCTCTCAAAGTTCGAAGCCGAGCGTAACGAAGGCCGAGCGCGGGTTGCCCGGACGCACAACGTCTTGCGCGAAATACTGGTAGGGTACGAAGTAATCGGCACCGAACAGGTTATCGATCCTGAGCCCGACGCGCATCCCGTCGATGGTGTAGCTCGCCTGCGCATCGGCGACGACATAGCCATCGACCTCGGCCCCGTTGGGAAGCGCGATCACGCTGTCGCTGGCCGCGGTCAGCCCTGCGCCGAGTTCCAGCCCCTTCATGCCCCCGTCAAGGAAGCGATAGCGCGCCGCGATCCGCCCGCGATGGTCGGCCACGCGCGGCAGGCGGCTGCCGACCGGGATCACCGTATCGGCGGTGACGCGGGCATCGCTGTAGCCATAGCTCGCCAGCAGCGAGAAGGCGGGCGAAGGCTCGTAGATAAAGTCCGCCTCGATCCCCTCGCTGCGCTGTGCGCCGGTCTGGATCGAGGTGAAGAAGGTGCCGGGATCGGGCGTCGGCACGTTCGTCCGGTCGAGCCGGAAGGCGGCGATGGTGCCCGACAGGCCGGTGTCGCCAAGCGCGAACTTGACCCCGCCCTCCCAGCTTTCCGAGCGTTCGGGCACGGGGCTGGTGGTACCGTTGAAGAAGATCGACAGGCGCGATCCGGTGGCATAGCCCGCGAACAGGCTGACGCCATCGGTGACGTCGAAGGTAAGGCCGACGCGCGGGTCCCATTCGTGATAGACCTCGTCATTGCCCGCTCCGCCGACGAACTCGGTCAGGCCCAGCCGCGAATAGCGCAGCGAGGCGAGCACATGCAGGCGGTCAGCGATGGTCAACTGGTCCTGCACATAGGCGGCCAGCGTCTCGTAACGGTTGGTGTTGAAGCCGGACAGCGCGGGCACGGGGAAGAAATCGAAGTCGGACGCCGGATCGGCATAGTCGAAGGCCTCGACGTTGAAGAGGTCGAAGCCGATCGCCGCGTCGTAATCTGCCCGGTCCCACTGCACCCCGCCGAGCACGACGTGCTCGATGGCGCCGGTGGTGAACTCCGCCGTGAGCGAGCCGTCGACCGTCCATTCGTCAATCGAGGCGGGCAATTGCGCGCGGATCTGCGGGCAGGAGGTGGCGTTCAGCCCCGAGGCCGCACCGCAGGGGAAGAAGGCGAGGAAGGGCGAGGTGGCGAATTCGCGGAAGTCGTTCTCGTAGCGGCGGCCGCGCAGGTTGAAGGTGAGGCCTTCACCGAGACGCTGGGTCCATTCGAGCTGCGCGGTGAGGTTCTCCACTTCGGTCTCGGGCGCATTGGTGGCGCCGGTGAAGCGTTCGGGATCGACGCGCGGGTCGTCCACGAAGATCGCCGGAAGGCCCGCATATTCGAGCTGGGCGATGCGGGTATAGGTGAAGCGGCCGACGATCTCGGTGTTCTCGGACGGGGCAAAGCGCACCGACGGGGCGATAAGCAGACGCTCGATATCGACCACCTCGATATTGTCGTCGGACGACTGGTATTCGGTCACCACGCGGGCCGAAAGGCTGTCGGTCAGCGCCACGCCCGCATCGGCGGCGATGGAATAGGTCTTGAAGCTGCCTGCGCGCACACGGGTGTCGAGAAAGCTCGTCCCGTTGGCCGTCTTGGAGACGAGGTTGATGAGCCCGCCCACCGGCGAGCCGATCCCGCCGCCGAACAGCGTGGAGGTCGGCCCCTTGGCGACTTCGATCCGTTCGACATTCCACAGGCTGCCCGGATCGATCACCGCGGTGTCGCCATAGCCGATCAGGCCATCGGTGAAGATCTCGGCTTCGAACCCGCGCACGATCGGGTTCACCAGCACGATCTCGGAGGGGAGCGAGGGCACCACGCCCGAAACGTTGCGCAGCGCCTCGTCGAGCGTGACCAGTTCCTGATCCTTGATCAGTTCGGCGGTGATGACCTGGATCGATTGCGGCACCTCGATCAGCGGGACGGGGGTGCGGGTGACGCTGGCTTCGTCGGCGGTGTAGCTGCCACGGGAACCGGTGACGGTGATATTGCCCGGGGTCCAGCCGCCGGTTTCGGGTTCGGCTTCGGGGGCCTGTTCCTGCGCGAAAGCAGGCGTGGCGAGTGCGGTGGCCGCAAACAGGGCGGCAAGAGAGATGCGGTTCATTATCGTCGTGTCCTTGGTTTGGAGGGGTTCAGCCCACCAGCCGCTTGAGCTTGGCGAGGGCGCTGGGATTGGTTTCGTCGTAGGCGATGATCGACTGGAGCTTGCCCGATGCGTCCATCAGGTAGACGCTGGCGGTATGGTCGATGGTGTAGTCGCCGCCGGTCGTGGGCACCTTCTGGTAGAAGGCGCGGTAGGCCTTCACCGCCGCGTCGACCTCCTGGTCGGTGCCGGTGAGGCCGAGGATCGGGGTGCCGAACAGCGCGACATAGCGGCCGATGTCTTCCGGGCTGTCATAGCCGGGATCGACCGAGACGAAGACGATCCGGAACTTGTCGCCGTCCTTGCCCAGCTGTTTGCGCAAGCTTGCCATGCGCGAGAGCGTGGTCGGGCAGACATCGGGGCAGCGGGTGAAGCCAAAGAAGATCGCGAAGGGGGTGCCCTTCAGGGTCTGGTCGGTCACCCGCGAGCCATCGGGGGCGGTCAGGGCGAAAGGGCCGCCGATCAGGTCGGCATAGGCCGCCTGATCGCTCGCGGGCGGGGTGCGGTCGGGGGCGAACATGGCGACAAGGCCGATGCTCACTACCAGCAACACCACGCCCCACAGGGCAAGGCGCAGGGTCTTCAGCCCCTCGGCCTGCCGCTGCGGCGAGACGTCCTCCTCCAGTTCGGGGAAGGGATCAGCCATGGGGCTTGTCCTTCCCGTGCGTGCCGTGATCCATCGCGGGCATCGCGCCAGCAGGGCGAACCTCGAGCTGGGTCTCCAGTGCGCCCGCGCCCGCGAAGGTCAGGGTGAGCGGCACCCTGTCGCCCGCCTTCAGCGGCTGTTTCAGATCCATCAGCATGACGTGGAAGCTTCCGGGCTTGAGCGTCACAGTGCCGCCTGCGGGCACTTCCAGCCCGTCTTCGAGCTGGCGCATCTTCATCACATCGCCCTCCATCGTCATCGTGTGGATCTCGACCCGCCCGGCCACCGGCGTGCTGCCGCCGGTCAGCCGGTCGGCGGCGGTGCCGGTATTGGCGATGGTCATGAAGGCCCCGCCCGCGTTCTGGCCCTCGGCCGTCGCGCGCGACCAGGGGTCGGTGACGGCAATGCTGCTGGCGGCGGTTTCGGTGGCGGCGGGAGCTTCGGCCTCGGGCGCGGCGTTGCAGCCCGCAAGGAGGACCGCAGAGCCGAGCAGAGCGGCGGCAAGGCAATTACGGATCATGGCAAAGTCTCCAAGGATTAAAGAGAAAGGGAAGATGCGCCCCGACGGGCGGCAGCAATTTCACGGGTGATGAGATCGGCAACCGTGCGGCGCTCATCGAGACCGAGGCAGGTGGCAATCTCGATGCGGCGGGTGCGGTGTTCGAGGAACAGCCGCAGGTGCGCAGGCACCGAATCATCGATCACGAAGCGCGTGGCGGCGAGCGGCCATTCGATGGTCTCGTGCGCAAGGCTACGCCACAGCAGCCGGCCCTTATCGAGCGCCAGCCACTCGGCAGCGGGCTGTGTGTGGCGGTGCCAATCGAGCACGCCGACCAGCAGCGCCATGGTGCCGATCGCATAGGCGGGCACCAGCCACTGCCCGCGTAGCGCAGGCAGGATCGCCATCGCCATGAACACGGCGATCAGCACGGTGAAGGTGACGCGCGCATCCTGCGACAGGTGCGAACGGTTCTCCTGCAAGTGCAGGATCAGCCCGCCTTGCTCGGCGCACTGCGCGGGATGCCCCGCGTCCGGCTGCCCTGAGGGGCAGCTCTCAATGGCATACATGGGAAAAAGCTCCGACAGCCCGCCGCGCCGCAAGGGCGCACAGCCGGGCTTACCGACACAAGGGGTTCAGCGTGTCAGGCGGAGAGCGGCGGCCCGCGCAATTGCGGCCGGAGGAAGGGAAGTTCGCGCCGGGGAAGCGCGGGGAGCGGGGCAAGCCCGATCAGCAGGATAAAGGCGATCGCGGCCGCCAGCAGCAG
The DNA here is from genome assembly GCF_028621955.1 of Erythrobacter sp. BLCC-B19. Classification (NCBI taxonomy): domain Bacteria; kingdom Pseudomonadati; phylum Pseudomonadota; class Alphaproteobacteria; order Sphingomonadales; family Erythrobacteraceae; genus Erythrobacter; species Erythrobacter sp. BLCC-B19. The sequence continues at coordinate 194,605 of NZ_CP117516.1, forward strand.
CGGATCGGCCCCGCCGAGCGCTGAATGGCCGAGGCCCGAGAACGCGCAATGCGTCGCCTTGGCGGCCGCATCGGCATGATCGCCGCCCGTGTCCTGCTTGCCCGGAATGGCGATCTGCATCTGCTTGGGCGTCCCGCTCGCATCCGAGCAGATCGTCACCGTCAGGAACCGGTCACCGTCCGCCGAGAGCATGAACCCCGCCGGCACCACAGCCTTCACCGCCAGCGCAAGCGCCAGCAGCACCAGCGTCAGCCGGGCGTGGTCACGGATCAGGGCGCGAAGGGAGCTCATGACGACAAGCGCGTTAGCCGCTCAGCGCAGCTTTGTCACGGTCTACGCTGCCTCAGGATCAGTCGGCCAGCCAAAGATCATGCGCATCGATCCGCAGCCGGGTGACTGCCCGCATCGCCTCGGTGCGGGCTTCGGGTTCGGTGCCATGTTGGCCCGTGCGGCTGCCACTGCATCCGGGGCCATGAAACCCGATATCTTCCGTCTCTCTGGCAACTCCCCCGCGCATTGGCTGCCGAGCGCGTGGGACGTGTCAGGAACTGAAAGGGCCGTAACTGAAAGAGCGCGAAGAGAGCAGGCGGAAGCGCTGGCGACAGCGATCGAGAAGAATGGGCTCCAAGCCGATCAAAGGGCGGAATGCGTGAAAGAGGCGCTGCGCCAATTGGGCGAGGCGGTTTGGGCTGCGGCTATTGCCGGGTTTGGGCTCACACTATTTCGGTTTGCCGAGGTGAGCAGCAGGGCAGGGTGACACTGGCGAGATCAATTCTCGAACCTCGCCTGATAGATGCACGCGCATTCCCCAGGCCGGTCGCATTCGGGCAGTGGCAAGACCTGCGTTGCATCCAGAGCTATCACGCGCCCACCGACCCGGCCTGCACGTTCGCAAGGGCCAACAGCCAGCGCAGAGGGTCGCAACACTGCGGCCTTGATACCTGCCCCAGCCATCCTTCGCAGGTCGCGGATGCTGCATAGCGCGGCGCTGATGGCGAGCCCGATCTTACAAGCTGCGTCTATGGGGTCTGCGCGGCCACGTTCATTCAGGGTGGCGAAGAACTCGGCCGCAAGCTTCACTCTCGGGCTCAGACCAAGCGCTGCCAAGGATGCTTTGTCGAGCGGCGTCCCCCGCTTACGCAAATCGTCATAGGTCACGAACCGGTCTGGGTGCCCGTCAAACGTCTCGCGATAGAAGGCGCGCACGTCGGCGCGATCGTCCGTCAGGCCCACAAGGTAGAGTGCGTAGTCGATCGCTGTATGCTGGTCGGGCCATGATGGCGGGGCCATGCTTGCGCTCCTCCAAATCTCACCCCGGCATATTGCGCGTCGGTTGATCCGGCAAGCGGCTGCGCCATCGGGGAGCAGATTGGGGAACACGTCCCACAAAAGCGGAAAAGCTCAATTTTTTCAGAGGCAATTGGCGGAGAGGGTGGGATTCAATTTGACATAGCAAACCATTGATTTTTATATTCTAAAAATTATCTGACTTTTATCTTACCCTCAAATCTACCCCCTGATTTTGATCGCTTGCCATCTAGGTTTGTCCACCAATATCGAAGCTCCCTGACGCCTTCTACTCAGTTCCTTCAACCGCTGAAAAGAGCGAAGAAGCCATCCCTCCGCTCCCGTCATTCTGACAACCCACGCACCGCCACTTTAGAAGCCAAAAAGCTCCAAACCAGCACCGATGCGCTAGGAGAAGCCGGAGAGTGCCGTTTGCACCTAGCGACTTCATGCCGTTTGGCAGGCCAAATACATTATATGAAAAGCGCGACTGACAGCAGTTCGATCGTGCAAAACGACCTAGACTAGGAACAGTTCGGCCATCGCATCAAATATGGCTTCCGCATCGAGGCGATAGGTGCGGTAGAGATCGGGGAGATCGCCGGCCTGGCCGAAACGGTCGGTGCCGAGCGGGCTGACCCGCTGCCCGCGCACCCCGCCGAGCCATGACAGCGCGGCGGGCGAGCCGTCGAGCACGGTGACGAGGCCGGCGTCGGGGGCAAGCTGGCCGAGCAGGCTCTCAATATGGCTGGGCTGACGCTCCCCGCCGTTCCAGCGCGCGGCGCGGGCCGCCGACCAGTCGCGGTGCAAGCGGTCGGGCGAGGTCACCGCAAGCAGGCCAAGGCCGGGCAGGTCGTCCTGCAATTGCTCCCACGCCGCCAGCGCCTCGGGCGCGACTGCACCGCTATAGGCGATGGCGGCCTTGGCCCCCGGCGCGGGCTCGCGCAGCCAATAGGCTCCTGCCAGCGCGCCCGCCTGCCATGCGTCGTCACCGCGCGCCTGCTGTTCGATCTGGCGAGTGGTGAGGCGCAGATAGACGCTGCTGCCGCCGTCCGCCTGCATATGCGCGAAGGCCCATTGCATCAGCAACGCGACCTCGTCGGCAAAGGCAGGCTCGAAGCTTTCGAGGCCCGGCTGGCCCATGCCGATCAGCGGGGTGTTGATCGATTGATGCGCCCCGCCCTCGCCTGCCAGCGTAATGCCCGAAGGCGTGCCCACCAGCAGGAAGCGCGCGTCCTGATAGCAGCCGTAATTGAGCGCATCGAGCCCGCGCGAGATGAAGGGATCATAGACCGTCCCCACCGGCAGCAGCCGCGTGCCGAAATGCGGCGCAGCAAGGCCCAGCGAGGTCATCGCGAGGAAGAAGTTGTTCTCGGCAATCCCCAGTTCGATGTGCTGGCCCGCGGTGTGCGCGATCCACTTCTGTGCCGAGGGGATCTTCGCCTTCTGGAACACGTCCGCCAGTTCCTGCCGCCGGAACAGCCCGCGCTGGTTGACGAAGGCGCCGAGATTGGTTGTCTGGGTCACGTCCGGCGCAGTGGTGACAATGCGGTCGGCAAGAGGTTCGTCCGACTTGGCGAGATCATAGAGTACCTTGCCGAAGGCGGCCTGCGTCGATTGCACCGCCCCTTCCGGCACAGGCAAGGCGGGGACGGGCACGGCTGACGCGCGGTGCTCTGCCGCTTTTCGGGCGATCAGACTGTCCTTGACCAGCGCCTCCAGCCGTGCGGCAAGGTTGTCGCCGAGGCCCGCCCAATTGTCCCACTCCTGCCCCGGTTCGATGCCGAGTTCATCGCGCAGACCTTCGATCTGGGCGGTGTTCATCATGCCGGAATGGTTGTCCTTGTGCCCCGCCAGCGGCAGACCATAACCCTTGACGGTGTAGGCGATGAAAAGCGTGGGACGGTCGTCGGTCACGCTGTCGAAGGCCTGCGTCAGGGTTTCAAGGCAATGCCCGCCAAGGTTGGTCATCAGCCGGGCGAGGCTTGCATCGTCATGATCGGCAAGCAGCTCCGCAATGCCCCGAACGCCCGCCAAATCTCGCTCCAGCCGTTCACGCCACGCGGCGCCGCCGAGATAGGTCAGCACCGCGAAGTCGGCGTTGGGGCAGCTCTCGATCCAGTCTTCGAGCGCCTTGCCTCCCGGACGCTTGAAGGCCTCTCGCTGGAGCCTGCCGTGCTTCAGCGTCACCACCCGCCAGCCGCAGGTCTCGAAGATGTCGTCGAAGCGGCGGAACATCCGGTCGGCGGTGGTCGCGTCGAGGGACTGGCGGTTGTAATCGACGATCCACCAGCAGTTCCTGAGATCGTGCTTGTAGCCCTCGATCAGGCATTCGTAGATGTTGCCCTCGTCGAGCTCGGCATCGCCCATCAGCGCGATCATCCGGCCGGTGTCGCTTTCGGCAAGCTGGCCGTGGGCGACGAGGTAATCCTGCACCAGGCTGCTGAACGCGGTCACCGCCACCCCGAGACCGACAGAGCCGGTCGAGAAGTCGACGCGGACAGTGTCCTTTGTGCGGCTCGGATAGGACTGCACGCCGCCAAGCCCGCGGAACGCTTCGAGCTTCTCGCGGGTCTGTTCGCCGAGCAGGTAGTGGATCGCGTGCAGCACCGGCCCCGCATGGGGCTTGACCGCCACCTTGTCCTTCGGCCGGAGCGCATAGAAATAGAGCGCGGTCATGATCGCCGTCATCGAGGCGCACGACGCCTGATGCCCGCCGACCTTCAGCCCGTCACGCTTCTCGCGGATATTGTTAGCGTTGTGCACCGTCCACGAGGACAGCCAGCGCAGCCGCTGCTCGATTACTTCCAGCAAGGCGATATGCCCGGTCTCGGTGGAAGTATCCGGCGGCGTGAGGGCAGCGTCAGACATGAGAAAAAGCTCCGTGGCAAACCCGCGCTGTCGGATATCGGCGCGTCATGCAAGGTCGATCAGCTGCGCAGGCGGCGGCGGATCGACAAGCGGATGAAAATCGCGCGCGCGCCGTTGATACGCGAGGCGGGTGAAGTCGAGATCCAGCGCGCCGGGCGTAGCGACTTTCCAGGTATGGCGCGCGATCGGATTGTAGGCGGCCTCGTGATGGCTGCTCGACTTGACGATGACGATGTGCCGCTCGGCAAGGCGGATGCCGAGATCCTCGAAGATCGATGTGGCGAACACACCGGCGCGCTTGGCACAAACCACGATATCAACCCCGGCATGGCGCAGCCAGACGGCCGAGCCCATCGAATAGGGCACGTCGATCGCCATCTGGGCGAGATCGCGGGTGATGGCCATCACTTCGACCTCGAGGTCGAGCGGATCGCCCGAAGTCGGCCCGGTCTTGCCGCCAAGCCGCACAGCAATGCGCGCGCCCACCCCTGCATCGTCGGCGATGCGGACCACGGCGGGATCGTGGAAGCTGGCAATGGCGACATTGCGCAGCCCCCGTTCCAGCACGGCAGCAAGGAAGAACGTGCTGTCCCCCGGCGCGCCGCCGCCCGGATTGTCGGCATGATCGGCAAGAACCACCGGGCCCTCAAGCGCGGCAGCTCTGTCCAGCGAGGTGGCGATGTCCGGGTAATCGGGCCGTAGGCTTTCGCGCGCGGCGATCAGGCTGGCAGCGATTTCCTGCGCGGTCGCAGCGGCAGCCTCGGCATCGCCATCGGCATAGCACAGCACCCGCGTGCCGGTATCGGCGGTGTCGCCCCAGGGAAAGCCGTGAGCAATGGTGGCAGAGAGGATGCCCGTGCGTTGCTCGATTTCGTGCAGGCCATCAACCAGAGCGCGCATTGGCCCGGCGAAGGTCGGGTAGATGCCGATCATCCCGGTATCGACCAGCGCCGGCACAGGCCGCATTTTGCTTTGCCGCGCGGCATTGCAGATCGTGAACAGTTCCGCCGCGCGCTCGGCAAAGTCGATATGGGGGTATTCCTTGACCGCGATCAGGCAGTCCGCCGCACGCACCATCGCTGGCGTCAGGTGACAATGGCAATCGAGCACCGCGCCAATCACGGCGTCAGACAGCAGATTGCGCATCCGGGCAAGCAGATCGCCTTCGCAATCGTCCTCGTCCTCGGCCATCATCGCCCCGTGGAGCTGGAGCAGCACCATGTCGAGCGGCCCGGCGGCGATGCAATCGGCAAGGATGGCGTCACGCAACCCGCGGTAAGCCTCGCCCACCACGCGCCCGCCCGGCTGCGCGAAAGTCGAGATGCTTTCGATCACCTCCAGCCCCTCGGCCTCGGCCATGCGGCGGAACAGCGCGAGCGGACCGGCAGGATCAGCGGCCGATCCATCGCGCGTGATCCCGTTCTCCTCGAAGGCGCTGCGGCCGGTCGGGAACGGGGCAAAACTGTTGGTTTCGGTCACCAGCGCAGCGATGAACAGCCGGGCCATCAGGCGATCCCGAAGTGGGTCGAGACGCCGCCGACCACGCGGTATGCCGCATCGACGAGGTGCAGGCGCCGCCACTTGTCGAAGGTAGTGCAAGGGTGCGAGATTCCGAACCCTATCAAGTCGCCAAAGGCAAGGTCGCAAGCGGGCGGGACGATCAGACAGGCGTGCTGATCGAACAGGCGCTCGGTCGTGACGCCTTCCAGCGCCCGCGGCGCAGCGTCGCGGCCCGGACGAACATGCCACAGCGGCACCGGCAGGCCCGCATCGCTGGAGATATGGCGCTTGCCCAGCGCGGCGATGGCCTGCCCGGATTCGGGACGCGACTGGATGTGCGCCCAGACTTCCAGCGCAGGCTGGAGCCCGCCTTTGGGGAGGTTCACGAGCCCGCGCGCGGCGATCCCGGCAAAGCCTGCGGCATACATGCCGTGATCGTGGGTGAGGTAGCAGCCGCTGCGGAGCACCGGACGGAGCGGCCGGGTGGTGCTTGCGGCGGCTAGCATGGTGCGCGCGGCCTGATCGAAGAACAGCGAGCCCCCGGCTGACACGATCACCTCGTCACTTTCGAAAAGGCCTGCCGCATCGATCGCGCGCACCGCCTCGGCAAAGCGGGCCAAGTGCGCGCCGCTGGCATCGCTGTGGGCATGGACGCCCTCGAAGATCTCGACCCCGGCAAGCCGCAGCGCCGGTGCGGCGGCGGCAGCGGCGGCGACGGCGAGCGCCTCTCCCGCCGAGCGCACGCCTGCGCGCTGGCCGGAATCGCCGATTTCGATCAGCACCTTCAATCGCCCCGCCCCCGGCGCCCCCTCCAGCGCCTGTGCCAGCGCATCGACCCCGGCGATGCTGTCGACGAGGCAATGGACCTCTGCTGCCGGAAAATCCGCCAGCACCCCCGCCAGCGTCTCGAGGCTGCGGCGGCCGACGACCTGATTGGCGATGATGATCCGCCCGATCTCCCATTCGGCATAGAGCCGCGCATGCAAAGGATGGGCGGCGGTCATCCCCCACGCCCCGGCGGCGATCTGGAGCGACATCAGTTCAGGGCTCATGGTGGTCTTGCCATGGGGCGCAAGGCTGAGGCCGTGGGCATCGGCGAAGGCCTGCATCCACGCCAGATTGTGATCGAGCGCAGGCTTGCGGATCACCGCCGCAGGCAGCGCGACCTCATCGGCGATGAGGCTGGCATGTGGCTCGTTCATCTCGTCTCCCTGCTCAGGCCCATGAAGCCCGGCGTTTCTAGCGTCAGTATCGCCCCCCGTCAGACCCGATCGCGACCCGGCCGCAAATCGAAAGGCTTGACAGCGTCATAACTGGGATTAGGCTCAGTTTTACTTTTGGGGGTTCCGGGCAGGATTCGCAAGGCCCGAAATCAAGCGCGGGGTGCGCGCCGGCATGGGGAGGTGCAAGACGTATGCAGGGGAAGATGATCCGCCGGGTGGCCTTGCTGGGCAGCACCGCAGCGATAATGACCGCCTTGGCTCCGCAGGCCGCGCTAGCGCAGGACAGTGCGGACAACGGGGACCAAGCCAACCCCGCCAACCGCAACGAAATCATCGTCACCGCCAACAAGCGTGAGGAACGCCTACTCGATGTGGCGGGCAGTATCTCGGTGGTCGGCGGGGAAGATCTGGAGCAGCGCCAGGCGCTCGATCTGCAGGACATTGCCCGCTCGGTGGCAGGGCTCAATCTCCAGCAAGGCGCGACGCCGGGGGTCAACCGCATCATCCTGCGCGGCCTCAATGCCGGGGGTGACGGGGCGACGGTCGCCTCGGTGGTCGATGATGCACCGCTCAGCTTTTCGGGCGCGAACACCAACGGGGCCTTCGTCGCCAGCGACTTCCAGGCCTATGACCTCCAACGCATCGAAGTGCTGCGCGGGCCGCAGGGCACGCTCTACGGCGCGACTTCGGAAGGCGGCCTGATCCGCTACGTCACCAACCGGGCCGACCCGTCGGGCTTTGCCGCCGGCGGCGAAGTCGGCGGCGCATCGGTCGATCAGGGTGGCAGCGACGGTTTTGCCCGCGCCTACATGAACCTGCCGCTGGGCGAGAACGCCGCGATCCGCTTCACCGGCTTTTACGACGGCATCCCCGGCTGGGGCGAAAACCCGCAACTGGGCGAGGACGAGATCAATGGCGGGCGGCGCTATGGCGGACGGGCGAGCCTGTTCCTGCAGCCGACCGACAGTCTGACGATTACCGCACTGGCGCTCTATCAGGACGGCAAGTTCTTCGGGAACGGCGCGGTTGAAGCGAACGGGCTGACCAACCCCGCCAATCCCTTCGGGCTGGTTAACGGCTACACCTACCGCAGCAACACCCGCAACTTCGCGACCAACAAGTACCAGCTCTACAGCCTCAACATGAACCTTGATGTCGGCTTCGGCACGCTGCAATCGATCACCAGCTACGGCGAGGTCGATGTGGTGAGCCTCAACGACGTGCAGCCCTTTGCCAATGCATTGGCGCCCAATTCCTCGGTGCGCAGCAACAACACGGTCGGGCTGGGCAAGTTCACACAGGAATTGCGGCTCGCTTCGGATGTCGGCGGCGAGACCTCGGGCACCCGGCTCGATTGGCAGCTGGGCTTCTTCTACACCAAGGAAGATGTCGATTTCCTTCAGGATTTCACCGTCCTTGCCCAGCCCTTGCTGACCCCGATCGCCAGCTTCGTGTCGAACACGCTGCCCTCGCAGTTCGAGGACGTGGCGGGCTATGCCAATGCGACACTGCATTTCGGCGAGCGGTTCGATATCGAGTTCGGCCTGCGCGTCGCGCGCAACAATCAGCGCTCGCAGCTGACCCAGTCTGGCCTTGCCGTGGGCGGCACGACTATCGTCAGCCCGGCCCGCACCTCGGCGGAAACCGCCACGACCTTCCAGATCGCACCGCGTTTCCGGATCAATGACGATGCCATGATCTACGCCCGCGTCGCACGCGGCTATCGTCCCGGCGGGCCGCAGATCCCGGTGCCTGGAGCCCCTGCCACCCTGCCCGATAGCTTCGGCAGCGACAGCACGCTGAACTACGAAATCGGCTTCAAGGGCTCGCTGTTCGACAAGATGCTGACAGTCAATGTCGCGGCTTTCTATATCGACTGGACGGATGTGCAGGTGCTGACTGGCGTCATCGTCGGCGGCAACCAGTTCACCATCACCGGCAATGTCGGCGAAGCGGTGAGCAAGGGCTTCGAATGGGGCTTCGAACTGCGTCCCACCGACGGCCTGACGCTGAGCGCGATCGGTGCCTACACCGATGCGACCTTCACCCGCGCCGAACCCGCCATCGGCGCGCTGGACGGTGACAACCTGCCCTATGTCGCAGACCTGACGAGCACCATCGGCTTCAACTACGAAACCGCCTTGTCGGACAATTGGGACGGATTTGTCGCGGGCAGCTGGACCTATACCGGCGAACGCGTGTCCGACTTCCCGTTCAAGATCGAATTGCCGAGCTTCTCGACCTTCGATGCTCAGATCGGCGTGCGCTCGGGCAAGTATGCTGTCGAACTGTTCGGCAAGAATCTGTCGGATGAGCGCGGGATCACCAACTTCGTCCCGGTCGGGGCGACCGGCGGGGTCGGCACGATGGGGATCATCCGCCCGCGCACCATCGGCATCAGGCTCACGGCCGACTTTTGAGCACGGCGGCCGAACAGCTCGACGCGATTTTCGCGCCCGCAAACAGCACCCGCGCGCCGGGCGGCGTTATTGCCGTCCGGCAGGCGGGCGCGATGCTCTACCGGCGCGGCTATGGCATGGCGAGCATCGAGCACGGGGTCGCCAACACCCCTGCTACGCGCATGCGGATCGGATCGTCGAGCAAGCAGTTCGCTTGCATGGCCGCGCTGCTGCTGGCCGAGGACGGCAAGCTCGATCTCGATGCCCCGCTTGACCGCTGGGTGCCGGGTCTCCCGGGTTTTCCCGCCATGCCGAGCGCAAGGCAGCTGATGAACCACACCAGCGGCTACCGCGATCATCTCGATGCGGCAGGCCTTGCCAATGGGGGCGCGAAAATCCGGGATGGCTGGGCGATGCAGATGATCGCCCGCCAGACAGGTGCGAACTTTGCTCCGGGCAACGGCCAGACCTATTGCAACGCGGGATATCACCTTCTCTCGGCCGTGATCGACGCGGCGGCGGGCGAGCGGTTCGAGGATTTCCTCGAACGGCGCATCTTCCAGCCGCTGGGCATGACCGCAACCGCATCGCAGCCGAGCGATTATGTCATCACTCCGGGCCTTGCCACGCTCCATGTCCCGCTGCCCGGTGGCGGCTGGCGGCGCGGTCTGTTCCCGACCGAGGAGATTCGCGGCGAAGGGGCGATGGTCTCCACGGTCGATGATCTGATGCGCTGGCTGGCGGAGCTGAAGGGCCCGCACCGGCTGGCGAGCGCGGAAAGCTGGCGGATGATGACCGATGCGCCGCTGCTGCCCGATGGCACCCGCGCAATCTATGCGCTGGGTCTGCATCGCCACATCTATCGCGGGGTCGAAGTGATCCACCACGCCGGCGGGGTGATCGGCGGGGCAGCGCAGGTGATGCATGTGCCAGCGCACGATCTCGACATCGTGATGCTGAGCAATGGCGGGCCGCTTCAGCCGATCCCGACCGTGTGGCGCATTCTCGATACGCTGCTGGAGAGCGAGCTTAGCCCGCCCCTCCCGCCGCTGGCGAGCGCTGGCGATTTCGCCCATCTGGAAGGCGCCTTCTATGGCGGAGCGGATGGCACGCTGGTGGGCTTTGGCGCAGTTGGCGAGGTGCTGGGGATCTCCTTCATCGGCACCCCGCCCTTCCCGATCCTGCGCGATCATGGCGACAGGCTGGTGGTGGGCTTCGAGGAATCCGCGCTGGGCCCGCTGGTGATCGACAAGGCGAGCCTTGCAGCCCCGGCCCCGGGTCAGCCGCCCGAAACCATCGCCTTCAGCGAATCAGGCCGGCGCCAGACCCTGCACCGCCTGACCATCACCGATGCCGACGCCGCCCGGATCGGAAGCGCACTGGGTGGGCGTTATCACAGCATCGATCTGGCCGCCGAGGCGACCATCAACCCCGGCCACCCGGCCCCGATTGCCGTGCGCGGCGAGTTCGGGCAGGTTGAAGGCGCTGTCCGCATCCTGTCGGAGGAATTTGCCGTGGTGACCGAACCGGGTGCCGATCTCCCCAGCGCCGCGATCCATTTCGAGCGTGACGGCGCGCGCATCACCGGCTTCCGCGTCAGCGCGCCGCGCAGCCGGGGCCTCCGGTTCGAGCGGCAGGGATGATCGCCGGACGGCTGGATCAGGCGATCCACACAGCCGCCGCCGATCCCGCCGTGCCTGGGGTGCTGGCGGCGGTGCATGCGCCGGGGCTGGGGCTGACATGGCAGGGCGCAACCGCGCACGAGCTGATGGACGGCAGCACCGGCCATTCGCCTGACACCCCGTTCCGCCTCGCCAGCACCACCAAGATGGTGGTCGCCTGCGCGGTGTTTCGCCTGATCGAGCAGGGGCGGCTTGGCCTGCATGATCCGATCATCGGCATGATCGATCCCGCGATTGCCGGACAGTTGCGCGGCGGGGAGTTTGATCCCGAACGGATCGTCCTTGCCCACCTGCTCGGCCATACCAGCGGGCTGCGCGATCATGTTGCCGAGCCCAGCTATGCCGCCGCCGTCATGGCCGAACCGCAGCGCCGCTGGAGCAGGCAGGAGCAGATCGCGCTGGCGCTTGCCGCCGGGCCGCCCTTGGGAGCGCCGGGGACGTGGTTCCGCTATTCCGACACGGGCTACGTTATCCTCGGCGACATTATCGAGCGCGCCGCCGGTCAGCGGCTTGGGCCTGCGGTGCGAGAGCTGATCGGTTACGAGACGCTCGGGCTTGCGGCGACCTGGTGGGAGGAGGACGAGCCCGCCCCACCCGCGGTCCTTCTGCGCGCGGCGCAATACATGGCCGATGACGAGGCGAGCGGGCATGATCCTAGCTTCGATCTGTTCGGCGGCGGGGGGCTCATCAGCACGGTCGGCGATCTGGTAAAGCTCACCCGCGCGCTGGTGCTGGGCGAGGTGTTCGACCGGCCCGCCACGCTGGCGGCGGCCTATCTCATCAGCCCCGCAACCCGCGCGCCCGAGGCGTTCTTCGTCCATTCCAACGCCTTCATGCTGTTCCCGGTGGGAGCACGCTTCGGGTGGGGCCATGCGGGCTTCTGGGGCTGCGTCGGCGTCTGCCTGCCCGACCGCGACATCACCATCGCCGCGACCATCAACCAGGCCCGCCCTGAGACGCCCGACCGGCTGTTACGGCTGGTCGCCGATCTGTTCGCCGCACTGGAGGGATGATGCCCACCATGAATGAAGTGGAACGCCTGATCCAGCGGCAGGTCGAAACCTATAACGCCCATGATCTGGACGGCTTTGTCGCCTGCTTTGCCGAAGGGGCAGTGCTGACCGAGCTGGCCTCGGGCCGGGTCTTTGCCGAGGGGCGCAACGCGATCAGGGCGGCCTATGCGACGACCTTTACCCGCGTGCCCCGCGCCGGCGTGACGATAACGCAGCGCCTCAGCGCAGGGACGATCGTGGTCGATATCGAGCGCATTCACGCCGACGGCAGCCATGCGGTGGCGATCTACCGGGTCGAGGCGGGGGCGATCACGCACCTGTGGCTCGTCCCGCCCGCGCTGGTTGGAGCGATCGCGGTCTAGGCCGCCTCGCCCCGTGCCCTGGCCTCGGCCAGCGCCTCGGCAAAGGCCTTCTGCGCGGTCAGCAGCACCAGCCCGGCGACAATCAGGCTGGGCACAGTGATCATCAGCGCGCTCGTCAGGATCACGCGTGGCTCGCTACCGAAGCTGTCCGACAGGAACCCGACCAGCGGCGCGGCGAGCGACGCAAGCAGCACATTGACCACGAAATTCACCGAAATCGCCCGCGCACGCAGCGCCGGGGGCGCAAGCGACTGGATCGCGGTCGGCAGGATCATGCCCATCGTGATGTTGATGGCATAGCCCACGAAGATGATCGCATAGAACACCTCGGCCGAGGGCGCGAGCCACAGCAGACCGAGCACCGGGCCGGAGACCAGATAACCGAACATCAGCAGCCGCACCGGAAAGGCCGGCCCGACCCGCTCCGCGAACAGGCGGGTGAGCAACAGACTCATGGCAAAGCCGACCGGGGTTGCCACCAGCGCCGCCAACCCGATCGCCGCGCCGACTTCGGCTTCTGTCTGGGAAAAGGCGCGCAGGCCGATCACCACCACCCACGCAAGCAGTGCCTGATAGCCGAAATTGGCGATGCCCAGCGCCCCGTAAAGCCGCAGCATCGCAGCGCCGCGCCCCAGCAGGAAGTCCTTGAGCGAGCCGGCCTGCACTACCGTCTCCTGCGTCTGCGCCTCCTCCTCGGCCGTCTTGCCGCGCCCGCCCAGCCTTGCGGTGTAGAGCAGCGCGATCATGAAGGGCGCAGGCAAGGCGACCGCGAAGAAGGACAATCGCCAAACCTCCAGCCCCGCCAGTTCCGGCGGCAGCGAGGGCTGCACCGCGCCCACCCCGGCAATCATCGCACCCCCCAGCGCCAGCGCAATCGAGCCCGTCGCCACTGAAACCAGCGCGAAGATCGAATTGGCCAGCTGGCGCTTTTCGGGCGGGAAGAGCTCGGGGATGATCGCAAAAGTCATTGGCGCCAGCCCCGCCTCGGCCGCGGCGACCATCGCAGTCGCGATCAGGATCTGGGTGTAGCTTTGCGCGAGGCCGCAGCAGACCACCGCGAGGCTCCAGACAGTGATGCACACCGCCAGCACCAGCCGCCGATCGATCCGGTCCGCCGCCCAGGCGAGCGGATAGGCCGCCACTGCCGAGAACATCGCCACCGCCGTCCCCTGCAGAAAGCCCAGTTGCATGTCCGATAGCCGGAAGGCGATCTTGATCTGCTCGGCCAGCAGAATGATCACCTGCCGGTCGATGAAGGCGAACAGTGTCACCACCACCAGCACGCCCAGCGTGTACCAGGCATAGGCGAGCGAAGGCCGCGCCGGTGCGGGTGCATCGGTAGGCATCGGCCCGGGGGTGCTCAGATGAATCTCAGCCATCGTGTCCTCGCGGTGTTGAGGTGGAAGCCATCGCCTTCGGCATCGATCAGGATCGCGGCAGTAAAGGGCAGGCCCGGGCGGGTGGAGGTGGCAAGCGCGGTGCGTTCCCCCAGCCAGTCTAGCGCCATGGTGTTGCGGCCGATGGCGTCGGAAATGTGGAGCAGATCGCCCTCGTCCCTCCGCTCGAAGCGCGCTTCGGCCTCGGCATCACACGCGGCCAGCACCCGCGCGGGCAGCGCCGAGGGGCGCGCATCGGGCAGGCGCTGACGGTAAAGCGCGGTCTTGCCGCCAAACCGGATTGCGATGGTGCCATGCGCGGCGAGGCCCGCCGGATCGATCATCAGGGGCGAGAGCGTCGGCGCTTCGCTGCGCCAGCATGTGCCCTCAGGCAGCAACGGCACCACCGGCGGCCCGCCCGCAACGCCCAGCCGCGGCCCGGCCTCGGTCATGGCGATGCTGTAGATCATGCCGGTTGTCTCGGACTGCCATAGCCCTTCCAGCGCGGCGGGAAACTCCGGCTGGGGTGCAGGCGCTTCGCCCCCAACCTCACCCTCACCCAGCACCACATCGGCCGCCGCCAATGCCAGCGCCACCGGATCAGCCTCGGGCGCGCCATTGGCGAGGATCACGATTTCAAGCGCCTCTTCGGGGAACACCAGCATCTGGCTGAGTCCGCCGATCACCCCGCCCGCATGATGGAACAGCGCCCGCCCGCGATGCTCGCCGTGGGTGAGGCCGAGCGCATAGCGCCCCTCATGGCCATCGGCATAGCGCGCGCGCTCGAACAGCTGCGCCCAGGTGTCCGGGCTGCCGAAACGGTCACGCGAAAGGAGGTGCGCCGTCCAGACCAGCATATCATCGATGGTCGAGATGACCGCGCCCTCACCCCGCACATCGGAGTTGGGGAAGATCCCCCGCCGCCAGCCGCCGCCTGCCGGATCAGGCACATGCAGCGTTGCCACGCCTGGCAGGATCAGATGATCGCTCGGCACGCTGGCGGTGTCGTGCATCCCCAGCGGGGCGAAGAGGCGGCGGGCGAGTTCATCCTCAAAGCTCGCCCCTGCCGCCCGCTCGATCGCCACGGCGGCAAGGTGATAGCCCGAATTGCAGTAGATCATCGCGCTGCCGGCGGCGAAATTGCGCCCCTGCTGGCGCGCAGCCAGCGCCAGCGCGCGACCGGGCGGGTTGTCGGCATCCAGATGCGCGATCACCGAGAGGTCGAAATAGCACCGCCCCCCGGCGCGGTGCTGGAGCAGCTGGCGGATCGTCGCCTCGCCCTCCACCCCTTCCAGCTCGGGCAGGTAGCGGCGGATCGGCACATCGAGCGAAAATGCGCCCTCCTCTGCCAGCAGCAGTGCCAGCAGCGCGGTCATGTGCTTGGACGTCGATCCGATGCGGATGCGCGAGGCCGGCGTCAGCGCGCGCGGGCTTTCAAGGCTCGCCATGCCGAAGGCCGCCCGGTAGATCACCGCGCCGCGATGGCGGATGCCGACTGCAAGGCCGGGTGCATCGGCCCGGTCCCAGCGCGCGAACAGGGCGGCAAGACGCGCTGCCAGCGTAGGTTCCGCCGCTCCCTCCGCGCCTCCAATCGACAAAGGCAATCCCTCCCGTCCCGATGCCGCGATGGTGCGGGCGGGCGGGGTGCGAGTCAATCAAAAACTGATATTAGGCCCAGTTTCTATAAATCGTCAGGATCGGCGGCAAAGAGGGCTCTGATCCACAGCTTGCTGAGCAGCTCGGCAAGGGCCGCAGGGTCGCTTTCATAGCGGGTTCCGGCAAGGCTCGGCTCGCGCTCGATGAAGGCCATGCGCAGGAATGCATCGATCATCGCGCCGAGCGCAATGACCGCAGCATCAAGCTCGCCCGGCCCGGCCAGCGCGATATCGGGCTTGCGCTGCATCGCGCGGATGGTGCGATCGCGCCAGCGCGCGTTCCAGGCGTGCCACTTGGCAGCGAAGGCAGGGAATTCGTCGGCAAACTGGAACACGCAGCGCATCAGCCCGGCATTGGCCGCGAACATCTGGGCATAGCGCAAGTTGCCATGACGGATCGATCCGAAGCGGGTTGCAGGCGGGCGCTCGCCATCGGGGAAGCCTTCGAGGAAGGCGAGGAAGCCATCGAGCACTTCCTGCGAAATCTCCTCCTTGTTCTTGAAATAGACGTAGAACAGGGCGTTGGAGACGTCGGCTTCCTCGTGAATGTCGGATACGCGCAGATCGCGGTAGCCAACCTGACCCAGCAGCCGCGCGGCGGCGGCCTTGAGGCGCAGGCGGGTGCGTTCACCCTTGCGCTTGGCGAGAGAGATCTGCGCCGACAGATACTCGGCATAGCTGAGCGGCGGATGTGCCGCGTCATCGCCCACCCGCTGCTGTGACATTTGTACTTCGGCCGCATTCATGCCGACCATCGCTAAGCTGTGTCGCCCGCTCGTGCAACCTGAACCCGTTATTACCTAAAAGTGGGACTAGTCCCAATTTTGTTTGACAGCCCCCGTCTCGTTCCTATGATTGCCCGGCAAGGGAACGGGCGGAGGAGAGGGAATATGGTGAAACCGAGGAGCATTGCCGACACCATCTGGCATCAGGGCGGCCAGCAGGCGGTTTCGGACTGGATGACCATCGACCAGGACCGCATCACCACCTTCGGTCTCAACACCAATGATCCCGACCGCCTGCACATCGATCCCGAATATGCCGCCGCGCACGGGCCGCATGGCAAGACGATCTCCTTCGGCTTCCTTACCATGTCGCTGCTGACGCACTTCTTCCACGATGCCGTCACCACAGACCGCACCGGCTATGCGCTCAACTACGGCTTCGACCGGATGCGTCTGACCAATACGGTTGTTGTCGGATCACGCTTGCGCGGCATCTTCACGCTCATCGGGAACGAGCCGCGCGGGGCCGACCGGGAATTGCGGCGTTATGGTGTAACGGTCGAAATCGACGGCGAGGACAAGCCGGCGCTTGTCGGCGAATGGCTGGTCATGTGGGTTGATGACGGTGTGCATCATTTCGCCAGCCCGGAACCTTGCGGAAGGTCCGAATGACAACGGCCGTACAGACCACTTGGCATTCTCTATCGCCGCTGCCGCTCGAGCGGATCTTTGCAGCCCCGAGCCTGGATGGCGCCCTTGTCGGCCAGCTGGCCTGGTCGCCGGACAGCAGCCGGATCGCCTATCAGCGCGCCGCTGCCGAGACGCCGGGACGCTTTGACTTGTGGCTTTGCGAGGCAAGGGCAGGCGCAACACCGCATATGGTGCTGCGGGGCGATGATGCCCGCATCGGCGGCGGGCTTTCGGCCGATGAAGCTGCGCGCAGGGAACGCCAGCGGCAGTTCACCGGCGGCATCGGCGCGCTCGCATGGACGGCTTGCGGTGGCTTTCTGCTCGTCTCCACGGGCAGCGGCACGATCCGGCTCGACATCGGAAACGGACACTTTGCGCAGATCGCCCCGCCCGACGTGACCGATGTTCAACCTGCTCCGGCAGGAACCAACATCGCCTGTATCGCGGAAGGAGAGCTCTGGCTGGCTGATGCCTTCGGTGCGCTCGTTCATCGAATCTCCCCGCCAGCCGAACCCGGCATAAGCTACGGGGTCGCCGAATTCGTGGCACAGGAGGAATTCGCGCGGGACACAGGGTTCTGGTGGCGCCCTGACGGCGAGGCGATTGCCTATACGCGGGTCGATGAAACATGCGTCATGGATTGTGATCGCATGGAGATTGGGGCCGACGGCATTCGCTTCGTCACTCAACCCTTTCCCAAGGCCGGAACGCCCAACGCCAGAGTCGACCTGTTCGTCGCCGCGCTTGATGGAGAGGATCCGGTCAGGATCGATCTGGGTGATGATCCTGATTTCTATCTCGTCCGCGTGGCATGGTCGCGCGACGGCCAAACGCTGTTCGTCCAGCGCCAGTCGCGTCACCAGCGACGCATCGACCTCATCGCCGCCAATCCGGTGACTGGCAGCGCGACGGTGATTTTCCGCGAGGTGGGCAAGCCGTGGGTCAATCCCAACCTCGACTTCCATCCGCTTCAGGATGGCGGCTTTCTGTGGGTGTCCGAGCGCACCGGCATCAACCAGCTCTATCGCCACGCATGGCAGGGAACGGTCCTTGCGCAATTGACCAACCTGCCCTTCCCCGTCGCTTCGCGCGATCGCGAGAGCGGACTGGTGGGCGTCGATGAGGCGGGTGGCCACGCCTATGTCATGAGCGGACACAGGGGCGTCACCGAAAGGCACCTCTACCGCGTGTCTCTTGATGGCAATGGCCCATCCGAGAAGATCACTGCAGCCGAGGGTTGGTGGTCGGTCGCCATGGCCCCCGACACGCGGCATTATGCGGCTGTGCATTCGAGCCCGTCGCGGCCTCCCCATGCCGCGATCTACGACCGGAATGGCGCGGTGGTCTGCCCGCTAGAACCCAATCGGCTGGACGAACACCACGCCTACGCGCCCTTTGCCGGCGGCCTGCCCAGTCCCGAATTCGGCCAGATCCCCGCCGAGGATGGACAGGCGCTCGACTACGTGCTGCTGAAGCCCGCCGGCTTTGATCCGCGCAAGACCTACCCGGCGATCCTGCAGGTCTATGGCGGTCCGGGACGGCAGCTGGTGCGCAAGGCCTGGCGCGCTGCCGAAGAGCGGGCCTTTCTCGATGCCGGCTATGTCCTGTTCCAGCTCGACAATCGCGGGGCCTGCGGGCGCGGCCTTGCCTTCGAGGCACCGATTTCGCGCAGGCTCGGCCAGCCTGAGCTCGCCGATCAGCTGGAAGGGCTCGCCTTCCTGCGTTCCCTTCCGTTTGTCGATGGCGATCGGATCGGGGCGATGGGCTGGTCCTATGGCGGGTTCATGACCCTGCGCCTGATGACCGATCCGCGCTCGCGCATCCGGGCGGGGATTGCCGGCGGCTCGATCGCCTGGTGGGGCGACTACGACACGCACTACACCGAACGCTTCATGGGTCACCCTGCGGAGGAGGCCGAGGCCTATGCTGCCGCATCCGTGATCCCGCGCCTTGCCCGACTGTCGGGCCGGTTGATGCTGGTGCACGGAATGTCCGACGATAACGTGATGGTCGAACATGCGATCAAGCTGATCGACGAACTGCAACGGCTGGGCAAAACCTTCGATCTGGTGCTCTATCCCGGCCAGCGCCACGTGATCGTCGGAACCGAGGCCCGCACGCACAAGCTGCGCAGCTACCGCGAATTCTTCGACCGCGAGCTCGGTATCCATGACTGACGCCTCGCCCCCCGAGGCGCTTCCGACGCTTGATGCGCATGTGCGCTGGTGGGCTGCCCATCATGGCGCGCGGGAGGCTGCGGTGCTGGATGCGGCGCGATGGAGCTACGCCACGCTCGACAGCGAGGTGGCGAGCCTCGCCCGCGCCATGCTGGCTGCAGGGGTGACAAAGGGCGAGCGGGTGGCGACGCTGGCACCGCCGGGGCTCGATTTTCTCGCAGCCTATCTTGCCGCCACCCGGATCGGTGCGATCTGGGTCGGGCTCAACCCGCGCTACCGCTTCGATGAACTCGCCCACGTCCTGCGCGATGCGGAACCGCGCTTGCTGCTTGCCCGCGACCATCCCGATCTCGCAGCGATCGGCTCGCTATCCCCGAAAACCGTCTTGCTCGATCATCCCGGTGACTTCGGCGCGTTCATCGCCGGGGGAGATGATCTTTCCGCTGGCGCGCTCGAAGCCGCCATTGCCAGGGTCACCGCAGACGATCCAGCCGTGCTCGTCTACACCTCGGGCTCGACCGGCAAACCAAAGGGAGCGATCCTCTCGCACGGCGGGATCGTGCGTTTCGCCCGCGGCCAGAACGAAGTGTGGCCGATGTCGCCCTTGCGGGTGCTCAACTATTTCCCGATCAATCACGTCGGCTGCCTCAATGACATTCTCGCCCCGGCACTGGTCGGCGGGGGAACCTGCGTGTTCATGGAGCAGTTCGACACCCGCCATTCGCTGCAGCTCATGCAGGACGAAGGGATCACCTTCTGGGCCTCGGTGCCGAGCGTGTTCCAGATGCAGCTCGCCCTGCCTGACTTCGCGAGCTTCGATCTGTCCGCGGTGCAGCTGATCGTGTGGGAGGGCGCAGCGATGGCGCCCGAGGTGATCGAACGGCTTGGCACGATCTGCCCCCTGCGCGCGACCAATTACGGCATGACCGAGACCACCTCGGGGATCACCGTCCTGCCGCCGAGCAGCGATGCCGAATTGCTGGGGGCGAGCGTCGGCCATCCCTTCCCCGGGGTCGAAGTGCGGCTTGCCGATGGCGAGGGCAACCTCGTTCCGGCAGGCGAGGCGGGCGAGGTGCAGGCGCGCTCGGCGCTCAACTGCCTCGGCTATTGGCGCAACGCGGAGGCAACCGCCGCCGCCTTCACCGCTGATGGATGGTTCCGCACCGGCGATCTTGCCGAGCAGCGCCCCGATGGCGCCTACCGGCTCGTCGGGCGGATCAAGGAGATGTTCAAGTCGGGCGGTTACAACGTCTACCCGCGCGAGGTTGAAACCGTGCTGGAAGCCCACCCCGATGTGACCGCCGCAGCGGTCGTCGGCATTGCCGATCCCGTCTGGGACGAAGTCGGCGTCGGTTTCATCGAGGGCGCGGCCACCCCGGAAGAGCTCGCCGCATGGTGCCGCGAACGGCTCGCCAACTACAAGATCCCCAAGCACTTCCACATCGAACCCGCGCTGCCGCTGCTGCCGATCGGCAAGATCGACAAGCCCGCCCTGCGCGCCCGCGCCGCTGCGATGCACGCCGCCGCGCACCAGCAGGAGAATGCCTGAGATGACCGACACACCGCTTGGCACTGTCAGCGACGCTGCCGAACTGCGCGCCCGGGCGCGGACGGTCTTCGCCAATCTGGGCCGCCTTGCCGGGCCGAACGCGATCGACGAGCAGCGGATGATCGAACTCGGCGGCCTTACCCAGCACATCCACCTTCGCGGGCAGGACCGCGATGCGCCGCTGCTGCTGTTCCTTCACGGCGGGCCGAACGGGCACATCTCCGATGTCGCCTGGGCCTATCAACGCGGGTGGGAGGATTTCTTCGTCGTCGTCAACTGGGACCAGCGCGGCTGCGGCCGGTCTTTCGGCTCGCCCGATGATCAGGCGCGGATCGCAGGCACGCTCAACCGTGCACAGTATCGCGCCGATGCCATTGCTCTGATCGAACATCTGCTGGCCGAATTCGGGCGCGAGCGGCTGGTGCTGGTGGGGCAGAGCTGGGGCACGGTGCTGGCGCTTGAGGTTGCCAAGGCGCGGCCCGATCTGCTCGACGTGGCGGTGCTGCAGGGCCTCTCGGCCAACTGGCTGGCGAGCGCCGACCGCGTCTATCACTGGTATCTCGCCGAAGCCGAAAAGCGCGGCGATGCCGCTGAAGTCGCCCGGCTCAAGGCCGTCGGCCCGATCCCTGCAGCGGATGATCCCGCGCTGACCGAATGGCCGATGAAGTTCGGCCTGCCCATCCCCGATCGCAACAGCTGGTACAACCTGCGCGGAGACGGCGATGGCTGGGGCCCGCGCATGGATATGCTGCGCTTCCTCTCGCCCGATCTCGCGCCGGAGAACTATGCCGCCGATGCCCGCCGCCTGGCCGAGGACGGCGAGACGCTGTTCGCGCGCCACAAGGAGGCGATGACCTCGGTCGCGCCGTGGGATGCGCGCCGCGATGTCGGTACCCGGTTCGAGGTGCCGATCGTCGTGATGCAGGGGATGCACGACTGGCAGACCTCCTATGATCTCGCGCTCGAATACTTTGGCACCATCGATGCGCCATGGAAGAAGTGGATCGCCTTCCCGCACGCAGCGCACGTGCTCAATCTCGAACAGCCGGGCCTTTCGGTGGTGTCGCTGGTGAACGACGTGCTCCCGGCGACCCGCGGCGAAGTGCCGGCCGGAGCGGAGCGGCGTGCGGCGTGACCATCCACATCGAGCCCAACCTGCGCATCCCGCTGCCGGACGGCGTCGAGCTGGGCGCGGTCCTGTATCGCCCCGCTGCCGATGCGCCGCCGGGGCCGGTGGCCTTCACCCTCTCGCCCTACACCGCCGACACCTATTTCGCCCGAGGAGTGAACTTTGCCGAGCATGGCCTCACCTTCATCGCGGTGGACACGCGCGGACGCGGCAATTCGGGCGGGGCGTTCGATCCCTTCCGGCAGGAGCTGGCCGATGGCCCGACGATCGTCCAATGGATTGCTGCGCAGCCCTTCTGCAACGGCAAGGTCGCGATGGCGGGCGGATCCTATTGCGGCACCACCCAATGGGCGACTGCGAGCGGCCACCCGCCCGCGCTCGCCACCATCGTGCCCACGGCTTCCGCCCATGCAGGGATCGACTTTCCGGCCCGCAACGGGATCGGCTACCAATACCTGCTGCAATGGCTCGCCTTCGTGAACGGGCAGGCGCTGCAATCCACCTGGTTTGCCGACCTTGGCTTCTGGCGCAACCTGTGGCGGCGGCGGTTCGAGGCGGACGTCTCGTTCCGCAGCCTCGCGGATGAAGTGGGCGGGAAGTGGCCGCAGATCGGCGAATGGATCGACCGGATCGAAGCCCACGACTTTGCCGACTACATGCCGAGCGATGCGCAGATAGCCGGGATCGCCATGCCGATCCTTACCATCACCGGCAGCTATGACGATGACCAGCCCGGCGCGCTTGCCTATTACCGCCGCCACATGGCGCTCGCCCCGGCTGACATCACCGCGCAGCACTATCTGCTGATCGGCCCGTGGGATCATGGCGGCACCCGTACCCCGCAAGCCAATGTCGGCGGGGTGAGCTTCGGCGCGGCCAGCGTGATCGATATGGATGCGCTGCACCGCGAATGGTTCGCCTGGGTGATGGAGGGCGGAGAGCGCCCGGCGCTGCTCAAGGACCGCGTCACCTACTACGTGATGGGCGCGGATCGCTGGCGGCATTGCGCCCGGCTCGAGGATGCGACCGCCGCAATTGCCGATTACCGGCTCAGCTCGGCAGGCAATGCGCATGACCTTTTCACCGCGGGCTGGCTCACCCCCGACACCGCGCCGGACGGGCCGCCCGACAGCTATCGCTACGACCCTTGCGACACCGCCATCGCCGCCATCGAAATGGAGGTCGATCAGGAGGACCCGGCTGAGGCGCGCATGGTCTTTGCCCGCAATGGCACGCAGCTGGTCTATCACACCGCGCCCTTCGACGAGCCGGTCGAGATTGCCGGGCAGTTCGTGCTGGAAGCCTGGCTCGCCATAGATACGCCCGATACCGACTTCGTCGTCCGCATCTACGAGGTCGACAATGAGGGCCGCGCGATCCTGCTCACCAGCGACATGCTGCGCGCACGACATGGCAACGGCATCGCTACGCCATGCCTCGTCACCGACAACGCACCCCGGCTTTACACCTTCGCGCAGTTCTTCTGGATCGCGCGCGAAGTTGCTGCCGGGCACCGGCTGCGGCTCACCATCGGGCCGAACCATTCGATCCACACCCAGCGCAACTTCAATGGCGGCGGCACCGTCAGCGACGAGACCATCGCCGATGCCCGCACTGTCACCGTTACCCTCCACCATGATGCGCAGCACCCCTCGCGGCTGCGCGTGCCCCTCGGCGCAAAGGAGCCCGCATGACCGATCCCGCCGCCATCACCGCCGCCCGCGCGATGCTCGATACGATGCTAGTGTGGGATAACCACGCCTGCCTGCCGATGCGCCCGGAGGACGAGAGCTTCATGCCCGAACTCGAACGCTTCCGCGCCGCCGGGGCGGATGTGGTCTCGGTCAATATCGGCTTCGGTCCATACCCGCTGCTCCACCACATACGCATGGCGGCGAGTTTCCGGCGCTGGATCGCGCTCCATGGCGATCGCTACCAGCTGGTCGGCAGTCTTGAGGAGATCGCTGCGGCACGCGCGGCGGGCAAGCTCGGCATCTTCTTCGATGTCGAAGGCATGGCCCCGCTCGACGAAGGCGATCACGGCATGGTCGGCCTGCTCTACGACATCGGCGTGCGCTGGATGCTGGTCGCCTATAATCGCAACAACGCGGCAGGCGGCGGGTGCCATGACGATGATCCCGGCCTCACCGCCTATGGCCGCGAACTGCTGGCCGAGATGAAGCGGGTCGGCATGCTGGTGTGCTGCTCGCACACCGGCCATCGCACGGTGCGCGATGTGTTCGAGGCGGCCGAGAACCCGGTGATCTTCTCGCACTCGAACCCGCTCGCGCTCGCCCGGCACGCGCGCAACATCCCCGATGATCTGATCCGCGCCTGCGCTGCGACCGGCGGGGTGATCGGGATCAACGGGATCAGCTTCTTCCTCGGCAAGAATGCCAGCCCAGCGCAGGGCGTCGCCCACGCCATCGATCATGTCGTCCAGCTGGTCGGGATCGATCATGCAGGGATCGGCCTCGACTACGTGTTCGATCAGGTTGAGCTCGCCCACGAGCTCGAAAGCAAGCGCCACACCTTCCCTGATCCTGAAGCCTATGCCGGGGTGCTGACCATGGCCGGCCCGGAAGACCTGCCCGCCATCGCCGCCGAACTGACAGCGCTTGGCTATGCCCGCGAGGACATCGCCAAGGCGTTCGGCGGCAACTGGCAGCGCGTCGCCGGGCAGGTGTGGAAAGCCCCCTCCAACCTTCCCGCAAAGGCCGCCTGACATGACCGAGACCACCTCCCCGCCCGATCCCACCCGCGATGCGATGCGCCACATGTTCGCAGAGATCGGCCGCATCGTCTCGCCAAACGGGATCGACGAGGCCCGCCACGTCACGATCGGCGGGGCGCGGCAGTGGATCACCATCCGCGGGCTCGACCGCGCCAATCCGGTGCTGCTGTTCCTCCACGGCGGGCCGGGCGGCGCGCTGTCCGACATCAGCTACTACTTCCAGCGCCCATGGGAGGAGTATTTCACCGTCGTCCAGTGGGACCAGCGCGGCTTCGGGCGTTCGGCGGTGGACGGGGCCCGGCTGGAGGGCACCATCACCCTTGCCCAGACCATCGCGGACGGGATCGAGCTGGCGGAATATCTTGCGGGCTATCTCGGGCACCGGAAGGTGTTCGTGATGGGGCAGAGCTGGGGAACCATCCTCGCGCTCGAAATCGCGCATCGTCGGCCCAATCTGCTTCATGCCGTGATCACGGTCGGCCAGAACACCGACTGGAACGGCAATTTCGAGGAAACCCATCGCCTGCTGCTCGAACACGCGCGCGCATCGGGTGAGACGGAGCTGGCCGTGCAGCTCGAAGCCCTCGGTCCGATCCCTGACCGGGCGAGCGATGAGGCAGGCTGGATCGGCTGGGTCGGCTTCGTCCAGACCGAAATGGTTCGCCGCGGCTTCAGCTGGTACAATTTCCGGGGGCCGGGCACCGACTGGAATGACCGGATCATGCCGATGCACATGGCCTCGCCCTCGCTGGTCGAAGCCCCGCCCCAGCCCGATCCGCCCTTCACCGGCGGGCCTGCCACGCCGCATCTCGAAATCGGCCGCTCGGTCGATAACTGGAGCGCACGCAAGGCGGTCGGCACGCGGTTTGAATGCCCCGTGGTGATGATTTCCGGCGCGCACGACTGGCAGACCCCGGTGACCCTGACCCGCGCCTATTTCGCCGAGATCGACGCGCCGTGGAAGCTTTACGAAGAGTTCCCCTACTCCGCCCACGTGGTCGCGATGGAAGAGCCCGGCCGGATGATCGTCACGCTGGTGACCAAGGTTCTGCCTGCCGCCATGGGAGATGTGCCCGCAGGCGCAGAGCGGAGAGACTACAATGCCTGAATTTCGCATCATCAGCGCCGATCTGGTGCACCACCTGCTACCCTATGATGAATGCATCCCGCTGATGCGACGTGCCTTCCTCGCCGAAGCGGAGGGCCGGGCATTACAGCCGATCCGGCAGGCGATGCTGATGCCCAGTGGCAAGGGCCTGCTTTCGATGATGCCGGGCGTGATTGCCGATCCCGATTGGCTGGGGATCAAGGTGATGACGGTGTTCCCCGGCAATTTCGGCACAGAGCTTGGCTCGCATCAGGGCCCGATCCTGCTGTTCGATCCCGACAATGGCTGCCTGATGGCGATGATCGACGGGCGCGAGGTTACCGCGATCCGCACCGCGGCGGCCTCGGCAGCGGCGAGTGATGCCCTCGCCAATCCCGATGCGGCGAGCCTTGGGGTGTTCGGCTATGGCGAACAGGCGCGCACCCACGTTGCCGCGATCCGCGCCGTCCGGCCCGTCCGTGAAGTGCTGGTATGGGGCCGCGATCCGGCGCGTGCTCAGGCCTTCGCAGACGATCTGGGCGAAGGTGTCCGCGCGGTCGCCACGCCTGAGGATGCGGCGAAGGCCGACATCCTGTGCCTTACCACCGCCGCCAAGGAACCCTATTTCGAAGGCGCGTGGCTACGCCCGGGCCAGCACGTCAATGTCGTCGGGTCGAGCATCCCCACCACTTCCGAGATCGATCACGAAACGCTTGTCCGCGCGCGGGTGTTCGTCGACTTCCGCGACAGCGCACTGGCCTTGGGCGGCGATCTGCGCCGCGCGCTGGAGGCTGGCGCGATCACGCCCGATCATATCCTCGGCAGCATCGGCGGGGTGCTGAGCGGGGCCTGTGCCGGACGCACCGACCCGCAGGAGATTACCCTGTTCAAATCGCTCGGCATGGTCGCCGAAGACCTGGTCGCCTGCGACCACATCCTGCGCGCGGCGGAGGCGCAAGCGGTCGGCGTCATCGCCAATTTCTGACATGGCGGACGCAGTCCATGACGTGATCGTGATCGGCCTCGGCGCGATGGGCAGCGCCTGCCTGCGCGCTTTGGCGCAGGCAGGCCTTAGCGTCGTGGGCATTGATCGCCACGCCCCGCCTCACGCACATGGTTCAACCCATGGCGAAACCCGCGCCACCCGCCTTGGGGTGGGCGAAGGCGATGTCTATGTCCCGCTGGTGCAGCGCAGCCATGCCGTGTGGCGCGAGCTTGAAGCGGCCTATGGCGATCCGCTGCTGGTGCAATGCGGCTTCCTCACCATCGACACCAGCGGCGGGGCAGGCGAGCTCCACGGCATGGGCGGGTTCCTCGACCGCACAATCGCCGTCGCGCGCCGGGCTGGCATCTGCCACGAGGCACTCGGCGGAGGCGCGATCCGCGACCGCTTCCCCGCCTTTGCACCACCTGACACGGCGCGTGGCTATTATGAGCCCGAGGGCGGCTTCGTCTTCGTCGAACGCGCAGTCAGCGCCTTGCTGGCCGATGCGCGGCACGCCGGGGCAGCGATCCGCACCGGAGAGGCCATGCTCTCCTTCGAGGCGACCACTGACGCGGTCACGGTTCGCACCGACCGCGCCACCTACGCGGCGCACACTCTGGTGCTGACCGCCGGGCCGTGGCTGCCCGCGCTGGTTCCCGCCTTGCGCCAGCATGTGCGGCTGTTCCCGCAAGCGCTCCACTGGCTCACCCCCGCTCGGCGCGAAGCCTTCGATCCGGCGTTCTGCCCGGTCTATCTCTGGCTCCATGGCAGCGGGCCCGAGGATCTGTTCTACGGCTTCCCGCAGGTAGGCGCCTCGGGCCAGATCAAGGTCGCGACCGAGCAATCCTCGCAGGAAGACGCCTCCGCCGATCCCTCGGCCCCGGGCGAACTTACCGCAAGCGAAGCACTGATCGCGCGGCATCTGTCAGGCCGCCTTACCGCCACCCTGCGGCCTGTGCGCGCCGCCGGGTGCCGCTATGCCGTCACGCCCGATGGCCATTTCATCGTCGACCGCCTGTCCGATGCCGAGCGGGTGATCGCCGTCTCGGCCTGTTCGGGCCACGGGTTCAAGCACGCACCCGCCATCGGCGAGATGGTCGCTGGCATGATCCGCGACCACGCTCCTGCCATGCCGGACTTCGCGCTCGATCGCCCGGCCCTGCACCGCCCCCAACCCCACGGAACCATCCTCTCATGACGGAAACCTATGATGTAATCGTGATCGGCGCAGGGATCGCCGGAGCCTCGCTTGCCGCTGCGCTGGCCGGAACGCGCAAGGTGATCCTGCTCGAACGCGAGGAGCGCCCGGGGATGCACTCCACCGGGCGGTCGGCGGCGATGTTCCACCTCACCTATGGCGGACCGAAGGTGCAACCGCTGAGCGCCGCCGCGCTGCGGCTATTCGGCACGCTCGATCCGGCGTTCTGGCCCACCCCAGTGCTTTCCCCGCGCAGCATGATCATGATCGCGGGACAGGATGGCGCGAAGGCTCTCGCCGACAACATGGCCAGCAGCAGCGGCGCGCTGGAGCCGCTTTCCGTCTCCGAGGCGCAGGCGTTGTTTCCGCTCCTGCGCGCTGAAGCGGTGGTTGCGACGGCAATCGACACCAGCGGGCAGGATATCGACGTCGACGCGCTCCATCAGGGCTACCTGCGCCAGTTCGCTGCGCGGGGCGGGACATTGGTGTGCCGGGCGGAGGTGCAGCGCGTCACCCGCAATGGCGAAAATTGGCAGGTCGATTGCGGGGCGCAGACATTCGAAGCGCCATTGCTGGTCAATGCCGCCGGAGCGTGGGGCGATGCGCTGGCCACTCTGGCAGGCGTCCCTGCAATCGGCCTTGCTCCCAAACTGCGCACCGCTGCCCTGATCGACGCGCCGGAGGGCAGCACGCGCTGGCCGATGATGATCGATTCCCTCGAAACCTTCTACGTCAAGCCCGATGCGGGCCGCTTCATTCTCTCGCCCGCCGACGAAACCGATGTCGCGCCCCATGATGCCGCTGCTGACGACTATGCCCTTGCCGAAGGGGCCGAACGCATGAGCCGCTTCATCGATTGGGAAATCCGCCGAAAGCCCAGCGCCTGGGCGGGCCTGCGCACCTTCAGCCCTGACCGCGTGCCGGTGATCGGCCATGATCCGGGCTGCCCCGGGTTTTTCTGGCTCGTTGGGCAAGGCGGCTTCGGCGTGCAATCCGCGCCGGGAGCGGCCGCACTGGCCGCGCATCTGATCGATCCCGAAGTGCATGATCTGCCGCCGAGAATTGAACCTTCGACCTACACCCCCGCCCGGTTCCGGGCCTGACAACGCCATGTCCGCAGTATTCATCGCGCTTCAGCACCTTGTCCCGCAGCACGCCCTCTCGCGCCTTGTCGGCCGCCTCGCCGCGAGCGAGACGCCGTGGTTGCGGGATCGCCTGATCCGCCGCTTCGCCGCCGCTTACCGCGTCGATCTGTCAGAGGCCGCCCGCGGGATCGGGGATTTCAGGAGCTTCAACGACTTCTTCACCCGCGAACTCAAGCCCGGCGCTCGCCCGCTCGCCGACGCGTCGCAATTCATCCTCTCCCCCGCCGATGGTGCAGTCAGCCAGCTCGGCCCCATCACCGCCGGGCGGATCATTCAAGCCAAGGGGCGCGATTACACGGTGGCCGAACTGCTCGGCTGCGGGGCGGCAGAGGCGGCGCGGTTCGAGGGCGGAGCGTTCATCACCATCTACCTCAGCCCCAAGGACTACCACCGCGTCCACATGCCCGCCGCCGGCACGCTGGCTCATACGCGCTACATTCCGGGAGACCTGTTCTCGGTCAACACTGCCACCGCCGAGGGCGTAGACCGCTTGTTTGCCCGCAATGAACGCCTGTCGTGCCGCTTCGACGGGCCGGACGGGCACTTCGCCAGCGTGATGGTGGGGGCCATGATCGTGGCTGGGATCGACACGGTCTGGCCGGGCACCTTCCGCACCCACGCCAAGGCCCCGGTGCATGAGGATTTCGCCGGTCAAGAGCGTCGCTTTGCTGTCGGGGACGAGATGGGCAGGTTCTACCTTGGCTCGACGGTTGTCCTGCTGTTCGAGCCGGGCCGCGTCACGTGGCGCGCCGACCTTGCCCCGGGCGTGACGCTTCGCATGGGTGAAGCGATCGCGCGGAGATCGCTCTCGTCAGATATCCCGGCTTGCTGACGATGTCTCGAGCGGCCTCACGAAGGACAATTGCGATGCGCGAAGTAAATGTCCCGCAGCTCGATCGACGCAAGATACTCGCCGCCATTGGCGCCTCGACCGCCATGATCGCTGCACCGGCGTTGGCGCGGTCGTCCTATGATACGTCAGCCGTAAGAGGGCTTCTTGGCGGCCTGATAACGGCGGGACGCATCCCCGGTGCCATCGTCGGCATTGTGCGGCCAGGTCCCTATGAGCCCGAATGGATAGCGCTCGGCCGCACGGCATTCGACGGCGGAGAAGCGGTCACTCCGGAGACAATCTGGCGGGTCTATTCCATGACCAAACCGGTCGTCGGCATCGCCGTGATGAAGCAGATCGCAGCCGGACGGCTGACGCTCGACACGCCGATTTCGGAAGTCCTGCCTGAATTCAAGACAATGCGCGTCCTGATCGATCCGGCCAAGGGACTGGAATCCCGACCAGCAAAGGAAGCCATAAAGGTCCGCCACCTGCTTACCCATACCGCCGGATTTACCTATACAATTTCCGGCAACGAGCCGCTTGAACAAGCCTATCGCAAGCTCGGGCTTCATCCGATGGCGGGCGGGGTATTGCAGGATGCATCCGATCCGCCCGCACCTGACCTGACGAATTACATGGCGCGCCTGGCCACCCTGCCGCTTCGCACTGAGCCCGGGACTGATATCCGATATTCGGTCAGTCTCGACGTAGCGGGCGCGCTGCTGGAACGACTGCTGGGCAAGACGCTGGATCAGATCCTAGCGGAGGAAATATTTCAGCCTCTGGGAATGCGCGACAGCGGTTTCTGGCTCTCGCCGGAACAGCTCAGGCGGCTTTCCGCGCTCTACATTGGTTTCGATCCAAGCACAGGTCAGCCGCTTGCCACACCCAAGCTGATCGACAGTCCTCAGGATTCTCAGTGGGCCACCAGGCCGGCGATGCTGGCCGGTGGGTCCGGGCTTGCAGCATCTGCCGACGATTTCGCCCGGTTTGCTCAGGCCATGCTGAATGATGGAGCATTCGGTCAGCAGCAATTGCTACCCGCCCACATTGCGAGGCAGGCCATGGCTAATCAGCTACCCGCAGGCATCTTCTTCCCACCCTTCCATGGCATGGCTAGCGGCGGCATAGTGACGCTTCACGATACAAGTGCAGCGCCCGATGGGACAAACCCCGGTCTTTGGGGTTGGGCGGGCGCGGGCAGCACGCTGTTCCAAGTCGATCCTATCCGGCAGCGGGCCGTGGTCGTGATGATGCAGACGATTGGTATCGTGAACAGCCCGGTCGAACCGGCTACCAACCGAATTTTGAACACTCTGTAGCCGCGATATCGCCGACACCAGTTGAGGGCAACCTTAGTCTCCACGCAGGTGGCAGAGAGGACGCACGTCAGCCGAAGCATTCCCTCTGCGTTTTGAATGAATGCAAGCGCACCCCTGCATGCAGGTCTCAGGGTGGGGCCTTCAAGTTTTGCCTGCCGTTCGATAGGGATCGTTCACCGGACACTTTTGGGGAACCAGAGACCAGCCCCCCCTCCCCTCCGCAAATCCGGCTTGCCGCTTCTCTCATTAAGCTGGTACGCTTTATTTTCTCACACAGGGGCCTCATCCGTTACAAATGACCAACACTCTCATCGGATATGCCCGCTGCTCGACCGACAAGCAGGACCTCACCGCCCAACGCCGCGCGCTGATCGAGCTCGGGGTATCTGAAGACCGCATCTACACCGACCACGGTTTGACCGGCCGCAACCGCGATCGCCCCGGCCTAGCCCAGGCACTGGCCGCGGTACGCACCGGGGAAACGCTGGTTGTGCCGAAGCTGGATCGCCTTGCCCGGTCGGTGCCGGACGCGCGGGCCATCGCCGATGAGCTGGAGAAGCGCGGCGTGAGCCTGGCGCTGGGCAAGCAGGTCTACGATCCCAACGACCCGATGGGCCGGATGTTCTTCAACATCCTCGCCACCTTCGCGGAGTTCGAGAGCGACCTCATCCGCCTGCGCACCCGCGAGGGCATGAGGATCGCCCGGGACAAGGGCAAGCTTCGTGGCAAGCCGCCGAAGCTCTCCGACCTCCAGCAGCGCGAACTCCTCAAGATGCACGCCACCGGCGAATACTCGATCAGCGACCTCGGCAAACTCTTCAAGGTCTCCCGGCCGACTGTGTATCGGACGATCCGGCATGGTGAGGCGGCGGAAGCGAGAGATACCGCTAGGAAATGAAACCGAACCGCTCACGGTGCCACGCAAGCTGACGTCGATGTCCGTCATCGAGCGGAAGCGGCCGGGCGCGTTCGGGTGCAAGGAGGGCCAAGGCTGCTTCGCTCAGCGTCGGCTTAACCAGCACGCGCCCATTGTCCTCGAAACTCACGAGACCGCGGTCGAACGCTGCATCCCAGTGCGCAGCCAGCAGCAGGCCATTGTAGACATCCAATCGCTCGTCGTCGCTGCGGCAGTCCGCCCAAGCAACGATATGACTGGCTCGCAGCAGCGCTTCATCACCAATGCCAGTGAGCGGGCAACACCCGCCCCAATAATCCAGCAATGCTCGGCGGAAATAGCCCTGCCCTACCCGTTCCTTAACGATCCGATCGACCTCGGTGTTGCCCAGACCGGCGATCTCGGCTTCATATTGAGCGAGTGGGAATGTGGGTAGACTACGCGCCAGATGGAAAGCTCGGGACAAGGCTGACCGAAGCTCCGCTTGAGTTTCGAAGGCGAAGGCACCTTTGAAGTGTGCGGGAGGCGAGACCGCCGCTTGGCTCAGTTCGACAGCGAGTTTGGCCGCGACGCCCGCGTGTTCGACAGCCAGAAACCAGGGAGAGCCGTCCGAATTGATGCCACTGGCAAGCGCGACTTCCCCCGGGACGCCCTCATCGGATTTGAACCAAAGCCACCCGTCGGCGATGCCATTGGCCTTGCGGAAGCCATGGTTGAAGGCCGCCTGATCAAGCTCCACGCGGAAAATGGGATGGGCCGTGGTATGCCGCAAGTTGAGCAGATCGGTCATGACCACAAGGGCTTTCCTAGCCAGTCCTCTGGGAAGCCCATGGCTGCCAGATCACCGTTCGGATGGGAGAGAATATGCTCCTTCATGTCGGATGCCCAACGCGAATCCGGTGCCACGGTACGCATCACCTGGTTGATCATCGTGATGGTGTTGTAGAGCTTCGCCGGCGGGCGTTCACCTGCCGAGTGGTCCAGCGAAAGCTGCAGATCCCGTGGTTTGCTGGGTAGCCGCGGGCAAATCAAAAAACCCCGGTTCCAGAGCCGGCCATGGTGAGCGCAGATGTTCCGAACGTCGACAAGGTGTCGGACAAAAGGCACCAGCACCGTTTCGGTGAACCCGAGAGGAACAGCAATCCGATTGCGTAGCGAGCGCTCAGCAAGGCTCGAGTACCAGCGTGAGAGCTGACCAAACGACATCATTTCAGCCACCATCCAAACCGGCGGCAGCGCAGGATCCCGGTAAGTCTTCCGGTAGTGATCGATGTACGTTTCGTTGGACTCCCCGACGTCCTTTGCAAGCTTCGCTAGATTGTCGTGGAATTGCTTGCGCTCGTGGTAGAGACCCGCATCGAGATAGCTATGTCCATGATCGAGCGTCGCAAGCTGGTAAGCCCAGCTACCGCGCAGAGCGACTTCGACGTGCTCAGTGCCGCGCATGACAAGACGCCGAAGAACCCGGTCAAAATCGTACAGTGCGGTGACCGTCTCGAAGTCAGCGCCCGGATTGAAGCGCGGCCCAGGATCATCTTTCGGGCGCTCGAAATAGAGCCAATAGGCGCTCAGCCGGTAATAGCTGACGTGCGTCAGCCAATACCGTGCCCGCTCCTCATCAGGGATGGCCATGCCATTGTCGCGCAGGTGCGCGATCTGCTGATCGAGATTGAGCGAGGGTTTGCTGAAAACGCGCGTCATGCCCGTGAGTGCTTAACGACAAGGGCCTGAAAACAAAAGACCCGCCCAGTGTGCATATCCTTGCGGACAGAGGCCGGGCGGGTTCGATTGAGTTCGAAATAGGCTGGATATCCCAACAAATCAATAACCGATGTCATCGGTTTGCCGTTCCGGTCAGGGTGCGCCGTCTCCTCAGGGCTTCCCTCCAAGGTAACCCCGGATCCGTGCCACGGCCCGCGTCACTCGTTCAAGATCGACTTCCGCGACGGCAGCGCCCGCTCTTTCAAGGTAAGGACGCAGGTAATGAGGGGATCCCGTGGTTAGCCCCTCGCGATTGGCAAGCCACCAAGCAACAAGCTCAGCTTCAATCTCCTTCGTCGCATGAGGAAGATAGCTCCGGTCCGGCCATCCGAACTCATCCACCGCGAGATTATTGTCGGCAAACGCCCCAAGGTGCCCGCAAAAAAGGTGGCCGAGCTCGTGAAGCAGGGTCACGAATTGCTCCGCTGGCCTCAGTCTCTCATTGATAGAAACGTTCCAGACGGAACTTCCTGCTTTCTTGCCCTTTTCCACGAAAGGTACCGCATCAGGCCTTAGTGGACGACCCGCGATCCATCCAGCAAGATTTGCGCCTGTCGGTTTGAAGTCCACTCTGACTGCCAGGTGGCGTTTTGTCGGCTTCGCCAGACTGGCGATCAACCCCTCGAGACGACCGGAGGCCAAGGCACCAGTAGCGGCGAAGGCATCATTCGCCGGATCGCGCTCGATCGGTGGGTCGGTATCCAATTCCTCGAACACATAAGCGATAGGCCCCATGGGGCGCAGAACAATAATCGGAATTGCGCCCGGACGCACAGTGCGCCCGCAGTCCGCCCATTCACGGCGAGTAGCGACCTTCCCAGCACCCGGACGCTGAGCGTAGATCATCTGAACATTGAATGGCCCAAACCCCTTCATCCGGTCGGCGAAACCAACGAAGCTCATAATCGCATCCGGCGTGGGGGCCGTCAGAGCCTGACCCATAAGGGCGCGCAATTCGTCTTCAGAGGGCGTACCCAAATCGAATCTTAGTTGATCTGGTTCGCTGAACTCTTCGACGGGCTCAGTGAACCAATCATACATTGATGCCGCTGCCTCCTGAACTTCGTCAGTGCTGCTGCATCGCGATGTATCAATGCCAAGGTCCAGACATGCGTATCGCGCCCCCTCATACCAAGATCGCAGATACGGACGTAGATCTTCGGGCGACCGTTCCAAATCACGCGCGATTGCGATGACGACGCCACGAAAGTCCTGAATTCCTCGCTCAATGTGGAAGGCAGCAAGTTGAATTCCCGCTGCATAAAATTCAGCATCGAAGCGACGGGGCTCTTTCATATCAGGTCCAATTCTCCAAGGCCGTTCCGCGCGGAAAATGGTTATGGGATGGATGGCTGATCCAGCGTTGAAGCCATGCTGCAGCTTCTGCCACCTCCGCAGGCGAAGTCATGCCGGAGACGTCTTGACCTGCTGCAATCCGCTCCTCGCGCACCGCATTGAAGCAGCCCTCTACCTCCATCCGCACATCGTACAGCGACAATGCGCAACGCCCGATCAGGTGCTGCACCAACGTGACGAAATCGCGCACGCCTTCATCCAGCAGTTCGTGACATTCAGCCTGCATCTGCTTCAGGAGCGCCTCAGAGACGAAGAGCATTGGATATTCGCTCACTGGGCCCCCTTTATCATCGCCTGCACCGCCTCCATGCTCACTTCACCGTGGATTGCCTATTCACGGATCATTGCCGAACGAAATCTGCGATAAAGCTCACCGCACGATGCGCCGCCTCTGCGAAAGGGGCGAGATCGAGCCCGTTATCGGAAACTGCGACGTCGGCGGCAAACTGAAAGCCTTCGTTGTCTTTGTCCCACGACCAGCCATCCGGCATGGAACCCTTCTTGAGCAGCCACTTGGTCCCCTGCACCAGCGTACATCCGAGTTCGATCTCCGATCCGCTCGGCGAACTGGGGGTCAGAAAGAGCCACAGGTTTGCTCTCAGACGCTTCGGTTTGAGGTCAAAACTCCGCTGAAAATACTGCTGCTCCCAGCGAACCTGAGGATCGAGGGTTAGCTCCTTGTCGCCCGGATCGTAAGGTGCCGGGTCCCAACCAGCCCCGAGGTCCGGCCAGATACGATGCCAAAGGTCAAACAGCGTCTGAGCGTAATCGATCTGGGTCTGACGCGCTGCCAGGCAGGCCTTATAGAAGTCCGCGACCTCACCGACGGTAAACGCCTGAGGGACAAAGCTCATCTTCTTCGCCAGAAGCTGGTCCACCGGGAACCGCACTTCTGAAGTCTCGAAGTACGCCTGCAGGCTCTCGCGATAATGGAACGGCGCAGGTTTAGCGGTCATATTCCATAGGCTCCTTCCCACACGGTTCGGCGGAACCGGCGATAATCGTCGCAATCGTGCTCGGGCGACAGGCAATGTTCGAGCTGATGAAGGAAGCGCCACCAGCTCTCCGCGGCCCACTCCGGATTGCGAACCAGCACATCGTGGCTCAGCCAGGCCGGTTGCGGCGCCAAGATCAGCAGGGCCCACCGATCCTCATGCCAGCCATCCAGTGCGCGCGCGTGCTGATGGTAGTTCTTCAGCTGCGTCGGGCTGAGGTCTGCGCCCAGCTTGGCCTCGATCACGACGCCAGCCATCGAGCCATCCTCCAGCTCGAGCTCAACCAGAACATCGATCCGCCCGCCTTCTTCGACCGGATGTTCCGCCGCAGCCGTAGCATCCACGATCCGCTGCTCGTCGAGGAAACCGGCCGAGCGACCGGCAAGGTGGAACGCTGCCCGGACAAAGGCCTCCGCCCGGCTGAGCCTTCGCGCCCGTGCACCTTCCGTCAGGAAATGCACGAAGCCGCCGGTGATCTGCGGTTCGTGGAACCATGCCCAGCGGTGCGGGTGTGTGGTGAGGCAGTGCCCTTCCCGCTCCAGCCCGAAAGCCCGGCGCATCGCTGCGAGGCCCTCACTCCACGCTTGGATGGGGCGGTCATTCAACGGGCTGGCGATGATCCGGCGGTTGTTGCCGAACAGGCGATGGGCGCGCAGCAGGGGCGCGGGGTCGTAGGCCGGGAGCGGGCGCGCGGCGAGCGGTTCCAGCTTCAGCGCCCTGCCCCCGCTCACCGATACCCCTCCACTCTCGGTCGCATCCCCTGCGCCGTCAGTTCGTCGTAGGCGGCGAGGACGAGGCGGCGGGTTTTGTATTCGCCGTGCCGCGCGATTTCGTTCTTCTGGAGGACGCGGAAGGTTTCGCTGGGGTAGTCTTCGCCCATCACGTCCTTGGGATCGAGGACGTAGCGCAGTTCGTCGCGGGTGAGGCCGTAGGCGAGGGCATACCAGGCGTCGAGCTCGGCGCGGGGCTGGGCGCGGCGGGCTTCGTCCCAGGCGAAGGGCGGGCCGTCATAGCCGAGATCGCGGGCGAAGGGTGCCATGGAATGGCTGGTATAGGTTAGCTCCAGCAAGCCGAGCGCTAGGCTGCACTCTGAATGAGCCAAATTTGATTCCCCCCTCATCAATCACCATTCATACCGCTGGCGACCAGTTCTGCATTGATCAATTCGAAATCTGTCCTGCTAAGTCCGAAGCATTCAGCGATAATTTCACCGGGGAAAGTAGCCAAATCTCCCGCTTGATAGCGCCGAGCGAGGCTTACGACTTTCTGGTGTGATGTGTTGTTCGGGTCGAATGGCTGAATCGGCCATGCTCGGATTTGAGGCGCTTGATACTGCAAGAAGCCGCCACTCATAGAAAGTGCACCGAACAGCTGCCGGTAAAGCCAATCCCCGACCGGGGAGTTCATCTGGGCCGCGAGAAAATAAGCAGCATCAGGATCTGCAAATACGAAATTTACATTGAGGGCTGCATACTGACCAAGATCATCGACGAATACTTCTGGGCTGCTCGACAGTTTAGCAATCACGATTTTTGATGACGAATAATGCATCTTCCTTCGAGGTGGTATCACATTGCTATGTTTCCGCATCAGAGGGTATTCATACGTCTTCTTTGCATGCCTTAAGGGCTGAATGCCCCACTTCTCCCGGAATGGATCAATCAGTCCGGTATTCAAAACCTTCCAATTTGCCTGCGGGTCAAAATCTTCCTGACTGTGCAAAGCATCTGTAAACTCATCAGCTTCAGAAGCGGTAGTAGATGCATTAACTTCATAAATTTCAGCCACAGGCGTAGAATTTCTGATTATTCTATACAAGACTGGGGCTGATCTTGACAGCAAAGGGCCGAGATTCAAATTCGGTAAGCTAAAAAGTTCATTGGTATGGTGCGTGATTTCGATCCAGCCACCTTGATGCGGTAAACGGCTGATTACCTTATCGGGGTGCTCACGCTCATGTGAGCAGAAATTTGTGATGACAGGATAAACACTTGCGTCATCGAAATGGCTCCCTGCCGACTGATCGACAACCGACTCCAGGGCATTCCGCTCGCTTATGATGGACCTTAAAGCCTCACCATAAGGTGCAGATAGATACTTGTTCGGCGTAAGAAGACTACAACGACCTTCTTGAGATAGCTTCAGTCCAAGTTCGAGAAAGAGAACATATAGGTCGAATGCTCCTTTAGCGGAGGCCATCGACTGTTTCCAATACTCCCGCTCGCGCTCTATGCTCAATCGAGATTGTTCGAGCGCGCTCAGATATGGCGGATTGCCAAGCACCACATCGAAGCCACCCTTACTTATTAGAACATCCGGAAATTCAAGCGGCCAGTGCAGCGCGCTCGCCGCCCGCGCAACTTCACGCGCCGCGCCCTCCAGCGGGCCATAGACGTTCCCTCCTGCCAGCCTCTGCCGCACATCGGCGGTGGTCGGCACCATGGGGCGCAGGTGGCTCGCGGGCACCTCGGTCTTGGGCATCAGGAAGGCGGCGATGTAGAGATCGCAGGCGACTTCGGTGGCGTAGCGGGCGGGATCGGCCTTCCACGCCTCGAACGCCTGCCGCTTCTTGTCGACCTGCGCGACCGTATCCTCGGGCATGGACTTGATCCGACCCAGCCCCGCCGCGATGGGCTTGGATGGCATGACCCCGCCGCCGCCTGCGAAATCGAAGGTGCCCTGCCCCTTCTTCGCATCGCGGTTGGCCTTGAGGTAGAACTTGGCCGCGTCCTTGCTGTCACCGGTGAGCGGCTTGTAAGCCTCGTCCGGGATGCCGTCTTCGAGCACGGCCAAGTCGAACACGCCGAGCAGCGCGTCGCCGCAGCGGATGTTGGCATCGAGGAAGCCCAAGGGCTGGCCGGGCGAGACGGACTCGATCCACAGCGCGACCTTGGCGAGTTCCACCGCCATCGGGTTGCGATCGACCCCGTGGATGCAGCGGGAGACGACATCGCGCAGGGCGGCCTGCGTTTCCTCCTTGCCTGCGTCCTCGTTACGCAGGCGGGCGACCCGGTCAGCCATGCGGCGGGCGGCGCCCAAGAGGAAATGGCCTGATCCGCAGGCCGGGTCGATGACCTTGAGATCGAGGATGGCGGCGACCTTCTCCTCGGGCGTTGTGCCATTCGCCTCGGCCCTTTCGAGGACGGGATCGAGCGCGGAATCGAGCAGGCATTCGACGAGGCTGTCGGGCGTATAGTAGGAGCCGGAGGTCTTGCGGTCGTTGCCCTTGGGCCCGGTGCCGAGCTGGAACTGGCCCGAGGCGGTGAGGCTGGGGCGGATTTCGAGGAGGCCTTCGTAGACGCTGCCCAGCTCCTCGGTCTTGAGATCGCGCCAGTTGATGCGGTGGGTGACTTTATCGCGGATGATGAAGCCGAGGCAGAACAGCGCTGACAGGAAAGCGCGGTTGGGCAGCTTGGCCGCGTTTATGTGGCGGGTGGAGCTTTGGGCGAAGAGGCCGCCCAATGCAGGCAGGCCGAGCATTTCCTCGCCATGTTCGAGGGCGGCGAGCGTGACCTTCATCGCCTCCCACGCATCGTGATGCTTGTCGCGCGCCACCCGGCGGCGGCTGCGTTCGCGCCAGAAGGTGAAGCTGTAGCCGGCCGCGTAGAGCTGGCGAGCTTCGCGCGGGGTGCGGCGGGGGTGGAGAAGGTCGCGGTCTTCAGCGACGGCAAGGAAGATGAGACGGTAGACGGTGCGCAGCAGTTCCTCGAAAAGCGCCTGCATGGGGAGCGCGCCGGTGGCGAGTTTCTCGCGCAGGTCGGGGTTGGCGTCGACCAACCCCTGCCCGAGTTCTTCCAAGGCAGTGGCGACGTTGGCGTAGAGGTCCTTGCGGGCCTCAACCCCCTGCTTGAGCCCCGCCTCGCGCCATTGTTCGAGCGCGCAGTCGGAGGGGGCAGCATCGTTCGCGCCGAAGCGGGTGGCGTGGGTGAGCAGCCAGAAGGCGGTGAAGTCCGCGAACATCTCGTCGCGGAACATGTCGGCGAGGTTTGCCTCGATCCATGCCGGGCGGGTGAGGCTGGCATTGTCGCGCATGAGCCGCACGCGATCGCCCGCGAAGACGAGGCCCCACAGGGCGTGGTCGGTGGCGTTGAGCCAGTCTTGCAGCAGGGCAGCAGGCGAACGGCGCAGGCGGCCGCCCTCCCCGTCGCCGAATTCGGGCTGGGATTTGGCGAAGGCATCGCCTTGGTCGACCGGGGCAGCGACGACCACCGGCACGCGTCCGCCCTTGGCCTCGATAGCAAGGCGATAGCGGCGGGTGCCTTCACGGTGATCGACGGGCCCGGCGCAATCGGTGAAGCCGAGGCACTGAGTCATCAGATCGCGCGCAAACTGGGCGGTGCGGGCGGTGGTCTTGGCCTCGGCCTTGTCGTAATCGCGCCACAGCGCCTGCGCGATACGGAAATAGCGGGCGATCTCGTCGCCAAGGCTGGTGCCCTTGGGGCAGGCGTAGCTGTCGGCGGTCTTTGTAGTGCGATCGGCGGCGATGACCTTCTGCACCTGCTCAGGTGCAATCAGCCCGCCCTCGATGGTGAGAGCGACGAGGCCAAGCTCGGTGGAGGAAGAACGGCGCGCCATCAGTTGGCCTCCGGCACGAGAACATAGAGCCCGATGATATCGGCGGGGAGGACGGGCAAGACCGTGGTGGTGACGCCCTCGCCTCTTGTAGCGGCCTTCACGCGTTCATGGTCGTGCGAGAGGGCGGCGGCGCGTTCGGCGGCATAGGCGGCGATGGCGGATTGGTAGTCACCGAGGCGGCCGAGTGCGTTGTCGATCTGGCGCTGGTTGGCTGGCGGCTCGATGCTGCGGGTGGCCTCGTGCTCGAGCAGGGCAAGCGCATCAGCCCCGGCGGCGAAGGCGGTTTCGGCGTTGGGGGCGAAGGCCAGCCCAGTCGCTTCTTCCGCCAGCAAGGTGCGCCGGCCGCTGGTGACGAGTTTGAAGCGCAGGCGCAGCACCAGCAGCGTGGTGAGCTTGTCCACGCCGCGGGTCATCCATACCCCCGCCCGGCCAAGGGTCGCCTTGCCCTCGACCCCGCCCGGATCGAGTGCGCCCTCGGCCATGGTCTCGGCGAGGGTTGCTACCAGCGGATGGGTCCGGCCGACTTGTGCGACATCAGGCGGGAGCTTGTCGCCAAAGCCGATGGCGCGGGTGCCGGTGAGATTGCGGGCGGCGAGCTTCTCGCGCAGCTGCTGGGGCAAATCATCGTAGCGCACGCGCCAGTGATTGCCTTGCTGGCCGAGCGGCGTGTCGATCCGGGCGAGCGCACGGCGGGTGAAGCGTTCGACCTCCTGCGGGCCGCCGAGAAGACCACGTAGCTTGTGCCATTCGGGCAGCACTTCATCGGGCTTCAGCGCCGTCTGCGCATAGCGGGTCTGGCTGCGTTTGGCGTTTTCCTCGGCATTGCG
The DNA here is from genome assembly GCF_028621955.1 of Erythrobacter sp. BLCC-B19. Classification (NCBI taxonomy): domain Bacteria; kingdom Pseudomonadati; phylum Pseudomonadota; class Alphaproteobacteria; order Sphingomonadales; family Erythrobacteraceae; genus Erythrobacter; species Erythrobacter sp. BLCC-B19. The sequence continues at coordinate 235,958 of NZ_CP117516.1, forward strand.
CCACTGGGTTTCAAGCTTGGCCTCGGCATCGCCGAAATCGAACATGCCTTGCGCGCGTGGCTTGCTCGAATGGAGCAGCATGGCCTGCATGAGAGCGTTTGAGACGCTGACGGAGTCTTCTGGCACCGGCACGACAACGCCGGTTTCCTTCTCGATCCGCTTCATCTTTTCTTGGATCACTTTGATCACAGCTCCGTCAGGGATGGAGTTCTCACCGAAGATCATCACCGACCAGACTGCTTTGGCCTTCTGACCAAAGCGATCAACGCGGCCGTCGCGCTGCTGGTGGCGGGTCGGGTTCCAGTTGAGATCGTAGTGGATCACGGCATTGAACAGCGATTGCAGGTTGATCCCTTCGGACAGGCAATCGGTGGCAACGAGGATGCGGTTGGGGTGATCGATCATCGCCTCGACCCGCTCGCGGCGTTCTTCGGGGGTAAGACGTCCGGTCACTACCTCGACCGTGTGCGATTTGAACTTGGCCCTGAGCGCTTCGGCGACGGCTTCTGCGGTGGCAATGAAGCGGCAGAAGATGACGGGACGCGCCTCCTTGCTTCCGGTGAGATCCTTGACCTGCACGACCAGTTCGCGGAACTTGGGATCATCGGCAAAGCGGGCAGCGAGGCTTTCGGCCTGCGCTACGAGCTTGCGCAGCTCAGCTGTTTCCTCGGTGTCTGCGGCGGTCGCGGGTTCCACGTCGGTGTCGGCGAATTCATCATCGTCGTCATCGAACAGTGCTGGTGCAAGCAGAGCCTCCTCCGCCATGCCGACCAGGCGATTGCGCAAGGCACTCAAGGCAGCAGCGGGCGAAGAGCCCACGCAGCGCATCAGCGCGAGCGTGCCCCAGAAAGCAAGGCGGCGCGCCTGTGCGCCATCGGCCCGGGTTGCCACGCCGAGGCAATATTCCAGCACATCCTCCTGAAAGGTCTGAAAATCGCCTGTCAAACTGTAGGGCGCATCTGCCTTCATCGGGACAGCAAAGGCCCCGCCCTCGCCCCATTGCCCGGCAATGTCCGGCCTGCGCCGCTGGACAAAGTGCTGGGCAAGCCGCCGACGGTAACGCTCTAGCGCGTTGGGATCGAGCGTATCGGGAGCGCCCGACAGATCGGGATGGAGCAGGCTCAAGAGGCGAGCATAGGCATCCTGATTGCCGCTGTGGGGTGTTGCGGTCAGCAGGAGCATGTGGCGCGTCTGATCTTCAGCAAGCCGCTGCAGGAGAGAGAAGCGCTGCTGCGTCCCCTTTTCGCTGCCGCCGACGCAGCTATGCGCCTCATCGACGATCACCAACTTCGGGCAGGCCTGCGCAAAGCCTTCGCGGCGACTATCGGCCTTCATGTAGTCAAGGCTCACCACCGTGAAGGGGTGAACGCCGAAGATCGTGTCGCCAAGAGCGATGCCCTGCTCCAATGAGCGCGCGCGGGCGGAGGTGACAGCGACGGCGTCAATGTCGAACTTCTCGGCAAGCTCCCCCACCCATTGATCAACCAGATGCGGCGGACACAGGACTGTGAAGCTGTCGATCTCCCCTCGGTCGAGCATCTCGCGCAGGATCATGCCAGCTTCGATCGTCTTCCCAATCCCGACGTCGTCGGCGATCAGCATGCGCTTCACCTCAAGCCGCAAAGCCATAAGCAGCGGCACAAGCTGATAGGCCCGCGGTTCAACGCCGAGATGGGCCGCGCTACGGAATGGCCCGGCACCCCGACGCAGCGAAAGGCGCAAGGCGTCTGTCAAAAGCCGGGCGGCATCCTGCGTGTCCAGCTGATCCGATCCAGGTAGAGCAAAGCTCGCTTCGCGTACGGGCTGACGCTCCAGTTTAGGGGCGATGAGGATCGCGTCCTCCTCGGAACCCGACAGAGGTCGAACCCGCAGGAGGCCATCCGAAGGCTTCGCGAGCACGATCCACTCGCGGCCGCGCGCATGCACCAGGTCGCCGATCTGGAGCTGGCCAGGAGCAAGCGATACGGATGTCATGCGGGAACTCCCAGTGCATTGGCCAGATCTGAAGGCGGGATTGGCCCGGGCCCATCTGGTAGAACAATCAATTCTCGGCCCAGCTCTGCGCAGCGATCAACAAGCGCACCTGACGGTGTTTGCGCCACAGCCATCACCATGTGGCCTGGCCAGACCATTTCGTATTCAACCCCGGCAATGGTCTCGCTCGAAGGCGCCGGGAAGCCCCAACTGGCGAAGGCCGCGAGCCAGGGCGTGGAATGAGGATCGGCTCCCACCGGGCCGCTGGCAGGCCAGTCTCTCTCGCAAGCGGCGAGCCTCAGAAGCGTGTCACGCACCACTTCGTCCCGGCGATCGATCATCTCATGGTCGGGCTGGTTGTAGTAGGACAGCACACAGCGGTAGCAGCCAGCCACACAGGCATCGTCCTTCTCGACGAGCCGGCCGTCCTCGATACGATAATGCATCAGATCGAGCGCAACCTCGGCCAGACGCTGCCAATGCTCTGGCCCGTCCATCAATCGCTTAAGCACGCCCGCGCCGCCTTCCGAGGCTTCGTAGAAGAGGGTCGCCTTGCGATTATCCCTGGTAGGCAGGGGTTCGCCGAGCAGCTCCCCAGCCTCAAGCACATGCTCGGTTTCGATGGCGCGGACCAACGCGTGCTGGATGGTCGCCATCTGACTGTTGTCGAGCTCGACAGGAGATATGAAGCGTAAGAGAAGTGCGTTCTTCGTGTCTTCAACGACCGGTACGATAGTCTGACGCTTGGCACCGCTGTCGACGTATCCCTCGTCCTCGCCCTGCGCTTCATTCTTGAGCCAGCGGCCTGTAATCGTGTCAACATCGAAGCCTATGTGCTCCTTATGGGCGCGTCGCCTCAAGCCAAGGTTGACGCGCGAGAGCTTCGTTTGCGGACCATAGCTCAGGGCAGCCAGCGGACCATCCTGCGACTTCAGCAACAGGTTTTCTTCTCGTGCCTTATCCCACTCGAAGATTGTCCTCAGGTCGAAACCACGGCGCTGGCGGTCCTCGTCATTGGCCGTGATCCGCGATCGCGGAGAGGCATCGACATTCTCGATCCGGTAGAGCTTCGATAGCCGCCCCTCCTCGCTGAGCGGCTCATGGCAGACGACGCAACGTTCGACTGTCTCGCTGCGATGTGCGGCACCGCACGCATGACAGCAGCGCATGGTCGCCGTCACCAGCTTGTTGTCATTGTCCCGGGTGCCTGCGGGCAGCTTGGCGCGATTGCAGCTGAATGCCTTGCCCTCGTGATATACAAGGCTGTTGGGTCCGAACTCGGCAATGGCAAGAAACCGCGGCCGCTGAAGCACCGCCGAGCCACGTTCGCTGTCGACGAAGGCATACAGAGGAAGGCGAGGGAAGTTATAGCCTGGCAGGAAGCCTTCAGTAGAGAGATAGCGATAGGTGTAAAAGTCGGAACTCGCCGACGACACCCCTTTTTCAAGCAACTCCGTCTGCTTACTGGCTGCGATATAGCGCGTACGAGCATCTCTGCGCTCTTGCGCTGAGATACCGGGACGGTCTTCTATGGCCGATGCCGAACGCCGATCTTCGGCCGCTGATCGATAGAGAGTGCGCCAGCGCTTGAAGGCCTGATCAATTTTCAAGCTTGCGCCGTCCCAGCGTACCGCTACGAATTCCTCCGGACTGCCGACCACCGAAGAACCTTCCGGCGGAAGCGCCGAGAGAACGATCCGGACGGCCCGCTCGCGCGCTTCTGTATCACCTGTTGCCGTCGCAAATGCAGCAGTCAGACGTGAACAGACTGGCAAGGCCTCGTCGTCCATGTCGAGGTTTTCGGGGATCGATTTGCCAAGCCCTTCCTTGGCGGCAGCAAGCCATTCTGCGTTCACGTGGGCGGCGAGAAGGTCGGGATTCACCAGGTCAATTGCGGGCGCCTTGACGATCCCTGCAACAAGGTCGGTCCGTCGCTCAAAGTAATACTGGTCATGCGGGCTTTGCGCCGCGCAGTAGGTCACCACCAGTGCGGCTTGGCCGCTTCGGCCAGCGCGGCCTGCACGCTGGGCATAATTGGCCGGTGTCGGCGGCGCATTGCGAAGATAGACGACATTGAGCTGAGAGATATCGACCCCCAACTCCATTGTCGGCGAACAATAGAGCAGCGGCAGGAAATCACGCTTCTCGGCAAGCACTTTGGGATCTGCGGCAATCTCAGCCATGCGATCTTTGTCGCTGTCCCCGAAGCGGAAGCGGCATTCGCGCATTTCGCGGAGCAAGGATTCGACCTGTGCCGTGTGCTCGCGCGCCTCGAATGCCAGGGGCAGGCCTCCAGGTGCAGCGAGCCGGACCGCAACATCGGAGTAAAGCTCGGCAAAGAAGCGATTGTCTTGGCCTTTTTCTGGTTGCCCCTCACCAGGCACAAGCTTCAGGGCACCGGGGGCAAGCCTCCAACCAAGAAGCGCACCGGCCGCAAACTCGCGCGCCATCTGATGACGAGCCGCCGCCAGCAGCATCGCCTCAATCAGCGGCTCACGATCAGCAAGCGGGAGGCCACCCACCACGGCCGCTATTTCCTTGGCCAGACCCCCGCGCGCCGAAACGCGAACGATACGGTCATTCTTGTTGCCTTGCGTGCCCACGACCAGCGCCGTCTGCGCGATAAGATCTTGATTCTGTTCCTCCTGCGAAATGGCCCAAGGGTCCTTCAGGAACTGCCGCGACTTGCTCGCCACGGCTTCAAGCTCGTTTGGATCGAGCGCGTCAACCGCGATCGCCAAGCCTTTGCGCATTTGGTCAAACAGAAGGCGGAACATCTTCTCGCGCCTGTCCGCCGGAACTTGCGCCAAGATCGAAAAGCCGCGCTCTTCGGTTTCGCTCTTCCGCTCACGATGAGCACCCGAGCATGTGGCCTGATCCTCCGCCAGCATACGGATTCCGGGATAGACGATCTTGATCAGATCGAGCTGGTCAAGGTTCGGGTTGGTGAACCGCCAGCCCCTGCGGAGGTCATTCCAGAGTCGGTGTGCCAGCACCCGATTGATCGACTTCTTGGCTTCGTCGATCGCAGAGAAACTGACAGGGTCGGGATCTGCCATCCATTCCATCCGGCGCTCACGGACATCGGGATCGAAGCCGAGCGCCTTGCGCAGTGCGTTTCCGAACTCCTCGTGAGAAAGCCCCTCTTCGCCTGCTGCCCTCACCGCCTGCAGCATCGCCCCGCGCAAAAGCGTGACGAAGATGAAGTCGTTGAAGTGGCCTGACTGGAGCGCCGCGTCCTGCCGATTGTCGGTGAACCCCAGCAGCTTGCGGCGATGGAACTCGGCCGGTTGTCCGGCCCGTTGCATCCAGTCGAGGGCTGCTGTTGTGATGAGGGTAGTTGCCGAGCTTCTGCCCTCTGCCGACAGCCCCGCCAGCTTGTTGATGTCGCGCGCTTGCGACGCTGGTTGACTCTTGCAATGCGGGCAGAAGCGATATTGGCCGGGGAAGAACCAGCCCCGCAGGCCGTCTGGATCATGCCGCCCATCCCGGCCAAGGTACATCGGGCGGCCATCATGCTTGCCGCGGTGGGAGCTTTTGAGACGGAGCTGCCCAGTTGCGGTGGTCTCCTGCCAGCTATCGGGGTAATCCTCGATATCGCCCGCAAAGTTCAGATCGCCGCTCGCATCGGGAACGAGGAAGCCGTGCTCGATGTCTTCGACTGTGCCGTCAGGGCGCGGAGCGAAGTCGATCGGGCGAGCGATGACGCTCCCCCAATTGTCAATTGACACGCTGTGGACTTCCTGGCCGCACTCTCGGCAGAAATAAACGGGATAGAGCCGCGCGTCGGTCTCCTCCCGGTCGAACTTCTCGCCCACCAATGACACGCGGCGGCTGCCAGCAGGCGCAAGCGTTGTGTGCGCCGTTCCGGCGCCCGACAGGAACCGATGGAGCTTGAAAGCCATGAACGCCTGATCGCGGTCGTTGCGACATTCATTCATCGCGATCAGACGGTCGGCCAGAGCAACGCGGCACTGCGCTGCGTCAAGTTGTGTGGCTTCAGCAAGAGCCGCGGCTGCCTCGGTCAGTGTCTGCGGGGTGGCGCGCTTGAGAACTTCGCCGCCAGCAAGGCCGATATTCATCTCGATCCAGCAGGCGAGCGGATCACGCGCGAATTCTTCGAAGTTCGCCGCCCGGGCCGGTTCGAGAACAGCCGCCCTCAGAGCGCCATCAGAAGGCGTTCCTTCGGTGCGCCGCACAAGGCTTTCGGTGATCACATCATCGGACAGAACCGGGCTTCCGAACAGGATACTCCCCACCTTCGAGACAGCCTGCCGCCCGGCATCCTCCTCACCTGACGCCATGGTGGCCGATGTGCCGATACACAACATCTTGTCGGATCCCATGCGCTCGCGCACCCGGCGAACGAGCATGGCGACATCGGCACCCTGCCTCCCGCGATAGGTGTGAAGCTCGTCGAGCACGAGGAACTCCAGCCCCTTCATGTTCTCGATGACCTTCCGGTCGACCTCATCTTGCCGCGTCATGAGCAGCTCGAGCATCATGAAGTTGGTCAGGATGATGTCAGGCGGATTGGCCGCGACCTTTTCTCGATCGCTTTCCTTCTCCTGACCGGTGTAGCGCTCGAAGGTCGGCTTCAGGCTGGCATCCAGACCGCAGTGCTCGATGAATTTCTCGAGCTCCTCGCGCTGAGAATTGGCCAGCGCGTTCATCGGATAGATGATGATCGCTCTTGTCCGGCGCGGCTCGCCCGCCCGCCGCGCCTCAAGGATGCGGTTGATGATAGGGACGAAGAAACAAAGCGATTTGCCCGAGCCTGTACCCGTTGTGACGATGTAATTGCGGTTCTGCAGCGCCTTCATCAGCGCCTGCTCCTGATGAAGGTGCAAACTGATTGGCGTGCGGGGAGAACCGAGCGAGAATACGGTCTCGAGATCGCGATCGACCACCCCTTGCCGGGCAAGTTCGGCGACTGAGCGCCCGCGCTTGAACTCCGGGTTGAGCCCGATCAGAGGCTCGGGCCAGAATTTGCCCCCCTCGTAGACAGCATCGATCTGGCTGCGCAGATCTTCAGCGCGGATCGAGGTGAACGAACGCGCGAACTTCTCGTATCTGGCGATCAGATCAGCATCGAGTTCGAAAACGTTCATGACAACCCCTTGAGTACTTTGACCATCATAGCCGCCATTCCTCGAATTGCAGCGGCTAATCTGGGATAACTAGACCACGGCCCGGCCCGCTGCCGAAAGCCTTTCGCGCATCATTTCACGCAGTTCCTCCGGCCCTTCGATCCGCACCTCTCCGCCCCAAGTGAAGAGGTGTTCGGCGATCTCACGCAGGCCACCGGAATAGAACCGCACCACCAGCTCCTCGCCGTCCTGCTCGATCACCTGCTGGGGGTGGAAACGCCAGCGCCGCGCCCGCTCGGCGCTCTCAGGCGCGACACGCAAGACGATATCATGGCCCTGTTCGCGCCAGATGCCGAAGCTTGCTCCTATCCACGCATCAAGATCCCAGTCTTCGCTGGCTGCTCCGGGCTGATTGCTGACCCGCGCTTCGGTGATGCGATCAAGACGGTATGGCGCAGGCTCAAGATCGCGGCCGGGTATCTTGCCGATCAGATAGGTCGCAGGCCCGTGGATGAGGCCGAGCGGGATCACGCGCCGCCACTTCGGCTCCGTCGCGCCGTCGGCGAGGTAATCGAATTCGAGGCACATCCCCGCCATCATAGCGCCCTGGACCTGCGCCACGGTCTCCGGCGCATGCTCGATCATCGGTCCGGCGGGGACATGATGACGCTGAAGCCGGACCAGCGGGTCGAGGTCTGGTGCCATGCGGCTTTTGACCTCGCGCCTCAGGCCCGCCTGCACCTTGCCCAGCAGGCTCTCGAGCAGCGTGGCCTGCGCCGATCCCGCCTTGCGTGCCGTATCGGCGAGCGACTGCAGGGCTGCGATCTCGGCGACATTGGGCTGCGTGAACGGTGACGGTAGTGCGCCGGGGATGCGGAAGCGCTTGTGGCGGTCGTCAACACTTTCCTCGAGGTCGAAGTGGACGAGAATGAGATCGCGCAGCCGCTCGGCCGTGCGGCGGTTGGCGCCGATGACCTCTGCCATCTCGTCGAGGGTGAGACCTTCGGCGCTTTCCCCAAGCGCCTTGACCAGTGTCAGCAACCGGTCGAGTTTTGCGTTGCGTGCCACGATCGCCCTACCCTGCCGCCGCTACGAGCGGCGGGCGCTCCGTCAGAATTTTCTGCGCGAGGCAGGCAAGCGAAGCCTGCAATTCGGGCTGCTCGAGCGACACATCGGCCGTGGCGATCCGCAGGCACTCGGCACCGCCCGCGATGCCGAACTGCTGGCGCTGTCCCGCCGGCTCGCCCGGTTTTCCTGGATAAAGCAGCATGAGCTCAGCCGTGCGGTAGAGCCGGGCATATGCCATAAGCTGATAGACATCGGCCTGGCTCACCCCGTGCTTGCGGTCGAGCGGGTCGAGGCTCAGCTTCTTCCACTTGGTATCGATGATGGCGACGACCTCCCTGCCACGGCGCAGCATGATATCGGGCTTGGTGCGGAACACCTCGCCGCTGTCGATATGCGCGCCGGTGTAGGTACCAAGGCACGCCCGGTGGCCGCCCTGATCGATCACCTCGATCCCGCTACCCGCGAGCGCCCGGCGCAGCAGCACCGCGATGTATTTCTCGAACAGGTCGTTCATCGGGAACAGCAGCGTCAGGCCCTCGGGGGCCTTGGCCGCATGGTGGGTCGCCTGCCAGTCACGCTGGAGCAACAGCCGGGCGAGCCCGAACAGCGCCTCCCAGCGGCGGTTGGTGCGATCAATCCGCACCGCTTGCCATGGCAGCCGCGCGATCGGCATCTGCGGGATGTCATCCAGCGCATGGCGCAGCTCGTCAAGCTTGCGCCGGGTGCCGAGCGAGCGCGTGTGACGGGCAAGGAACACAGTGGCCGCTGCCATAATCCGCATCAGCGGGGTATCGGCCTCCAGCTGATCGAAGCGACAAGCAAGCCGGTCGGGGCGCACCGCATTGCGTGTGAACTGGCGGGTGATATCGAGCCGGCCGCGCAGCGCAGGCAGATCCTCCTCGCACTGGATATAGGCCCGCGGAAGCCCGCGCCGCACCTCCGCGAGGAGGCGGGTGGCAAAGGCGTCGATCAGGATTTCCAGCAGCGTATTCTTCTGCCGGGCGATCGCCGCTTCAGCCCCGATGTCGAGGTTGAGGCCGAGCGCCACGTCGAGCATGCGTACGAGCCGATCGCGGACCTTGCCCTCGGGCTCCCCCAGCGCAGTGTCAGGATCGACCTTGGGAAGGATTTCGAGGCTGCATCCCTTGGCTGAGACCATCCCCACCATCTGGCGCGCCATGATCCGGTCGCGCCCGAGGACGAGGATGTTGGTCGCATCATCATGCGCCAGCGGGTGCTCGCAAGCCGCCGCATGAAGCGCATGGGCTTGCTCGCGGGTCAGGCCGCGCTCACCGAACTTGGCATGACCCCATTCATGGATTGTGAGGTGCGTCACGGGGCGAAGGCCTCATGAACCGCGCGGGCGTGATCAGCCGCCTCTCCGGTGAAGCAGGCCAGCCACCCGCACCACGAGCAGGCAGCAAAGCGAACCCGGTTCCCAGCAACGATGGCATGGAAATCTTCAATCTCGCGTCGATGAGCGAGGAAGGCTTCTGGCGGATTGCGGCAGGCGTCCTGCGGCTCCGCGTAGAGATAGACCAACACCGACAGATGACCTGAGCGCCTGGCTTCGGTCGCAAGACCCAGAGCGTGCTTCACCAGCTGCGCTGCATCGAGATGCTTATAGCGCCGCGGCTCCGCCCGCAGCAGGTCGCGCATGGCGCACCAGCCCTGCATCCCGTCGCCCCAGACGTCGCGATCATAGGCCTCGGCCAGCTCGGCAACCTTGCTGTCGCGGTACGGCTCATAGCGCTTGGACTCGACACCGATCACATGCGTGTCGGTCCAAACCACCGCATCGAGCCAGGGGTGGCGTCCGCCGCTCCATGGGAAGCGCAATTCGCGCTCAATCTCTACGGCAGTGACAGGGCCGCCAAGGTCCGCGACGGGTGGGAACAACGGGCAATCAGCAGGCCGGTCAAGGAACCACCCGAAGCCATTCGCCGCCAGCGCCGCGCTGCTCTGCGGACTGGCGAACTTGCCACTGGCGATTTCGTTACCGGCAGCGCGGCCATAGACCTCGCAGACCTTGTCCTCGGGCACGCCGGGCAGGAAGATCGGCTGCGGCCCGCTCAAGCTTCGTTCTCCAGATCGGAGGCTGATGCTGCCCGTGCAGAGATGAGCCGGGTGTATGCACCCTCATCGAAGTGCGAGCGCACCCGCCAGCTCTTGAGCGGCTCACCGCCCTCACCCATCGGATCCTCGATGATATCGCAGGTGAGGAAGTTGCCGCCCTTGTCCTTCTCGCCGAGCACAGCCGCGAGCCGGTTCCAGTCGTCGAAGAAGTATTCCTGCAGCAGCGGGATGACCTTGTCGCGCATCACAGCGTCGGCATCAGCCTTGGTCTTGCAGTCGATGAAGAAGGCATGCCCGATCCGGTGATCGCGGTCGACGAGGTATTCAATCCGCCGATTCATGGTGTTGAGGACGTCGCCGAGCGGCAGCCCAGTCGAGTCCTCCGCAGCGATGAACGCCGGAATTGACGTATCAGGCGCCATTTCCTCGAAGCGGAACCGCCGGCGCAGCGCCGTATCGAGCAGCGCAATCGAACGATCGGCGGTGTTCATGGTGCCGATGATGTGGAGGTTGGCCGGCACGCCGAATTCCCGCTTCGAATAGGGCAGGCGCACCTTGAGCGCATTGCGCATGCCGAGCCGCTTGTCCGGCTCAATCAGAGTGATGAGCTCGCCGAACACCTTGGAGACATTGGCCCGGTTGATTTCGTCGATGATAAGGACGAACTGCTGCGCAGCGCCTCGAGTGACAGGCGACTGTCCTTCGCTTTCTACGGGACGGACCAGCCTGGCCAAGGCCTCCCTGTTCACCCGCCCCGCGGCAATCGAATAGAACGTGCGCTGCATGAAGTCCCCTTCGATGATGGTGTCGAGAGGGAGGGCTTCGTCCAGCACCTTGAGCCAGCGAACGCGCCGCCGGTGATAGTAGGTCGGGTCGCCGTCCTGCGCGAAGTAATACTCGCCGACCACCTCGCCGACCGCTCGGAACGCCTTGTTGCCAAAGGGGACGATGACAATGTCGCCGACCTTCATCGTGTTCCTGAACGGATGAAGCTGCGTCACATTGCTGGGCTGCTCATTTTCCCGAGGGGAGCTGGCCCACTCCTCTCGAATGGCTTCGAGGCTCGCGAACCGGGCATCTGACCAGTCGACATCGCCGCCCCAACCCAGCGCTACATAGTCTCCAGCGATGCAGGCATCATAGACGCTGTCCTCGACGCCAATCTGGCCAAGGCCCATTTTCCAAAAGTTCCGACCAGCGAAATCGAACGCGCCTCCTGTCTCGGCCGCTCCCTTTGCGGCTTCACCGGCCACCGCACAGAGCTCCCGGAAAATCCCAGGGCGCGGCTCGAGGCGAAAGCCGCCAACTTGGCCTTCCTGCCCATCGCTAGGCGCGGTTTCAGGGCGCAGGCCTTCAACGAACTCTTCGTAGGAAAAGCTCTGGTGGAAGGTGACGAAGCGAATGCGGCCCTCCTTGGAGAGCTCCTCGTAACGCTGCATCAGCGCGTCGCGATCCTCGGGGACGGCTTCACCGCACAGGCGAACCGCCTCCTGCGCCGTGCGATAGGTCTTGCCGGTTCCGGGCGGGCCGTAAAGGATGAGGTTGGTCGGTTGCATCGTCGGCATCTCGTCGCTTGATCCGGCCCCGAACAGTCGGTCGCGCCAGAAGGGATCATTCAGAAACAGGGCGTGATCTTGCGGCTCGCCGTCCAGCAAGAACCGGCGCAGCTGATCGGCATAGACGCTGTCGCCGGGGTCACGCAGACGCCAGACAGCGTCATTGTTGGTGTAGAAGAACCAGGTGCGAGGCTCCGGCCAGGCTTGCCAGTCAACGCCGACCCTGAGGCCATCGTCACTTACCTCGGTGATAGTGCCCTCAGCGCGAAAGCGCAGCGCAGTGACGATCCCCGTTCCGGCATCGAACGGCAGATCGCGGGCGCGCGGCACGAAGTCCTTCAGGAAGATCCGGTCGCCGACCTGCATTTCACGCACGCGGCGGTTGTTGGCGCTGCCGGTATCGGTGAGCAGGCTCCATTCACCGCGCTCGACAAAGCGCGGCAACCCGTCTTCTTGCCCCCACAGCGAGGTGACCAACCATGTCGGCACCGGATCAAGTTCGCGGGGAGCATCCGGATTGCCGACCACCCAGATGAACCCCTGCACATCGAACATATCCTGCGGGTGCCACCCGAATTCCTTGTCGAGCAGCCCGAACAGCGCCCGCATCAATTGCAGCCATTCGGCAAGATCAGCTTCGCGGAATTCGGTTTGCGGGAACAGCCTGCGGCCGAACAGCCTCCGCCCCATCTCGTCGATCTTGGCGATCTTGAACCAACTCGCCTGATCGGGGTGGAGTGTTGCCCAAACCGTGATCGGAATGGACAGCACCTCGCCCCGGCGCAGTCCTGCAATGCCAGCCTCACGCAAAACCTCGAGTTCACGCGCTGCAGCCGGAATGGCCTCGTCCAACGGAGCATCGCTGCGCGCGAGCAGGCCGAGCGCCGTGTAGAAGCGGTCACGCAGCGCCGGATCGGCGTTCTGCACCTCGGACAAGGTTCGCCAGCTGAGGGGCAGGCCCGAACCGCCCACCGAGAGCAGCCGGTAAAGACTTTCGCCAATCGCGCGGTCATCATCCTGCCGTGCAACGATTGCCTTGGCCTGCTCGATCAGACCGTTCTTGTAGGCGCGCTCCACATCCCAGTACGCACCCGAAGACGCGCGGAAGTCAGTGAAGTCCGGCATCTGGCGAAGGAATGCATCGCGGGCGCGGTTGAGCTCGGGCCAATCGATAACGACAAAGCCGAGGCGCTCGAGCGCAGTCTTGCAATCCCCGCCGCCCGGAAGCCACTCGCTACCGCGCCTCGCCAAGGCGTCGCGCACGATCGCCTTGCTGGGATAGCGCTTGCCGTCGAGAACGAGCCAGTATCTGGTCGGCTGCCCGAGTTCGAGAGCCGCAACGTACTGGGCGACATCGCCTACGGCGTCACATGCACCCACGGCTTCAAGAACCGCCTCGCGGTCGAGTTCGCCGAACCGGCCCTGGGGACGCGCCTCAGAATTGCGGAATCGGAAATAGGCCCGGGCCGCCGCACGGCAGGCGGCGAGATTGGCGTAGAACGAACCGTTCAGATCAATTGCGCTCGGGTTGCGCCTTCCCGCAGCGTCGTCGGACCGCGAGTAAGCCATCTCCGCAAGAATCGAAGCCCCGCCATCTCGATCGAATTGCTCGTCGAGACCGTAGGCGCCATCGACCTTGCGCCCGTCTGAAAGCCACGTGGCGATGGACGTTGGCGCATATCCTTGCGCGACCAGCCAAGCCTTGAATTCAGCCTCTCTCACTCGTTTGTCCCTGTTATTCTGCACATGACCCAATGTCGCACGGCGATACGACAGATTCGGTCATTGAAATGATAATGCTCGAAAAACCAAGCCCTTCACACGGGAAATTGCTTCCCCGCTCTCGGTTCACCCCCAAATACCATCCTAGGCCATGGCAATCATTGTCCCCGCGCCGTCAGTTGCCAGCCAAGGCCCGCGCGACGGCAACCATCGCCCAGGTATCCCTCGCGCAATAGGCCCTGAGTGCCTCTTCCAGCGCCTCACGCCGTCCCGGATCGCAGGCCGGATCGGCGGCCTCAAACCAAGCCGCCTGCGCGTCGCCCCCATCCTTTACTTCGAGCGCACCATAATCCAGCTCCGAGGCGATGGTAGGGAGCACCGCCTTGATCGACCAGCTGCCGCGCTGATCGCGGTGATACCAGTGGTTGCGGGCGATAGGCAGGAGATCGACCGTGGCCTCGGCCATCGCTTCAAGGCGCGGGGCGAGGTCTGGAAAGGACTTGGCCAGATCGCGCAGCACGCTGCGCTCGAAAGCGGCGTTGTAGGCGATGATCGTGGCACCTTCGGGAATTTGCTCGACCAGCGCCTCAGCACAGGCACGGCGCGGGTCGGATCCATCGCAGCTCAGGAACTCGTGATGCGTCATGCGCCCGCCGCGCCGTTCGAGGTGGAGCGAAAACTGGAACGGGATCTGCTGATACGGCCGCGTGCCCACCCAGCGCGGGACGGCCGGAGCGACAGTCTCGAAATCGAGCCATGCGCGCGGCCAACCCCACCCGGCCATGGCCTTGCGCGCCCCTTCGGCGTCGTGGAATGGGATGCCGTCACGGGTGGCGGCCAGGATGCGGGCGTGGCGGTCGTTCAGGTCGGATTCGGCCAGATCGAGTAAGTCCTCGACCCCGCGCTCCAGCCAGCGCTTGCCGCCGCCGTAGGGGAGCACGGTCACCGGCCATTCGGGACCCTGCGGCAAGCCTCGGCTGCAATAAGCGACGAATTCACAGGCGAAGGGCGCGCTGCAATGATCTCCCATTTCGCGTTCGGGCTCGTGGCCGGACAGTGTGGCGCGTGCCTCGGCCACCAGCGCCGGGCGAGTGGCAATAGTGCCTTCCAGCTCGCCGAGCAGGTCCGCATCGGTGAACAACCCGGCATAGTCGCCTTCGCGAGACAGGACGAAGCTGGTGTCGATATGACGGATGGCGGCTCGCTTCAGCTCGATCCCCGCCTCACGCATCACCCAGACCTGCGTGGCGAGATCGCCGCGGTGGTAGTCCTTGACCTTGCCCGAGCTCTTGACCTCGGCCGCCGCCCAGCCCCCGCCTTCGAGCTTCTCCAGCACATCGACCCGCACCAGCACGCCGTCATGTTCGAAGGTCGCCTCGAAGATCGGGCCGGGGTGCCCGCCTGAAATGAGCGAGGACGTCTTGGCCAGAGCTTCGGAGAGCGACGGGGGATCGACCATCACCCCGCCTCGGTGGAGCGCGCAGGCGATCTCGCCCACGGCATTGCCGGTCGCAAAGCGCGCCTCAGCGCCCTCGTCCTGCTCGGCCAATTCCGGCCGATGCGTCGCGAGCCATAGCTTCTTGGGGCACTGCTCGAAGGCCGTGATCTTGGATTTGGAGAGGCCGAAACGGCGTGTGGCTTTGCGAGTCTGCGTCATGCCGCGTTTCCTACAACCTCATCACGACAGAATTGGTCGTTCACTCCTCGATTACCGGATACATCGGCATCGCCCAGTCCTCGTCGGGGTTGTCCATCATGAGGTCGATGAACAGAGGCAGCAGGTGACCAAGGATCGCGGCGCCATCGCGCACCTGCGACCGGTTGGCGGCGCTGTTCCAGGTGGCGCCGCCGTGGAGCAGCTGGTTGCGCAAGACATAGAGCCGGTCGAACAGGATCGAGAGCACCACCGGCGTGTCACCCGCCGCCAGTGCTACATTGGCGGCGCGCTTGGCCGCCTCGAACGTGATTTCCCACCCTGCCCCGCCCGGAAGACCACCATGGTGTTTCCAGAAAGGTGCGAAGACATAGCGGTTGTCGAGCAAAATCCGGATTTCCTGCGGGAAGCGCGTCCAAAGCGCCTTGTAGAGACGGCCGCCGGTATCCAGCCTTACGAGATCGCAGAAAAAGCCATCAAAGCGTTCGCGTTCGGTCGCAGCGCCGGGACGGCGACCCTCCCCTTCGTCGTCCTCAAGCGCGCGCTCGAGATCACCGGCATAGGCGGCGTTGAAGCCGATCCACAGGTGAATGAACCGGGTATCGAGGTCTTCCTCCTCGCGATGCGCTCTGAGCAACCAGCTTAGCGCGCGGTGCACCCGCAGGGTCAAAGGCAAGGCAAAGCCATCACGCAAGGCGCGCTGCTTGTCTTTGAGGAGTTCGGGGTGGAGGGGATCGAATGTAGGCATCGCCATAATCATTGCGCCATAAGACATTTCCCGACAATATTTATCTCGTTTTCCCAGACGCTTCCAATTAGCGTTGCCTGAATGATGGAACGCAGAAAAAGGCGAGCGACCGGATTTGTCGCAGTTATGATCGATAGTCTTCCCTCAGCTGTCCTTGGCCGATTCTTGGGAGATTATCCCTGATGCACGAAATTACGATGGCCGACCCTTCGCGCGATTTCCTCGCAATGTGGCACGCGGTCGGTAGCCACATTCAGAGCTTCTTTGAGGACGGGCTGCACAGCTGGCTCAAGGTAGAACCTCGCCCGCCCTTTCTTGAGCACCTTTCTTTCCGGCTCGGCAACCAAGTGTTCTTCATCCGCTTCGAGGATGTCGATGAGCGGGCCGAAGTGCCCGGAAGCCGCGAAGGTCTGATGTCGGTGGCCGAAGGCTGGAACGGCTATCCCTGTCTTATGCCGATGCGCCGTACCTTGAGAGGGTGGGAACCTGACAGGCCGGGCTGGGGCCTGATCGATTTGCGCGACGGGAAACCCGTCGATCCTTCGACACTGGTGTCCGAAGAACAAGTCGCCATGACCGACTGGGAGTTGCTCGACTTTGCGGTTCAGGTGGTTCGAAACGCCCTGAAAGGGCGCGGCTATGAGATCATGTCATCGAACTCAAATCCGCAGGTCGATCCAAACATCTGGTTCGTCGCCGACATGGCACAAGGGCCTGAATGGGTCGTCGTACGCGCAGCCCGATTTCCTGAGCTCAAAGCGCAGCCTCCCGCCTACCGAGACGAGATCGCAAGGAACGTCGCCCAGATGAGCGGACGCGGCCATTTCGCGTCAGTCAGCTTCGCATCAGCCGATGATCCTAACAGCCCGCTCTGGCGCGGGTATTGCGCAGAAGTGGAGTTTGAAGGGCTCGAGCCCTTTGATCGGGCGTGTGAAGTCCAACCTGCGTCCACCTAATGCCCAACCAGTCGGTGCGGGAGGCTGCATTCGTAGCAGCAACAGTCTCAGCCCACTGGCTATCCATTCGTCTTGGAATCAATAAAGTATGACCGCCTATCAGACCCCTCAGACTGCGATCGTCACAGAGCTCAAGAACTTGTTGCGGGACCGCTACAGGTCGGGCTTCCCAGTGTTCAAAGAGCTCATTCAGAACGCCGATGATGCGAAAGCGAGAAGGATCGTCATATGTGGCCACAGCGGGTTCAACGATGCCCGTAATCCACTGCTTCAAGCCCCCGGACTTATCATTGCAAACGACGGGCCGGTAACCAATGCTCACTTTGACGCACTGAATCGATCAAGCGGCGGCACCAAGGGCGGTGATGCTGCCTCGGTCGGACGCTTCGGCTTGGGCCAGAAGGCTATATTTCATCTTTGCGATGCCTTCTTGGCTCAGGCCCGTCTCGTCGGACCAAATGGGCCGGCCGCCGAGCCTCGATTACAGATACTCAACCCGCTTGAGGAGATTCCCGCCGCGAGGAACGCTGGCGAGGCGTGGCGATATGTCGAAGCCGTTGATGTCGCTTTGCTCGATGACTGGGCCAAGGCGAACGAAATGGATGGCGGCATGGTGATAGCCGTACCGCTGCGCAGCAAGATCTTGACGCCGGGCGGAGGATTGTCACTCACTAGAGCTGAATGGACGCCAGAAAGTGCGATTGACGAGCTGATAAACAGTGAAGAACTGTCGTCGGTGCTGTGCTGTCTGCGCAACATCTCGGTGCTTGATATTGTTCAGCCTCAAGGCAACACGAAACGCTATGAACGACAGGGTGCCTTTACCGCCCTGTCTTCCCCCAACACAGCCGTCGCAGATCGTAGGCTGACTGGCAGCTTCAATGGGCCTCAAGGGCTGATCCACTTTTGTGGCCGCGAAACGCGTCTCACTTCCGGGCATGCAATCAGCCTCAAGGAGCGGGGCGACTGGCCGACTACGTTCGATCTTTACGACGAGCCAGTGCGTGCTGATGCTGAACCGCACGGGGCGGTAATAGTTTGCCGCCGTATGGCTAGCGATAATCGCCCAAGGCTTAGAATTCGCGATGTCGTCTATCTGCCTGTGGGCGAGCCGCTGCTCGATCTGGAATTGCCAGTAGGCAGTGAGATTATCGAACTGTTGCTGCACGGACATTTCTTCGTGTCTAGCGACCGCCGCTCAATCAACTCTGAAGATGGGACCATCGAATCCCTCTGGAATGAAACGTTACGACGCGAGGCAACCCTACCGCTCATTCTGGATGCCTTGGCTGATGGCTTCGCTGCCCTAGACAGCGATCAGGAACGCTATGCATTGGTTCATGCCCTAACCGCTCGCGATGACAGATGGTGGTGGATGAAGAATGCCGCCGATGCTTGCAGAGGAAGGGCTCTCGCTCGCTGCTGGGCAGGCAGCAGCACACCCGCATGGCAGGTAGTCCAAGCAGATGGGTTACGCCCTGTACCGGTAGGCACAACGACGACACTTCCGCGGCTTAAGGAGGCAATTCCAAGCCTCGAGGCTTGGTGCACTTCTCGGGGGCTGACGCTGTGCTTTGGCACGGTATTGGCTGAAACCGCGCCGACTTGGCCCGACAGTGAGCTCGCGGAAATTGTCCGTAAAGTCGGGCCTGCCGCATTTACAAAGGGACCAGTAGCCGAAACCATTGGCGCGCTCTTGGAAGGTCAAGCTGGCCCCCTGACCCGCGAGGCCCTTGCCGATCAATTCCGGTTGGCGTGCTCGGGTGTAGATCAGAGTTTTGCAGCAGCAGATCGCCTCAAAGCGGTGGTTCGGCATCTGCCCCCAGAGCAACTTCTTTTCCTTCCGCCTTCGATCGATAGCCGTCCCGTTATTGCAGCATTGGCCGCCGCTGCCCTGCCGGTAAAGTCGATCTGGTTGGATGGTCCGGTCCCCCTCCAGCCTACAATAAGCCTCAGCAAGGCAGTCGCGTTGCTAAGCGCTCTTGAACCTCAGCTTATCCAAGGCGGGCAAGCAGGCCTTCAAGCTGCTACCATGGTCGGCCAAGTATTGCGCAACGGCCCCCGGTTTGAAGAGCTCGCGCGGAATGAAACTGGGCGATACCTTAAGGTCATTCCTGCTCACCAGATGCAGAACTCGGCGGCTGAACGCCTGTCACTTGAAACCGTTCTGACCCTACAGAACAATGGCCTGCTTTTCGATGCTGGACCCAACCCGAAACTGGACCTCCTCGCCGAGGCGGTTGCTGCCCCTGCCATTTACCGATTGGATTTGCGTGACGGAGGAATTGAGGGTTGCGCGTCGACCAACCGCAAAGAGAGCCTGGTAGCCGTAGTGCAGCGGGCGCAACGCTATGGTGATCCTGCGAGATGCGGAGAATTGGCCGAGTTTTTGCGCGACCATGCGTCGGTCGACGATCTGCGGCGCCTCATCACGCAGGATACGGAATTAGGTGGTGACGTTGAGCTCATAGAGTTGACCGGCTTCAGCGAGGCGCTTGATCAGCTCGTCGATCGCTTGTGCCCGGACCGTCAAGCGCGTTTTATCTCTTCAGCCACTGCGAAAGAGCTTCACAAGGTCCGCGACAAAGTTGGCCTCAAGCCTCTAGATATTACATTGTTGGGGCACTGGCTGGACGACGCTCGCTGTCAGGGAACCCTGCCGCCGATTGACGCGGCGACTGCCCAAGCTCTGCTGCAGTCAACTATCGACGATGCCGTATTGAGGCACCTGCCGCTCAATCGCAGCGTTCACGATGACACTCTCCATCCGGCGACTGCCCTATTTCTGGGTCAACGCGCGCAGGTGCCCGCGAGCCTCGCCAGCTTTGCGAGACTGGCGGATCTATGGCCCGACCAAGCCGCTAGCGCCCGGCAGAACCGGTTGATCGACAAATGGGGTCCGAATGCAATCATTCGTACGGCACTGGCGGCGCCCGATCCAGACAAGCTGACCGCTGAAATCTGTGAGGCGATCAAGGCCACCGGCAACATTGGGGCCGACCTAACCGACGCCTTGCGCGATACCGCATGGATCGGCGCAAACGGGAAGGCATGGCAGCCTGCGCAAGTACTTGAGCTGCCCACACCGGCCGAAAATGTCTGGGCTGAGCTTATCGGCACGAACGATGGCTTGCTTTGTTCCAATCAACTACCCGCTTCCTTGCGCGACGAGACAGTTCGCGAGCGCTTGGCGGGCATAATGCCGGACCGGCAAAGCTCGTTTGCGTTAGCCTTTCAATCCCTCGCTGAGGCGCACGTGGGAGGTCTGTGCCTTGATGCAGCACTCCACCTTGAGGATCTGCGCCGCATCGCCCGTGCCGGGGATGGGCTCGGAATGCATGCAATGGGCAGCGGTATTTGGACATTGCTCGCATCCGCGCTGACAGAGGACTTCCCCGATACCGACCTAATTGCACTGGCGGGAACCCTGCCAAGGCCAGAACCTGCGACGGTCCTGACACAAATGAATGCCCTGGCTGGGCTGGCTGAAAGGGGCGCAAATGAACAGGTCGCCCGCCGGCTACATCTTGCCGGTTTCAAGGCCAATATCGCCGAGCTGAAGATGACCAATGGCCACCTACCGGCCGACCTTTTGGTTCCGAACGGCAATGACAACTTCGTGAGAGCCGATACGGTGACCCATGATGCCGCGGCTCTTGCATCTGAAGCCCTACTGGAGCGCCGCTATGCTGCTTGTGTCGATGTCCCAGATGTCTCAGCTCTTACGGACGCCGAACTTGATAGCCAAATGCCTCTGGCACAAGCGCTAGAGCGCGCGTTCGGCCCATTGGTAAAGCACGATGTCGGAGATGGCATTCTGCTTGCTCTGGCGATGACAGGCCGAGGTGAGGAAACACGCGAGCTGGCAAGCCTGTGGCAGGGACAATTAGCCTTCGACCGTATTGCCTACGACCTTGACCAAGTGCCCGCCGCCTTGGATCTCGACCCAACGGCGCTTCCTAAACGACTGGAAGAACTGCGGTTTGAAGTCCGCTTTCCTGACGGCGGGATGGCTTGGGTACGCTCGATCGCGGGCACACTATTCAAGGCTCCGCTATCCGGCCGCGGCGATGCCTTACTGATCCAATGCCGACAGCGCGAACGAACCCGGCAAGACATCGATTCCCGAGTAGTCGTGTGGGAGCTTGTGCTCGGGCATGTCGATCCAAACAGCGCCGACGAGGCCAAAGCCTTGCTCCGTCAATTCGTGCATGACTTCGCGCCCGCTTTGCTGCTGGCGTGGCCCCAGCAGCGCCAGGCTCTACTGGATCTGCTGGACAGGTATCTCGGCAGTGATCAGGTTTCGCTCGAGGATGCCCGCCACGAATTGCGCGAGGTGCTGCATGATAGGTTGGAAGGTATCCGAACTGGCAACGTGATCCGCCAAGCTGTTGCAGCCTATCACCGCGCAAAATACTCCGACCCGGAAGCAGCGCGCGATGGGCTGTGGGAGGCGGCACAATCTCCGCAAGGCGCGGCCGAATTGCTCGAGGCCATGCGCACCAAGATCAAGGAGATGGGTTATCGACCTGACCGCGTCCTCTTTGAACTATATCAGAACGCGGTCGATGCACAGGTGCAATGGGACGACAAGGGTAAAGTCCGAGTTCAGGTTGAAGCAAAACGGGAAGAGGATGGCAGGCTTGATCGTATCCGCCTCATCCACTGGGGAAGACCCATCAACCAGCCCGGACCTGACAGACAAAAGGCTGAGCGCGAAGGGCATGAACGCGATTTGGCACACATGCTCGCAGTCAGTCATTCCGCCAAAGAGGGAGATGCTATCACCGGCCGCTTCGGGCTGGGCTTCAAGACAGTGCATATGCTGTCGGACAGTGTGGGACTTGCAAGCGCCGGGGTGACCTTGCGTATTGCTGGCGGCATGTTGCCAATCGCTTGGGAGGAAGGAGAAGCCGAGGCCGGACCCTATAACGACCGCGGCCGCAAGGCGACGTTGATCGACATCCCAATCGCTGCTGACCACCGTCCGGAAGCTGAAGCAGCGTGGGAGGCTTTCTGCGACGCCGCGCCCTTGCTCGCCGCCTTGGGGCGCAGCGGCGAAATCAAACTGATCGACGGAACTCAGGAGCCGGCCTGTTTCGGCAATGATGTCCGCGAGTTGATTAGCGGCGTGGCAGGTGTAGCCCTCGATCGCGGACGGCAGGCACTGCGCTTCGACCTCGCCGAAGGCTTTCGACTATTCGTCGCTATCGGACGCAATGGACCCTACGCTTTGCTTAGGGATGTCGCCCAGTTCTGGCATTTGGTCCCGCTTGTAGGCGTTGCCCGGAAGGGCGCATGGCTGATGGAAGGACCATTTCCGGTCGATCCTGGTCGCAGTCACTTTTCCGGCTCAGCCCAAGAGAACGAAGCGCTTTTTGCACGACTTGGCCAGCGGTTGGCCGAACGACTCATCGCACTGCATGAAGCCAGCGAAACGAACTGGGACGATCTGGCCAGCAAGCTGGGCATAGCTCCGGACAGCAAGGATGCCTTCTGGCAAGCCCTGATCGGGTTGTTCGTCCCCGATCTTGAGTCAGGTGAGCCTCAACGTGAGCTTCATGGCCAAGGCCGCGGACTGGCCCTGCTAATGGCGCAGTGCCCAGTTGTTCCGCTGGCCTTTGGTGGAACCGCTCGCGCGGCTGATATTTCGTGGCGGCTCGACGGAGCGCTTGCCTTCCGGGAAGTTCACCGACTGTTGCAGGAGTGGTCTGCACTTGATCCATGGCGCGAGAGCATGATCAGCAAGGACACGGCAGATTTGCTGGGCAGGCTCGATTTGCCACGAGGAAAGGCGCTGGATCTTCCTAAACTCATCGAACTTGTCGCTCCCGAAATCGGCATCGATCCCGCTCTCGCAGAGTTGTTGTCCCCAGCGATTGATGAGGAGCTCCGGGCAGCAGCATCCAAGGAAGAAGACGAAGCGTTGCGTAGCATTCTGCGGGAGCGGAACTGGAAGGCACAAGACGGTTCATGGCAGCCAATCCGCTTGCTGGCATTCCCGCAAAGCGACGATCCAGACGAGCGAGCGCGCGCCGACTTCGCATCAGCCGCAGGTAGATTGGCTTTAGACTACAGCCAAGACGGGTTGAAGCTAGCCATGTTCGCACGCGAGCAGGCAGGCCACAATGAAGCCGTATGGAAGGGGTGGGCAAGGAGTGCAACAGCCTCGCAGGAAAGGCAACGGGCGCTACTTTGTTACCTTGTTGATGCTGATCAGCGCACCGTGAATGTGTTGACCGAAGCCGCGACGTGGCTTCCCACTGGGGCCGCATTGGCCGACTACCCGCTGCTACAAACACTTGAATATGAGGCGCGTATGCGCCTGCTTGCCAAGCTTGGCTACTATGGCACTTCACCCTCAGCCGCTCCTGGTGCGGTGCTGCGAACGCCTACTGACGCCGAGACTGCCCTTCTGGAAATTGCAGATTGGTGGAAGAGGGAACGCGCAGTGCTGATTCCTGCGTATGAGCGCAGTGTTTATCCAGAGGATGGCTTTTCGTTCGACGATCTACAAGAGGACAGCGCTGAAGCCTGGTTTACCCTTCTTGCGCTGGCGACATTCCAGACCCTTGGGCGTATCAAACCAGACCAGTCCCGGAGCTTCGTAACGAATGCGATGACCGAGGGCTGGTGGCACCGCCTCTCAACGATTAATCCAGCTGCCGACAACCTTGAGCCCTTCGTGGACCGCCTTCGGGCTTGGAGCGAACCAGACGCTCGCGAAGACTATATGATCTGGCGCCGCTGCCTAACAGATCTATGCCTGATCGCCCGTCACCTCGATGATTATCGCAAGTTGTTTAGGAAACTGCCTGCGATAATCCAGCAGGAGGGCCCGGTCAGTCTCGGGAATCAATTGCGCCCAGGCTCCTCGCCTGCGGCCGGACGCATGGGCATTTTCGCTCCCCCTCTGACCCGGTCGCTGGGGATAGGAGCGAACTGGGTTTTGCGCGAACTGGCGCGGAAGGGGATCTATTCACAGGCTCAGGCCGAAATAGTGTTGCCATATGGCTGGAGCACGGCGGACCGGGTCCGAAGGTTAATGCAGCGGCTCGGCACGGGATCCTTCGATCACGGCGTAGATGCCGGACGCAACCTGCACGACGCCGTTCACTGTCGCATTGGAGACGAAGCTCGCTTCAATGGCGATGGGGACTTGCCTCTGCACATCATCACCTTGGCCAAGCACCGCGACAGATTGAACAACATTCTATACAATGCCGTGGGCGAAGGCTGGTCTGGTGACGATCTCGACGAAGACAAGGACGATGATGCCTGAGCCCTTTTCCCAGAACACACCGGTAAGCCACCCGCGCCACGGAACTGGTCACGTTCTAGCCGACATGGGTGAATTCATACTCGTCCGGTTTGGGCCTGCAATTCAGCAGGTCCCGCGCGAGCAACTGTCGCCAGTACGATCGCTGGAACAGGCGCTTTCGACTGGCACGCTCGACCCAAGCGCTGATGCACTGCTGCGAGCCAGCGCACTGGCGATCCGTTCGGTCAACGATCAGTGGGGGGTGTTTTCCCGCTCGCGTGTGCAGCTCCTGCCGCACCAGCTCTGGGTCTGCCACCGGGTTAACCGTAGCTACCCTTTCCGCTGGCTGGTCGCCGACGATGTTGGCCTCGGAAAGACGATCGAGGCCGGGCTCGTGCTCATGCCGTTGGTCGCCCGCGCGCAAGTGCGCCGCTTACTCATCCTTGCCCCCGCCAAGCTGGTACCGCAGTGGCAGAAGCGCATGCGGACCATGTTCGACATCCGGCTGCAGGTATATGACCGGGCTGTTGATACCGGGCAGGTTGATTTCTGGGATACAGCGAACATGGTCGTCGCTTCGATCCACACTCTGCGTCGGGAAATTACCGAAGACCGGGAAGACACAAGCCGATTTCTTGCCGCCGATGCCTGGGACGCGGTCGTGGTAGATGAAGCTCACCACCTGAATACCGACGAACGGACCGGCGAGACTCTCTCATTTCAATTGCTACGCGCCATGGAAGAGCGGCGCCGGATTGGATCTCTCTTACTATTCACGGGCACCCCCCATCGGGGCAAGGATCATGGTTTTCTGTCCCTTCTGAGCCTGCTCGACCGCGAAGTCTTCGGACCTGATCGCGATCCTGATGAGCAGCTTGCACGGCTCCCAGACTACATGATCAGGAACAACAAGGCGACAGTCACAGATCTAAATGGCAAGCGTCTATTCACCCCGATCACGGTGAGCTCGCGCGAGTATAGCTTCAGCCCAGAGGAGCGGGCGTTCTATGACACGCTGAGCGCCTTCATTATCGATGGCCGTGCTTATGCCTCCACTCTTGGAGCGCGCGCGCAATCTCAACGAATGCTGCTCTTGATCGCTCTGCAGAAGCTGGCGGCCAGCTCAATTGCTGCAATTCGTAATGCGCTCGCAAAGCGGCGTGCACGACTGGCGGAGTTGGCTGAGTCTATGCGCCCACCCGCTGCGACAATTTCCGAAGGCGATGGGGACGATACACTCGATGACCGCGCGCGCGCCGACGAAGATGCATGGGGCCGAATGTTGGCCGAATTGATGGACGATGAAGTCGCCCGCCTCGAAGAGCTGCTCGAACTGGCAGAGCCGATCCGACAGGAACGCAAAATCGACCGACTTGTTGAGCTGATCGAAAGTGAACTCCCGCCGAGCGAACCCGTGCTGCTCTTCACCGAGTACAAGGCTACGCAGGCTATGGTGGTAGATGCGCTCCACGCTCGCTTCGGACATGGTTGCTGCGCATTCATCAATGGCGACGAGCGGCTCGACGACCTCGCTCGCGAAGACAGCACGCGGGGCCCGAGAAGCTGGGCGCGCGATGCGGCCGCCGAGGCGTTCAACGGCGGTAAAGTGCGCTTCCTGGTGTCAACAGAAGCGGCCGGCGAGGGGATCGACTTGCAGGAGCGCTGCGCCACCCTAATCCATGTCGACATGCCTTGGAATCCGATGCGGCTGCATCAGCGAGTGGGGCGATTGTCGCGCTATGGCCAAACCCGGCCTGTTCAGGTTTATATTCTGCGCAACCCCGACACGGTCGAAGCCCGCATTTGGGACCTGCTCAATACCAAGCTTGAACGCATTCAGCGTACGCTCGACGTGGCGATGGATGAGCGGGAAGACATCAGCCAGCTGGTGATCGGCATGACGGCGCCTGGCACCTTCGAACAGCTGTTTGCAGAGGGGCAAGCACGTCCTCGCGAAAGTCTTGATGAGTGGTTCAATCGCGAGAGCGCAACTATCGGCGGAGAGGATCTGGTCCGAAAGGTCAAATCTATGCTCGGCAACGTGGCGCGCTTCGACTTTGCTTCGGTTGGCCGCAATCTACCACAGGTCGATCTACCGGACCTCGAACGCTTCTTCATCATGACGATGGAACATCAAGGCCGTCGAGTGTTGCGCCGTGACGAAGGGTTCGAAGTGATTGCGCCCGAACCCTGGGTCGATGAAGACTATGCTATGCAGCCACGCTACAAGGGGTTGATGTTTGACCGTCATGCGAAGTTAGGCGCGTCGGAAGGACCAACACGTCTTCTCGGCATCGGTCACGTACTCTTTGATCGGGCTCTCAAAGAGGGAGAACGAACCGAAGCATGCCTCGCCACTTGCGCTCGGCTAGATCGCCCCCTGTTGATTGCGTCCGTCGAAGACCAGGTCACTGGCCAGGACCAGTCGATCACGCGGATCGTCATCGCAGCGTTCAAGGATGAAACGGGGACAATCCAGGTGCTCCGCGACTGGGAGCTTCTCAAGTTACTGAATGGCTTAGGACGCAGCGATCTTTTCGCCCCGCCCTTTGCCGGTGGCGAAAAATTGCGGGCACTTCAAACCGAACTGCTCGCATCAATGGCAGAGCGGCTGACAGAAGTCGCCGAGATGATGAGCCGACCCGGACTGCGAAACGAAATGATGCTTCTCCCGGAGAGCTTTTAGAAGCCAGAAGAAGAGACCGGCAATTGGCGACCAAAGTCGGACGATACTCCGTTCCCGATGAACCTCCGGTAATGATTGAAGCTGCCGTTCGCGCCGGTCGAAGCGGTCCATCAGCATCGCGGCTACGGTCGGTCGTTCGCGGCCAACCGTTGTGTTCCCCAAAACCGATCATCCATGGCTCGCCAGGGTGGGGATCAGGCAGCTGGGGCGCCATCCTAATCCCCGGCATCGTCCTCGTCGGGAACATAAGTGAGGCCGAGTTCGGAGAACAGCGCCTCCATTTGCTTTCTCGACGGGGGCATCCACGGCTTCGCATTGGTGAGCATGTCCATGAACCCGTCAAGTTCCTCTTGTAAAGCCGGTTCCTGGCTGGGCGCGATCAAGCCGGTCTTCTCGATCAACTCGTTGATCGCGGCCTGGAGCGTCTCGACCTCGTCGCGCTTGTACAATGTGCCCTTCTGCTCGGTCAGATCATCAATGGCGATGCGCATTTGCTGCAGCGCATGCGCGAGCGATTGCTTGCGGCGGTTGTATTTACCGCGCGCCGAGCCCTTTGGATTCTTAACGGCGTCCGCCCGGCCGACCGCGTTTTCGGCGATTAGGCGCTTAATCATGTCGATTGAATCTTCATCGATTTTCCTGAATCTCATTTTTCGCTGGGTATTCGGCGATTTGCCGCTGCCTCGACCTTAGGCGGTGCGCTGCTGACCTGTCATTATTCATCGGGTTCTGATGTTCGATGTCTTGGTGCGGCTTTGTTCGGGGGAGTGCATCGATCAAACCACTCATTAGCCTCTCCACCCCGGAACGGGGGGCGAGCTTAGCGTCTTCCCGCTCCTTTCCGAAACGTAGCGGCCAACGCGGTCGAAGTCGAAAGATGTCATTCCTCTCCTCGACGATGAACCAGCGTTGCGGAGGCTAGGTACGAACGCTCCTGAGACCGGCCCGTGACGACTTGTTTCGGGTCGCGCTCATTATACTCTCGCGCGAACTCTTCATCAGTCCATGCGCCGTCGCCGTAATCGGCTTTGTCGAAAATATTCCAAGCCCCGTTCTGAACTGGGGCCATGCCGAAAAGCGGCCCGACAAATGGGCAATTTGGCACGAAGTAGGTCAGTATGAAGGGGTGAGTTTCCCATCCCTTTTTGATGAAGACATGTCCCTTGGTGCCGGAGATGAACCACGGTCGCACCGCAAAACTCCCGAACTGCTGTTCGATGATTGTGCTCACATGGATAACAGCGGCTAGCGCGTCTGCGCGAAGCGTTGAGTAAGTGCCGACGTTGAAGTGAATCGAGCGATGCCGAAGAACTTTGAGCGCACGGAACTCGGCCGCTGCTTCGGGTAGCAGAATGCCCCAAGCCTCAAGCGTGTCGATGGGTACCTCCCACTTGTCGAACGAGTCCTTCCGGTAGACCTGCTTGTATTCGGGTGTTCCTTTGAAAAAGTCGCGCATGTCCAAAATCAGGTGATTGAGAATGCGCTCTCCCAAAGCGCATGCGCCGACGAGAGCGGGGTAATAGTCCAGCATCACGAAGGAGCGCCGCACCTGCTCAAAAAAGCGGTTGTGATAGGCAATCACCGACATCGGCTTGGCACCGATGCAGAGAAAATTCTCAACCTTTTGATCGATGGCTTGCTCGCCAAACTGCGCGATTAAGCTCTGCCGAATGTGCTCTTGATTGGCCGCCCACATCTCCTTGACCTGAGGTTCCCAATGCTCCTCGATCTTCGTGCCTAGAGTCATCGCACGGCTGTCGAAATCCATGCCCCAGCTAAGAAGGCGGCGGCGTCCGGCGTCCGAAATTCTCGTCCGCACTTGCTTGAAAGTCGCATCCCGCGGCATATCATGAATCGTCGTGCGCGTGATGACTTCGGAGGCTGAGGTTGGATCGTTGCCTGTCATCAGTAACGCATCCGGCGCGTGATCTTCGCTTCGTTGTCTTCCCAATCAGCTTCACGCAGGTAGCTCGCTTCAAGACCGCGCAGAATCGCTGCGACGCGAGGATGCGTGTATTCCATCGACTGCGCCCAGCCAGCGTATTTGGCGGCGATACTACGCTCCTGAGCCCCGCCTTCTCCCCGCCAGTGCACCCCCCGCGAGTTACGCATCGCGATGGTAAGGCCGCGAGACAAATGCTCGTTCATGACCTGCTCGAGCGCATCGCGAACCGGAAGGCAGGGCCAAATGCCGTCCTCCGCTTTCGGCGCGTGCGACAAGAGCTTGCCAATCATCTGATCTCCGATGTCGCCCCTTGCAATCGCTGTGCACCCGGCGCGAACCTGCTCCACCCAAGAGACGATACGATCCGCGACGAGCGCTCCGCCATCATCATGGCCAGGAGTTTGGCGGAGGCGGTCCAGCATTCTGTAGCACGAGCTCGCCCTGTTCGAGCGTTGCGTCTCTGTCAGTTCCGGTTCGGACGCGTCTTCCCCGTCGTCATCGCGGATAAAGCTATACTTGACGGCCTCAACGAACAGCTCCGGGTGCGCTTCGATCCGGCGCTCAAGGTTCACGAGCCCAACCTCATTGTCTTCGTCGAAAATGTCGACGAACTGGAACTCGAGGCCTGCCATCTCATCGGTGTCCATCTGACCGCTCGCGTTCAACAGCTTGAAGGCATCGCGGAGATGGTGCGGGTCGAGCAAATAGGTTTTCGACGTCTCATTCGAACCACCCGCGATCGCCTTGAGCAGGTCAAACACGTCTTGGGCGCGCAATTTCTTGAGGTCGAATTGAGCGAAGTTGAAGGCGGCACGCGGTCGGCCCGCTTCGACAAGCTTCCTGACGGCATATCGCACATCGTCGTCGGTTCGGTTCCAGCCGGGCGCGATGTCCTGCCAATAGCAAGATTGCAGATCGTCGCTCAGCGTTTCCACCACATCCCAAGTGGATTGCTCGAACGGAGCGATGAGCAGGATCGAAAGCATGACTTCATCGGGTTGGTCAGCAATTAAACGTTCGAGCAATCCCAGCTTGCGACTGGTAGCCTCGTTAAGTGCGCCACCAATGAAGGATGCCTTACCCCCGCTAACGGGTCGACCGTCGGCGATTTCTAGAAGTGCTGCTTTGAGGGAAGCGAGGTCAGTAATAGCCTTCGACAAATACCACCCCGCAGTATGTTGCGCCTGTCCTGATTCAGCGAGACGAAAAACTTCACTGATACCGCCATACGCGAGCACTTCTTCGATGGCCGACTGGCGAAGCTGGGAAATGCGTTCTTCGCGCTTCTCGTAGTCGGGCTCGTCGGCGGCAATCTCGTCTGCGGATTCATCCACCCAAGCTTGTTTGAACAGCCAAGAGTGACGCAGCACAGGGTCGATAGGCTCAAGAGCTTCGTATGCGGCGCGTGCGCGTTCATCTACGCCGCGTTCGGGTTCCAGCTTCCGCCGCCGTAACGCGCGTCTCGTAAACGTAGAAACCCTGATCTTCTCGCGAAGGGCGGCACGATCCGCATCGTTGGCGTCCTTGATCCAATCGTCAACGACATCCCAAACTTTCGGTCTCAACGAGTCGTCGAGGCCATCGAGATTCTGCACCAAGTCGCTGATAGTTGAGAGCATGTGGTTCGGCCATGCGAGTGCCGTATGCAGCGCATGAATGGCAAACTCGTTACCTTCCTTTCGTGTGACCACATTCCCATAGCCGTGTCCGTCGGGCCGCCACCGCGGCTTGTGGCTGAAATGCCCGACACGAGAACCTTGCTCGAACTGTTCGATCAATATCGGCCAAGCAACCGAGGGAAAGGTTTCCGCGAGTTTTGACAGAGCCTTTTTCCGCGCTTCGAGATCGGCGCTCGTTTGCGGCATCCAAGAGCAAAAGATCGCCGACAAACTCGATGACGGCTTGTTGACCAAATTATCGTCGATAGCCCGCTCGGCCAACCTGCCGAGAACGAGGACGGTACGCATGAAGAGTCGCGCCGACCACGCGAGATTCTCGAGTGCCCACAGCAGGCCTGTCCGGTGCGACCGGCCGAAAATCGCATTAGACATAGGCTTCATCAGCGCGAGCGAAGCTGGTTCCTCGGTCTTTAGGTCAGTTTCGATGATCGAAAGAAACGGTTCCGGGGCCGCCTCGGAATAGAGAGGAAGATCGCTCGACTGCGATTCCAACGTGTGAAGCGTGAGCGGCTCCAAGATTTCCCGCACGAGCTTTTCAGCGCGCCATTCGCTGTTGAAGTTCAAACGTCCCTTGAACAGTTCAGCGCCGTACACAGAAAGCAGCACCAAGGACTCCGCGATGCCATCTCGCAGCGCACCGGAGATTTCACGCGACTTGCCATAGATGCCCGCCGCCCATTGTTTGTCTTCAGGCAATTCAAGCGCCGGATCGGGTTCTTCCAGTACCAAGCTTGCGACGGTGAAGAACCGCTCAAGATCGGCTTCAAGGATTACGTCCTTGATGGCGAAAAGCGCGTCGATTTTGGAGACGACACCGCGGTACGCGCCGACCCGCCACACGGGAGCGCTTTCCAGCGGCAGCAGGTCATTGAGACGGCGTTCGAGTTCATCAAAATCGATATCATCCGAAAGCGCTTCAAGCATTGCCTGATCGGCCTTGTTATCGGCCTTCCACGCACCAGCGAGAAGGAAGGGCGCGATCTGCGCGGCGATCTTCTTGTCTTCCGCCCAATCCGGCTTCCGAATGGCTGGCAGTTGCGAGAGCCGACGGCGAAGCACGGTCAGCGAACGGCCCGTCTCCCGGCTGAGCGTTTGCACGCGCTCGTGGCCGATCCCCATATCCCCAAGCGCTTTCTCAAACGCCTCGTAGTTCAGCGTTTCGAGCGTGATGTCCGGATCGGAGGTGGTGGCGTTGCGCGGATAGACGATGAAGGAAGGCATCGAAGCGCGGTAGGGCGCGAACTCTTTTTCGACTTCGCGCGACAAAATCACAGGAATGAAGTTCGAGACCTGCGCAGCAAGCTTGCTGAGCGTGCCTGTCTCGCGAAATACGATCACACGATCTCGGAAGCTTCCGAGATCCGGATCGTCGGCGGCGAACCCGGCGCTAAGAAACGCAAGGGCCTCGTCGCGCGAGTCCGCTGAAATGATGATTGGCTTGCATTGGTTAGACGTGACGGCGCGTTTCAAGGTCGAACGGTAAGCGGTAAGCGCGTCGTCAAACAGCGAATGCTTTAATTGCGGCTCGCAGTCGGCCGCCCAAATTTTCCAAACCTCATCGAGCGCGATCGCGCCATGCGCATCCTGCTCGGTTTCGTTGGCGAACCACGTCTGACCGGGAATGGATTGCTCAAGCCATTGCTCAAGGTCGCTCGCATCGTAGGCCCGAACGTCCTTCCATTGCTTCTCCTTTTTGCGTGCTTTCACCCACTCGTCTTTGCCCGCCCACCTGCGCGGTGTGACGAAGATGAACGTCATTTCATTGCGCTTGGTGGCATCAACGCCTTTCACGCTTTTGGCAAAATCGCCGTCTGCCTTGCTTTTCGGGTTCTGATTGACGCCGAACTCCCAACCCGAACGGCCCTGCGGAACCCACGGCGTCGCGCCCTCCGCTTCGACTTCGCCGTCCCAGCCAGGGCGCTCGCTATCATCGTTACCAGGGAAGTCGACCTTCGTAAGCCCGGACCCCGTCGAGTTTACAAGCGTGCGCAGAAACACGGCGAGCCGCTGGCGCGGCATGATGCCCGATCCGCCCCATGCTTCGATCTTCGAAGCCTCGATCTGTAGGAACGGCGGAACGTAAGAGCTTATTTTGGGCGTGAGGTCTGCACGTCTCGGCTGCGCCGCGTCCCACGCACTTTGCAGGTCGAGCAATTTTCGGGCGGGCTCGCCGAACGCGACTTCGAGGCGCGCAGCCATCTCCTGTGAGAGATCGGACTTGCCGTTAAGGAAATTGGACAAGGTGACGCGGCTGACATCGAGTTTCTTGGCGGCGGCGGTGACATTCATGCCCTTGGGGATGATGTTTTCTCGAACGTAAGTGCCGGGGTGTTGCGGAGAAGGATGTTCAGTCATGCAGCGCATCGTACCACAAAAATTGTAAAGTGTAAAGCTACACGCTACATGATTGCCTTTCGTGGCCGTAAGCCCTGCCGCTGCCGGTGCGGGTGGCGGTGGGAAATTTGTTTGGCGGACAAAATCGAAATGTCCGATAGTTAGCCCATGGCGATCTTCAGGTATTTTAGCGAGGAAGAGCATGCGCGCGATCTGATCGAGCATGGCCGCGTCCGCTTTTGCACGCTTGGCACCTATCATGTCTTTGAGGACAAAGAAGTGCGCCGCGATCCGAG
Source organism: Erythrobacter sp. BLCC-B19 (assembly GCF_028621955.1). NCBI lineage: Bacteria > Pseudomonadati > Pseudomonadota > Alphaproteobacteria > Sphingomonadales > Erythrobacteraceae > Erythrobacter > Erythrobacter sp. BLCC-B19. The sequence goes on from NZ_CP117516.1 coordinate 269,003, forward strand.
CGACGGACTTTTGCGCTACAAGCCCGAGGGTGGCGTGACGATCAATCAGGGTGATCGGACCTTCCAAAACAACATGGCGTTCGTCTCGGTGGTGAAGGTCAACGATATCTACGTCTATTGCATGAGCAACAAGCTCTCAGAGGAGTTGGCCGCGAGGTTCAACAGCCCCTTCTGCGTTGAAATCCAGCATTCCCTTGGCTTTGTGGGCCGCATTCGTCGCCATGTGCGTTTGCGCTCGCAACTTGATCACGCGAACGTATTCGCCGGCCCCATCGACTATCGAGGGTTGGACCATGAACCCGGCGCGGATTGGGCACTTCCCGAACGCTTGGCTTTCATCAAGCCAGCAGCATTCGCGTGGCAAGAAGAGTTCCGCGTCGTCATCGGCAACAAAGGCGCGCTCGGCGTGGAAAACGTGGACACTCACCTCGAAGCCGACGGCCACAACCTCGCGGTTGCATATGAAGAGCGCGATCCGCTCGTGGTGAAAGTCGGCGATCTTTCGAGGATCGCTAAACTCCGCAAGTTCTGAACAAGCCATCGGAAAAGCGCTCGAACACGATTTCCACGTTGAACCCCCTAAATTCACGGGGTGAGTAGCGCTGAAGCGGTTTCGCGCGGACAAGCTTCCAATTATTGTTGCGGGGGAGGTGTCTGCTGTTGAGACGGTTGCCCGAAAGCTACCAGTCCGCAAACGACCAAATCTCTGTCATCCGACTGTCATGGTCTGGCAAATCCAGAGTGACCGCTGTTGGCCGGACCTGCCGGTCGACAAGTCGCGAGTGAACGGCAGAAACGTCCCAAAGCCCGTCATCCATATCCAGCACCAGGCCTCGCTTGCCTACGACCGCTTCCCCCGCCCCTCCCCCTGCATCTTCAGCGTGCGCTTGGCAAATTCACGAAGTTCGCCATTCGGGCCAATATAGCGATACGCCGTCGCCCTCGAGATGCCGAACTCTTTGATGACATCGATGACGCGTTTCCGGCGATCGCCCATGGCCTTATGGAGCAGACGGATCTCCTTTGGGGTCAGCTTGGGTCGACGTCCGCAGTGCTGGCCTCTTGCCCTCGCCGCAGCGATGCCAGCCCTCGTGCGCTCGACAATCAGCTCACGCTCGAATTCGGCCAGCGCCGCGAATATCCCGAACATCAGGCGGCCGCTGGCCGTGGTCGTGTCGATCATCGCCCCTTCGCCGGTGAGCACCTTGAGACCGATGCCGCGAGCGGTCAGCTCGCCGACGGTGTTGACCAAGTGGCGCAGGCTGCGGCCAAGCCGGTCGAGTTTCCAGATCACCAACGTGTCCCCGGGGGCCAACGCGGTGAGGCATGCATCCAGCCCCGGCCTGCTATCCCGGGTACCCGACATGCTGTCCTTGTAGATCCGCTTGGGATCAACGCCCGCGGCGATGAGCGCATCGTGCTGCAGGTGATGGACCTGACTGCCATCGGCTTTCGATACGCGGGTGTATCCGACCATTGAGACGTGTTCGGCCATTTTGGCCCTCCTTCCTGAGCCATTCCGGCCCTCTGACGCCCGATGGGGGCGCATAAACGCCTGATTAAATGCGGCAATCGGGCAAGAAGTCTCCCGTCTCAGAACCCTCCCCTTTCAAGCCAAATTTCGGCGTTCAAATAAGCATTTTCCACACGTCACGTGCATCAATTTGCTTCTGACACTCTTACTAAAAAGCGCCAAGGCAGTCGAAGATACATTGGGTGAATTGATGGGACGCAATTTCCAAGCGAGATAGGCACAACGAAATTTCGAAGCCTCAGCAAACATGACAACTGGCGACTATATGCTTATCAAGAGGTGCGCCAAAAAATTTTATTATAACGACGACATGAATGCGAAACGTAATTATTTGTTGCATATTTTATTAAACTATAATATTGCTATATCTGTTCATTATTGAGGTCATTGCATGAAATGAAGGAATTGGTATGCTAAAAAATGCTACGGGCAACTGTTATTGGAGATATGACCAGAACGACGAATACAGGCTCTCGTTCACAGCACGGCATCCTGACGGCGGGGAGGAAGTTCTTTATCACTTCAGAGCTTTCGAGTTGGATAAGTTTCTCTCGATCGCAGTCCTTATCGGAGAGCACCAACACCAATGGGCGCAATGGCGCAAGGCCTGCGAGCAAACCGAAGGGCCGGCTCTTGACGGCATCCTCAGCTCCATCACGAAGAAAGACTACTTCGAAAACGTAGTTGACGTGATCATTGCCAAAAGTCCTGGCCACAAGAATGCTGTGACTGTGACAGTGTGCCTGCTCCCCGATAGGAAAGTTGTCGTCATCAGACACAGATTTCAGAGTTCAGAGTTGCGCTCGGCCTTTTTGGGTTGGGTCGAAAAAGGTGGATATGCCCGCCGCGTCCGCATGAGCCTGATTGGCCTACTGGAGGGTAAGAAGGCACTTGGCGAAAAGATGGATGCCTTTGCCGAAGCGGAGCATAGCTTCGGGCAGAAAGTGATGAATGCAATGATCGCCGCTCTTGCGAACGGCAGCGACTACGCATTCATCCCCGGAGACGAATGACTCTGCGAAGCATTTGGCCGTTTATGGTCACGCTGCAATGGTGTGGCCCGCTGCTGGTTTGATGGGCACCAAGCTGCCCTCATTTCGGCTACTTCAGGTTCTGATGCTCCATCGATTGGACGGAGATAACCAAGGGGGCGAGCGGCGCCGGGTAGAGCCTTAGAAGCAATCGATGCAGTTGGACACGTCCGCCTTCAACCGCGCGTTGGTGGGGTACACCTTCCCGCCTTTGTCGCTGGGTTTTGTGGGGTAAGAAGAACCTAAGCATGGCGGCATCAAACGTTCGTCAGCCAGCGTTCCGATCCCTTCAGATCAGACGCAGATCCTCGCTCGCTGGAGCGCGCACCATGCGAGGTGTGCAGAGAACAATGCCCGCTGCTCCTTGGCGGAACAGAACGAGGCGGCATAGATCACCCACATGGCCTGCGCATGGAGCGGCGCCCGGCGACGCCAGCGCAGCGGCGTTGATCCGCGCCCGGGCATGTCCAGCCCGATCAATATGCCGGCTTCGGCCAGCTCGTGCTCGTCGGCATCGAAGCCGATTACGGTATTGGTGTCGAGCGCCTGAGCGAGGAAGACAGCATCGGTCGACGGGCCAGCTATATTCACCGGTGCCTGGCGCGCCTGCCTGATCAGCACGATAGCATCGGCGGGGATGGAGCGAGCAGCACCCGCAAGGATGTCAGCGGCATCATCCTCGGGATCGAAGAAATGATGCTCAAGCGCGAAGGCGACATCGAGGCGAGAACGCCGGTGCACCGTGAACAGCGCGAGCGAGCTGATGGCCGAGCGCGGGTCGGTTTCGGGGTGGGTGCGGATGATCGAGAGGGATATCAGGGTTTGGGGATGAGGCATGGGCTTCATGTTGTTCGTGTTTCCTTGAGCCGCAAACGCAGACAGGCGGCGCCTGTGTGGAGACGCCGCCTGCTGGTGCGGGATGATGGGTGGTTTTGCCGCCGACGATGAAGGCGACGGCGTTCGATGTGCTGGAAGAGGATACTGCCGGAGCGGCAACACCCCCTTTCCAATGGTCAGCCGAGATCGATCCTCTCGTCCGCAAAGCGGAGCAGCAGCAGATGCTCGGTAAGTGCCCGTGATCCGCCCTCGGCCGCCATCTCACCCCAGGCTTGCCAGCGGTCGAGATGGTGCGCCAGCCAGCCAAACAGCCGGTCGCGGGCATAATCATCGGGGAACGACAACGCCCACAGCACCCGCGTGAGCGGGATGGCGTCCCCCATTTCGTGCCCGATCAGCTTGATCCCGGCCTTGCCTGCGACCGGTTCGCGCACGAACCGATACCGTAGTGCCCTGCCCAGCGCCTCCTGTGCCGCCATGACCTGTTCGCGCTCTTTTCGGGTTCTGCCGCCGTCGAGCCCGTTCATGCCGGCCAGCGTCGGAAAGTCGAGCGGGGCAAGATCGGGGGCATTGACCGACCGTGTTGCGGCCAGCATTCGCGCCGCCGCCCGCCCCTCGACGGTCACCTCCCGGTCCTTGATCATTCCCTGGCCTTGCAGCCATGCCATGTAGTGGCGCTGGCTCTGCCAGCCCCCGCCGAACAGGTCGGCGACCGCGGCCTCGAAGCCCGTCATCCTGTTCATCAAGGCGTGCAGAATGCTCAGCAGCAGCTCGCAGCCGTCGTCGACCTTATAGGAGCCGAGGCTTGGCATTCCGAGGCGGGCTTGCCAGAAGTAGTGGCGCAGACTGGGCCACACAGTCCCATCCTCGTCGATGAGACCATCGATTGCGGGATCCTGGCGAGCCCAATAGCCCCACGGATGGTGCTCATTGCGCCGGGCAGCATAGCCGCGGGGATCAGGTGCGAAATCAGTCATGGCCGCCTCCGTTTCTCGGGAGCAGTGCCTTGGGCTTGGCATCAAGGACAAGCGGCACACCCGCCCCGGCAACTGCGTCACCACCAAGGCTGGCCGTTTGATCCTCGAGCGCCTTCAGCCGAGCTGCAAGGTCGACAACCTCTCCGGCGACATAGGCCAGGTCGCGGTAGACCTTTTGCCCTGCCTCCCTGTTGTGATCGTTGCGCGCGTAGCCGTGGGGCAGAAGGTCCCCCGGCTTGTTCGTATTGAACCCGAACCACCATGCATCGCGGCCGCCGCTGGCGTCACTGTCTGCCGTGGTAGGAACGTGCTGGCGTGACCGCGCGTGGTGATGCACGTGGCAGATCTGAAGCATCGGCGGCCCGTCCTGATTGCACAACGCCGAATAATCGAGCCCCCGGTGCGGCGAGATGCCAAGGTCAGACGGAATCGCGTCCCGCTCATAGCACCACAGCGGGTGCGATGGGGTGACAGCGACATAGCCTGAAAGTGTGCCATCGGATTGCCGCAGGATCAGACAGGAATAGCCGGTCGCGGGATCGCGCCAGGCGATCCTGTCGGGCTCATCACGCCATGGCCCTTCCCCATAAGGCCGGCGCTCAGGGATCTGCGTGACTTGTTCGGGGTCGATGGCGTGATCGCCCAGGATCAGCCGTTCGGGCAAGGCAATGGTCGTGAAGCGCGGTGCTACCGGCACCAGGCTGCGGCTTTTGCTCCCCGCACCGCGGCGGGGAGGCTTGGTTGACTTGGTCATCTATAGATTTCCTTCAGATACAAAAAAGCCGCAGGGTCCGGATGGGACCTGCGGCGGATGGCCTGCCGTTCGGACAGGCATGAGAATCTGCGCATCCTACATCGACTCCCGGCGCGCGCAGAACGCCGGGCAGCTGCGGTCATGGTGAGGTCATGAGGTTCTCCTTGTCGGGGGCTGGGCCGAAATCAGGCGGCGAGGCGCGCAACTTCGGCGCTACGCAGCCCGGTATACGACGCCCCTCAGCCGTCCTGCCGCGAGCATCTGACACGCCCACGGCGCAAAGCTGTTGCGGATGAAGGGGCTCGCCGGTTCGGCCCGGCCTGCCGCATCGGCCAATGCGGCAAAGGACTTGGGAAGATCGCAGGCGATCACGCCGTGCGAGACCAGATGCCGCAGGCCGATCACGCTGGCGGCCAGCACATCGGCCAGGCACTGATCACGCACCTTGCCCCAATCTCCGATCTCCACCAGTGGCCCCACCTCCTTGGCCGGCGTGGGCTTGGCTGGAATACCGGACCCGGCGGCATATTCGGGCAGGTGCGGAAAGCGGGCGCCGCCTGACACGGCCTTGCACAGGTCAAGGCGCAGGCGGGTATGAGGATGCGGGTCGGCAATTTGCGGCGGCAGCAACATGCCCGCCTCGCTCGCGACCCGGCGCAAGACGGCGAGATCCTTCCCCTCGCCGCCCCATGTGACCAACGGGGCATCAGCATAACGCTCAAGCGTGCCGAACAGACGCGTGGCGATCTCAAGTTCGTCGGCCTGGTCATTTGCAATGCAGGTGAATTCCTCGACCATCGGAGCCTCGGACCCCGCATCTAAACGCAGGATCATCCAGCTCCCGCAGGCGACGCGGTGGAACGGCCAGCGGATATCGTAACGAGCGTCGCTGCCCTCGCTACTGGCATAGCCGGCATAGCGAATTCGGTCGTAGGCGAACTCGAAATCGGCGATGACGAGGCGGAGCGGCCGGTGCTGCTCAGGCCCATTGCCCTTTGCCCGAGAGACAAACATGGCCGCATCACGCTCAAGCGCTGCTGCCAATGCGCCTTCGGCAACGGTCGAAACCGGATCGGCAGCCATGCCGATGACTCTGTTGGTGTCATTGAATTCGTTCATTTCTATTCTCCTTGAAACGCAGAAGGCCCGCCAAACTGGCGGGCCTTCTGAGGGTGTGATGGTGATGGGATTGAGGGGGTTATTCAGCGATGCCGCTCACGCGCGGTGATCGGCATCAGCCGCGGCGCAGGCAGGCCTTCTCGCTGGAACCACAGCTGTTCAGCTTCGACCGCTTCGGGCAGGATCTCCCGCCACCAGACCTTTCGCAAAAGGTGAGGATCCCAGGAATAACCGCGGGCCTGAAGCAGGTTTTTCTTCGCATAGGGGGCGTTCACGGCGTCCACCCTGATCGTCTCGCGGTCACTGGCCGCAAGCATGCGCTGAAGGTGTGTGCGCTCGGCTGAGGCAGCATCCCCCTGGCCCCTTTCAGGATCTGAGCGCGATTGCTGCAGCAACCAGAAGAGCGCCCACACATCAGCCGGAGCACGGTGCGCGGTGGTGAAGGCACCATGCTGCAGGAGCAAATGATGCTGGGAGCGACCTTCGAGCCCGAGCGACTGCCACGGAATTTCGCTGCACGAGCATGCCCATGGTTTCTCCCAAAGATCGGGCCAGCGCTGCAATATCCAGGCGAGGTCAAACCGCGCATTATGGGCAACGAGCAGATCTGCTCGGTCCAGCAGGCGGCTGACCGCTTCATCATCGATCGCCTTCCCGGCGAGATCTGCATCGGTGAGGCCCGTCAATTGCGCGATGTTCTCATCAAGCGGATGGCCGGGATCCTGCAGCCAGCTGAAAATCGGGAAATGGCCGAGCAGGTTGCCGTCCCCGTCGACCCAACAGAGTTTGATCGCGAGCTCTATGATGCTTCCCGTCGCCGCATCGAGCGAGGTCGTTTCCACATCGAGTAGGGCAATGCAGCGCCCTACTGGCGGCGAACCATTTGCCGGCATTGACGCGTATGGCGGCGGAAGCGCGCGCAGGATCCGGTAGTCGGGGTATTCGGCAAGCCTGTCGGCGAGGGCCTCGCCGACCGGATCGAGATGATGATGTGATGACTTCATGCTACGGTTTCTCCAATGGTATTGGTGAAACCGGCGAGGCGAAGGCCGAGCCGTTACGCTCACAGCTTCTTTTCCTCTCCTATGCCGGTTTCACCCGGCAAATCTCCTTCACTATCATATCGGCTTTGGTGGTCCTGCCGGCAGGCATGGCCCGCTATGCTTTGGCGCGCGCACGGGAGCGCTGGCCTCTTTTCCAGCTGTAGCGACAAAAAAGGGGCGCTCTGACAAGCGCATCCGTAAGGTGTTGCGGGCTCAGCCTATCGGGCTGCGCGCAGGCGCGGCTTTTCCTCTTTGGCGGCAAAAAAAGAGCCACTTCCGAGCGCCTCGATTGGGCGAGGAAGGCCGCTCAATCTTCACCCTTGCTGCCCGCGGCAGATGTCTGCTCCCAATCATGCCCGGGCAAAAAGTCGTCAGCCTGAGGCTTTGACGAAGAACCCTTCGACGGTACGTTGGGATCCTTCCTTGGTCGACCGCGTCCCCGCTTCGGAGACGCGGTCTGAGCATCCGGCTCGGTTTGCGCCTGTTCGGCACCATCGGACGATGCAGACCCTTGGCCAAGGTTGGCCAAAAGCCGATTGTTGAATTCTCTGGCCTCATCGCGGGCAGCTTCCGCCTTGCCGAGTCCGGCCTGTGCCTGTGCAAGTTCCGCTACAAGCCGGGAGTTCTCTTCGGCCAAAGTCAGACGGGCGCGTTCTGCGTCGTCAAATCGGCCACGAAGTTCGTTGTAGCGTGCCTCAAGATCATCGAAGCGTTCAGACCACTTGCCTGCGTCCCGCTCATGGGCTTCGGCATCCTCGGCGCGGTACTTGCCAACCAGACCTTTGGCGAGACGGCGGAAAGTCTCGAATGTCACGTCGAGGACGGCATCCATCTCTGGCGGAGCCTTGGTCACGTAAGGCACGCCTTCGGCGATCCTGCGCTCTTTCCAGTCCGCTACCGCTTCGCCTAAGGCACCATTGGCCTTGGACATGCCGATGCGGACGGCGACCTGATTGGATATGACCTTGTCGATGTCATAGCCATGCTCCTTGAGGAGCTGATCGGCAGCTGCATCAATGTCGGCCTGGGTAGTTTTGTCACGCACGCGATCATCTCCTTCCATTTTGTTGGCGAAAAATGCGACATTCGCAGTCTTCGCTGAGTTCGCAGTCTTCGCAGATCTTGATGTGGGGGCACTCAGGGCAATGTGCCTTAGCCATTAAAACCTTCCGTATATCAGTCCCCTATGCGCGAAGTTCCAACCACGCGCCATCGACCAATTGCGCAAATGCTTCGCGCTGAGCTTGAGTTGTGCCGAGCGCGATCATCATTGACGCCTGCGGGGATGGCTCGCTGGTGCCATCCGGTTTCAGGTACTTTAGACGCCCCTTGAAGAGAAAGACCGAGGCACCGCGCTGCAAGGCATCGTGAAAGTCAGCAGAATCGGTTTTCGCATTGCTGAGGCACAGGAGGATACCGACCCTTCCTGCCTGCCACTCGACATTGACCTTCTTGAGCCATTTGGACGCTTGGCTATAGGGCGGGTTCACGAAGACAAGGTGCCCTTCCCAAGGCGTTGCAAGCCCATCTCCGCCGACTGAATGTCTGATCTGGTGTGCCGCCTGCATCGGGCTGCGGGCATGTGCGCATGGATCAAAGGTCACCTTGCCGAATGCGACCTCAATCGCGTCGACAACATGCTTCGGTGTGAAGCGGGAGTCCTTGTCAGACGCACCTTTGGCCAATGGACTTGACCGACGACCATATACAGGAGCCAGGATCCTCAAGACAACAAGTAGATCCGCCACGAGGCCAACGCCCCTTTCGAGATCGGCGACAACTGGGATCGCGAGCCCCGAGCGCTCAGCCAGCTTCTCAATCGTCCATTTCTTCGCCTCGCGGGTTGCAACCAATCGATCGTGCAGCATGACACCCTGCTTGATCCCGGTTAGGTCGATTTTCAGTGTGTCCATCACCCTCGCGAGATGCTCCACGCGGCCTATTCCCCCTTCGATGTCTCGGATGTCGGCCGCAGCACAGCCAGCGTAGGAAGCAAGCACTTCGGGCGTCAGCGCTTCTGCGATACGAGCTCGCGTGACCTCGGCAAGGAGATCAAACGGCGGGCGGCCGATATCTCTCGTTTGAACGGGACAGTATATTCCTGATTTAGCAATACTCTTGGGGGGCATGGGTCCGGCCTTTTGTCGAAAACCGAGGCGTCGAGATGCGCGCAAGGCGCACCTCTCCCATCGGTCAAAGTTAGGGGTGCCGAAGCCGTGGGACATCTCCCACTCTCGACCGGAACGCCCAGCACAGGATCGATCCATCCAGCGCGCAGCCGGACATGCGGACACGTTCAAAGGACTCTATGGCTCCCGAGTCGAAAACCTTCAAGGTCCTTTTTTAAATAAAAGTTGAACATTATTTATGGAGCAACCTTCTCTAAAAGAAGAGAGCAACCCCGGATCGCCTGTGATTTCTTAGTCTGAATTGTGTCTATGTACAAAAAGCACCATTTCGCCAAATACTGACTTGGTGAATGAACCACTCTTCTCCATCGGAGGCGATACAGGCATGATGACTGCCATGCGCAAGGCTCGTTGCGCCTGCTCACTATGAGCAGCGCGCCGGTCGGCAGAGGTCGTCTCCTTCCATCTTGTCGGCGAAAAATGCGACATTCGCTGTCTTCGCTGGCTTCGCTGGCTTCGCTGGATTTATTGCGGCAGGCACTCACGGCAAGGCACCTTAGCCCAAAACATCCTTCTGAAAATCAAACTCTTATCTACTGTAACGTCCCCCGTTCGGCCCGAAGTTTCGTGCATAAGCCCGGGTCCGCTTGTGCCAGTCTCGATTGGGTTCGCCCGACTTGCGGTAAGCATGGCCCTGATAGGTCTCGGCGAAGCTCCCTTTGGTGCGGCGCAGGGCCTCGGCCTCGTCATAGCTCATCGCTTCGAACAGCTCGTGGCGATAAGACCACGCAACATCAGCAGCCTTTGGCGGCGCGGCGACGTTGCGATCACGGGCGTCTGTCGCGACCTTGTTTCCATGCCGCACGGATGCGGCGAAGAATTCTTCGGCCATTGCACCGATCAGCCGCTCATCGCCGCGAGCACGCACTGCCCTCCACGCACGCACCTCTGGTCGCTCATCAAGGTTGAAGGCAAAGCGATCAGGACGAATCCGGGACACCGCCAGCAGGCGCTGAAAGCTGGGATCGTCCTTCTGCGCATCCCAGAACGTCTCAGCCCACTTGTCTCCCTTTTGGCTGGCGCTCAGGTTGCCATCGCTCAATTTCACACGCTCCGAAAGAACAGCTGCGGCAATCCAACGCCGTTGCTCGATCTGCACAGCCTCGATCGCCTCAAGGCGAGATTGAACGACGGGCAGGATGATCTGACGCTCCCGCCCGCGGTAGGACGCGCGCAGCGAAGAATCGTCGAGAAAACGGGCGCCGTCGACATTGTAGCGGGAACGGACCAGATGAAGTTGGTTTCGGTCGATCCGGTCGAGCGTGCGCAGTGCGGCAAAACTGACGTCCGGCGGAGGGTTAGGTTGCCAGGGGGCATTCAACTCGGCATCATTCCGCCTGCGAAAATCACGGATGGCTTCCCGATCAAATGACAGGGCGTCTTGCGCCCGGCGCTTACGGTCCTGGCGGGTTTTCGATCTCCACAACACCAGCCTGTCCCGGTGCCTGGACCACGTGCGAGCACGTTCCACGATCCCAGAACCCGGCTGATTTGCGACTTTCGTGCGATGGTCCATCACCGCATCAGCGAGGCGCTGCGGCAAGAGTTCGATATCAAGTTCTGCGGCAATGCGGGCCAGAGACTGGCGCAGCTTCTGGCGGGCGACCAGGCGAAGTTTCCTGAAGCGGGACTGCGCCAATTGGACGGCATGAATTCGTGCCTGTCGTGCAGCGATCAGAAGCTGGATCGTGCGCGCACGCTCGATAATGGCGAGCCGCCCGTCCAGATAGTAACGGGTCTCATCCTTCCCTGGCACGACATGATAGTGGTCATCCAGATGGTCGCGCGGACGATTGCCAACATCGGTTGTCTCGCCCGCTTGCCGTGGCTCGCCCCACAATAGCGCAGATACCTCGGGCTTTGGCTGCGTACAGGCCTTGGGCCCTCGGGCGGCCGTGATCTTGGATGGCGTGACGACATTCTGCCGCTGCGCTTTGACAGCAGCCAATTCGGCCTGATGCGCTGCCTTGCGCCGCTTACGGGCCGCATTGGCACCATCACCTTTCTCGGCGACGAGCTTCTTGTTGTATCTGACCTTATATTCTGTCTCGAGCCCTTCGATGAGCGCCTTGTATTCGGAGAGCTCCTCCTTCCGGGCTGCCTGGTCAGCCGCATCGGCCTTTTCGGGCGCATTGTAGGAGGGCGTAACGAAGGCCCGCACTGCAAGGTCAGGAGCAGGCGGGACGTAGTCAGCCTTTAGCCGCTTCGATAGTTTTCCCAGAGCAGCGTTGGCGTAGGCATCACCCGCTCCGCAGCGCAGGCCTTCGCATTCACTCCAGCGCCCCGCAACGGTGACCGCCTCAAGCACCCCCGTGTTGCCAACCTTCACATAGCGATAGCCGATCCCAGCCAAACGTTTGTGGACTTCCTGCCACGACTTGGCTTTCTCGATGCAGGGTTTTGCAAGCATCTGGGCGGATCGGTTGATTGTCCAAGGCTGACCCGGTTCAAAGCCAGCGGGCGCCTCATTTTTGAGGACCGCTTCGCCATGATCGCGCTGCATGGTGCGCATGGCCTTGCGATCAAGCAGCAGCTTGCCCTCCGCGTCGGCCACCTTCGTCTGGGTCAGGAGGTGATAGACACCCGTGTCGTCAGCGACGTAGCGGCGGTTCGGCTCTGGCGCGAGGTCAAGACGATACTCGCAAATGGCGATCGCGATCTGGGCCTTCTCCTTCCACCATCCCTCGCCGAAGGCGACCGGCTCATTCGTATCCGCAAGGAAGGATACGATGAGGCCATGGTCATGCAGGTGATCGGTGTCCTGGTGGGTGGCCCAGATCATGGGGCACTCCTCCACGCACAGCACCCTGGCGATGATCCGCCGGATTGCCTCCCTCTCCTCGTCGGTCAGTTCTTCTCCGGGCCGGTGGCTCACTACCAGGTGCCAGAACCGCTCGAGCCCGGCACTCGCCGCGTGGCTGGCAAGCTCGTCGATCTGCGCCTCGGGTTCCTCTGCTGTGAGGTTGTAGGCATAGCGCCCAGCAACGCGATCTGGCGCGCGATCAAAGTCTGCGACATAATCGCCAACGGGCCTCACCAGATCGCCTATTTGAACATCCGAATTGCCCTCACCAATTCCAAAGATGTAGCGACCAGAAGACAGCGAGGTGCCGAACGCCAGATTTTGCGCCGTCGCACCGCCAGCCACCTTCTTGGCGCGCGCCTGATAGCGCCACATTTTGATGATCATGGGCGGGGTTTCCCCGACTTTGTTAGCTGGATTACGCGATCGCTCTGCACTCTGGATGAGATCGCCTGAGACGCCTTTTCGGCGAGCTTAAGGGACTTCCCGATGATCCGGAACGCCTCGTTTACGTCTTCAAGGAACTGCGGATCGACCTCGATATGGCGCACGTCAGGTCCGCCCAGAAGGACGTCCCACTTCTCTTCATTCCACCGCTTCAGCACCTCCCGCAGACGCTTCATTTGCGCAGCGCTGGCATTCATTTTCGCGCAGACATCGAACAGCGGATCGCGGTAGTTCGCGCTCAACAAGATACGCTCGCGGCACATTTCGGAGAGGCTCCGGCCGCCCGCTTTACGAACAAGCTCGGCATATTCTTCCTCGCTGAAATAAACGGCAACACGCGGCTTTTTTGTCACCTTTTTGCTGTCAGACGAGGACATGCATATCCTCCATCTTCAACTTGCCGAAGGCAGCAATTACAACGCCGTCACGAAGCGCAAGCGACACGATGGCGCCAAGTGTGTGGCACACACGCCCTTCCTGCAAAATGCTTAGGCCCCTTTTTATGAAACTTTTCATGGAAGCTTCACTCCGATCTGAGTGAAGATACCGTCTATAAGCTTTCGCTGTTGAGGACCGCGATTGCAAAATTCGTCCAGCTCTTCACTATGATCGACAAGAGCGTCTATCGCAGATCGAAACGCCCGTTCATTGAAACTGCCCGGCTTGATAGCATTGAGTAATGCATTGGCCTTGTGCGCACCTGACTTAAAAAAGAAGGTTGGGAAATCTGGGATGATTATTGCCTTTCCTTCAAACATTTCGCGCCTCGTGTTTGAAGGCAAGGAGTCACTCGCCATCGCCGGTGACGCAAGGCTGTGCACCCGCGGCGACTGGCTTGGCGCTGCTGGAACTTTAGGTGGCTCCGAAGTGACAGTTCGAACGGACTCGCCCCCTGAAGGCGCCGACAGCCCCGAAAGGTGTGCGGAATCGTTCTTTTCCAGTGAGGGGCCCGCCGCCTCAGCAAGTCGGGCTGCCGGTATCGGTTCTGAGCGCGGCAGATCCACGCCTGCCTGCGGAAGGTGATGAGCACTGGGATGATGTGTCTCGCGCGAATGACTGGACGTGAATGACGGCTTCCTTGGGGCTGCCTCAGCCTCTTGCGATGCCGCCACGCCCTGAATTTGCGCACGCCATTGCCCATCCAAGGCGGCTGTCCAGACGACGGCGTTGTCGGGGCGTGAACTACTCCAAGCGACGACCGCAGAGCGCCTTTCCTCCTGCAGAACCCACCGCCGCGGTTTGGCCCAGGTGAGCCACTTCAGGAGAAGCCCTCGGTGGTCGGCCGACAATGTACAAATGCGTGCAACCTTGTCGGCGATGCTCTTGGGCTTGCCCCCGCTCCCCTTGCGATACGCCTGCCGTAGCAGGGTGAGGGCACACAGGATGGCAGCGGCGTTCAGCCCGTGCAGCGACGGCTCGTCCGGGTCGAGGAGGCTGTTACCGTACTGATCGCGCAGGCGCTTCTCCTGGCGCGCAGCCTTCTCGGCACTTGTCTGCGGGCGCCGCCTGCGCTTTACCTTTTGAGTGTCGAGACACGATTTTGTAGTATCACTCTCGGCAGTATTTTCAGGTCTCATAACTAGCCTCCTTTGGTCGAAGACTAGTTATAGAATGGGGTCCGGCATTTGGAGAAATGTTGGGCACATTTTTTTAAAAGTTTTCTTTGATGGGGGTTTTGTCGACGATCAGAATCGGCGTCAGCGGCAGAAATGGCGCTTGCTGATGCCCCGCTCAAGGGGCCGTGATAGCTAGGCTTCGTAGCCAGAGGGCATCCACAGTTCGACTGATGCGAGAGCAACGAAGCTGAGGTCGGAGTCCTTGGTTTTGTCGTAGCGGGTCCCGATGCGCCGCCAGTTCTTGATTTTGTTGAACCGGCGCTCGATCAGGTTGCGCCATTTGTGTTTGGCGCGGTCGTGCGGGACGGAGTCGCGCCGGTTGACCTTGGTCGGGCTTACGAACTCGAGGACTGCGGCCTAAATCTCCTCGCGGATCGCATCCGCATCGTATCTCCGATCAGCTAGGAAGGCCTCGATCCGGTCGGTTATCATGCGGAACAGCGAAGCAAAGCCCGCTCATCGGGCACCTGCCCCGGTGTCAGTGCGAAGCCGGGCGGGAGACCTCTGGCATCGCACCTTGCGTGGAGCTTGGTAGTAAAGCCGCCGCGCTATCGGCCAAGCGCCTCGATTTGCTGAGTCCCCTTTTTTGCTGACAGCACAATCATGTGCCCGGACCACGGTACGATGGATCGTGTCGGCGGCAGTATCCCTGCCCACCAGCTCGGCCAGCGTTTCGAGCATGGTATGGAACACGCCGGCCGTGCCCCATCGCCGATAGCGTCGGAACACGCTGTTCCACTTGCCATATTCGTCGGGCACATGCCGCGACTGTGCGCCGGTCCGCGCGATCCACATCATGCCTTCAAAATAGGGGCAGTTATCCTGCGCCGGGCGATGTCCCCGACCCTGCTCAGGCGGCAGAATTGGCCCGGCCACATCCCATTCTTTGTAGGCAGGGCCGATCCGCCCGCCCGAGGCTGACTTCAAAAGACAACCCTGATCGAGCGAGACCCCAGTCAAGCTTTGTCCACGAAACCTAATCGCGCACCGATTGGGCAACCACAGGATACTCTTGAAAGCGGACGTCATCTGTGACGATAAGCTCCTCGCGAGCTCATAATCGCTATAGGTTCGAATGACATTTATCACGCCATGGTCGCCCTACGCTGAGCAAGCCTTTGCGACATCAGCGGGTCGCATATCCCTGGTCAAAGCTTTCGGCGACCTGGTCCGCGTCCGACAGGGCTTCAATCCGCACGAGCTTCCGGAAATCTTCGCCGCGCCTGAAGACGAAGGCGAGAACGACGCCTGCCGCCATCTGGTAAATATGGATGCCGCGTTTTTGACGGGGCAGTTCCTAAGAGAAAGAATTGCGACCTTCGCGCGGCCGCTAGGCGGCGGCGAGGTTGTCGCGATCACGGCAAGCATGTGGGAGACCGATGATCCCCTGCCGAGGATGGCAACTGGGGCTTTCAACCTCGAGCTGTGGGCCAAGCCCGACGCACGGCCAACACACCGGATATTCGTCGACAGCGCTGGTTTTGACGAGTGGCTTGCTGGTTTGGAGTCATCCGGTCGCCTTAACAGTCGCGATCTCGAGGCCGCGCTTGATCCGCAACTGCGTGCAGCGAGGGCAGTGGCTGCTCGCCGGGCGAAGACTGCTCTCGAAACGCACGGGCAAAGCTCCCAAGGCGACACGGAAGTCAGCTTGTCGCGGTCCCTCGCGGTCGGTGATGAGTTGCTGACTCTTCCGGAGGTCGAGGCGCTGATCAAGTTCAAGCGAAGCACGATCTACACCAAAATCAAAAGCGACGGTTTTCCAAATAACATCGTCCTTGGTGGTCGGGCCGTCTGGCGCAAAAGCGCGGTGCTCGCATGGATCGAAGAAAAAGCAGCCCAGGGCGGAGGATAGGGAAGCTAGCGGCGTTTGCGACGGGGGCTGTCCAGGATTTCAGTGGCCGGTAGTGCGCCTTCCATGATCATATTCGCCCACCGCTTGGCCAACTCGCGTCTGCGATCCATATAGCGCGCCCGGTTGTAGCGCAATTCGGTGGCGCTCATGCCTGCGGGCGTATGGGCCAGCATCAGGTCGATGATCAGGCGGTCGGCAAGCAGTCGAACGTCAGCACCCAACTCGCGTTCGGCCTGCTCGTTCATGATGGTTGAAAAGCTCGAGCGCCAGCCATGCGGCACATGGCGTCCTTTATAGCCCTCGCGGTTGTAGAGGTAACCAATCGCATTCTCGGTCATAGCTACAGTGCCGGAACGGGCATTGGGGAACACGAAAGGCGCCTTGCCGGTCAGAAGGCGAACAGCGCGCAGTGTTTCGACGGCCTGCCACGCCAGCGGGATCTTGTGGTCGAACGCCTCGTCGCTGCGGAGGTGCAGCTCCTGTTTGATCTTCTCTGCAGGCACCGTCCAGAGCGCTTCGCTGACATCCGACGACGGATTGCTCCAGTCCACACCGCTGATTTCGCCCCATTCCAAGTGTCGGACCATCCCAGGGCGCTGGGCTGTGAGCGCAAGGAACCGGCCTGCGAGGCGGGTGACTGGAGAGGCACCAGCCCGGTCGATGTCTCCAAGCATTTTTCGAATAGCGCCCACGTCCAGCAGCGCCGGATAACGCTTGGAGGGCGGGAGGGGCGCCAGCGCGTCATTCAAGTCGTTCGCCGGGTTCTCGAGACCAGCGCCATGCGCGTTCACATAGCGATAAATGGCAGCCACCCGCTGTTTTACCCGCCGGGCCGTCTCGATCGAGCCACGCGCCTCGATCTTTCTCAGGACCGAAAGCAGGAGAGGTTTGTCGATGACGTCCATCGGCATTGTTCCCAGATGCGGGAAGATATCCCGCTCAAGGCTAGTGATCACGTCATCGGCGTGAACTGGTTTCCACCTGGGCTTCTGGACCGTGTGCCATTCGCGGGCTGCCTGTTCAAAGGTTTGGAAGGTGCCGCTATCGCCAACCAACTTGGCCCGCTTGGCAGAAACTCGAGGGTCGCGGCCCTCCCGCAGCAGCTTGCGTGCATCGTTGCGCTTCTCCCGTGCCTCGGCGAGCGAGACCTCTGGATAGGTCCCCAGGGTAAGGAGCTGTTCTTTGCCATCCAGCCGATACTTAAAGCGCCACGATTTATGATTCTTCGGCGAGACATGCAGGAAGAGCCCGCCGCTGTCGGATACCTTGTACGCTTTGTCCTTCGGTGCGGCAGCGCGAACGCCTTTGTCCGTAAGCATCCAATACCCCCAATCGCTAGAGTTCCTTACCCCCAATCTACCCCGAGATGCATCTGGCTAGGGAAGGATTGAGCTGGAACGGATTGGACGCCAAAACCCTGTATTGTAAAGGGCTTGCTACACTCTTTGGATGCGTTTGGACCTGATTGGAAAGCCCGGTGGCGGAGAGGGTGGGATTCGAACCCACGTTACCGTTGCCGGTAAACCGCATTTCGAGTGCGGCGCATTCGACCACTCTGCCACCTCTCCGCGAGGCCTGTTGCGCGTTTGAAGGCCGCTTGGTCGCAGGCGGCGGGCAACAGGAAGCGCGCCCGTTAGCCCAAGGCGCGCGGCTTGCCAAGACCCGGATCACCACAAAATGCGGGCATATCTCGCAGCCGCACAAATGCGGTGCTTGTTTTGCGTCGGCAAAGGTCCATATTGGCGCAATGGAACGCGCAGAGTTCTTTTCGAGCCAGGCTGGCCGCACCATCATCGCCCCGCGTCAGACCCGTGCACGCTTCGGCATTGGCGACGTCGTTCGCCACCGCCTGTTCGCCTTCAGGGGTGTGGTGTTCGACATTGATCCGGTCTTCGCCAACTCGGAAGAATGGTATCAGTCGATCCCCGAGGACATCCGCCCACGGCGCGATCAGCCGTTCTATCACCTGCTCGCCGAGAACGACGACAGCTCCTATGTCGCCTATGTGAGCCAGGGCAACCTCATCGCCGATCCGCAGGGCGGGCCGGTCGATCACCCGACGGTGCGCCAGCTGTTCGACAGCTTCAAGGATGGCCGCTACCGGATGCGGGCGTCGCTCACACATTGACAACCTTCCCCGGTTATACTGGGGGAATGGTCGACGCGGGGCAATCCGACAATGCGCATATGGCCCGGCTACGGCTGGCGCTGGAGCGCGAACTGCATCCCGACGAGGCGGTGCAATGGCATGGCTGGCAGCTTGGCCGGATCGAGCGCCGGTTGTTCCTGACCTATGTCTTTGCCATTCCCTGGACGGCCTTTTCGGTGATGTGGACCGTGCTGGCGGCCGGCGCGATCTCAGTGTCCGAGATCGGCCTGGTCGGCATTGCCTTCCCGCTGTTCGGCCTGCCCTTCATTGCTGTGGGCCTGTGGATGCTCTCGCGCCCCTTTGTGCCTCTGGTCGAGCGCGGACGGGTGCTCTATGTCGTGACCGACAGGCGGGCGCTCAAGCTCAGCCTCGGGCGGGAGCTTGCGGTCACGACGCTGCCGGCCGACCGGATCGGCCTCGTCGAGCGTCGCGAATTGCGCGATGGATCAGGCACACTCAACCTTGCGGTGAAGATCGGGCGCGACAGCGACGGTGACCGGCAGACCGATTTCTTCACGATCGGTCTCGTCGCCGATGTCATCGGAGCACAGACAGCGCTCGACCGGATCGCCGCAAGGCCAGCCCGCGGCACGAATGCGACCGGCGCTGCGGGCGTGGTCAGCTCTTGAGCTTCCACCCACTGCGCAGCACGGCATAGACCCCCGCCGCCAGCGCCAGGTTGAGCGCCAGCAGACCTGCCGCCGCTGCCAGCACATGATCCGCCCCGCCGATGTCGCTCTGCCCGAGAAAGCCATAGCGAAAGCCCGAGATCACGTAAAAGAACGGGTTCAACCGGCTGATGGTCTGGAACGCGCCGTGGAGGTTCTCGATCACGTAGAAGGTCCCCGACAGCAGCGAGAGCGGGGCGATGATGAAGTTGGTGACGGCGGCGTTGTGATCGAACTTTTCGGCCCAGATCGAGGTCGCAAGGCCCACTGTCGCCAGCATCAGCGATCCCATCAGCCCAAACCACACCACCGCCCAGGGATGCGCCACACCCAGCGACACGCCCGGCCACAGCGCCATGGCCAGCGCGACTGTGAAACCCACAGCAATCGCCCGTGTCACGGCGGCGGCAAGAATCCCTGCCATCAACTCGCCCGACGACAGCGGCGGCATCAGGAGGTCGATGATCGTCCCCTGCATCTTGCCCGACAGCAGCGAGAAGCTTGAATTGGCGAAGGCGTTTTGCATCATCGCCATCACGATCAGCCCCGGCGCCACGAAGGTCGCAAAAGGCACCCCCAGCACCGTTCGCCCTTCCCGCCCCAGCGCGACGGTAAAAATCACGAGAAACAGCAGCGTCGTGAAGGCCGGCGCCCAGATCGTCTGCGTCTGCACCTTGAGAAACCGGCGCACCTCCTTCATATAGAGGGCCGAAAGCCCAACGCGATTGATCCCGGTGATAGTCGGGACTGCGCGCGGGGAGAATCGGATGCTCCCGCCGGTCTTGTCATCAGCCGTCATTTCATTCACGGGAGCGGCATTGGGCAAAGGGTTTGCAGATGCGTTGTCGGCCATGGCGATGGTGCCTAGGCCGCTGATGCGCCCCTGACAAGCACACCGCCATCCGGCCCGGGGCCGGACACACAGAACAGGTAGAACATATGAGTTGGACCGACGAGCGCATCGCAACGCTCAAGAAGATGTGGGAAGGCGGCGCAACCGCCAGCGAGATCGCCACCGAGCTGGGGGGCGTCAGCCGCAACGCAGTGATCGGCAAGGCGCACCGCCTCGGCCTGAAGGCGCGCCCGTCTCCGGTGAAGGCCAACGAGAAGAAGAAGGCGGCCGCTCCGGCCAAGAAGCCCGCGCCCGCTCCGCGCCCGGTCGAACCGCGCGCCGAACCTGCCGAACGTGCCGCTGCGCCGGTCGAGGCTTCCGAACGTCCCGCCCCGCGCAGCCCTGCGCCCGCCCCGCGCGCCGAGCCCGCTGGCGAGAGCGCAGCGCCTTCGCAGCCGATGCCCGCTGAGAACCTGCCCAAGATCGTCTCGGTCGGCCCCGGCGGTTTCCTCAGGCAAGGCCCGGGCGATCAGCAGGCGCCGATCCCGCCCGCACCGCCGCGCCGCCTCGTGCCGGCCAAGCCCAGCCCCGAGATCGCCGGCAAGACCAGCCTGCTCGATCTGTCGGACAAGGTCTGCCGCTGGCCGATGGGCCATCCCGGCGAGCCCGATTTCCACTTCTGTGGCGAGCCGGTGAACCCCGGTTTCCCCTATTGCGTCGAGCATTGCGGACGTGCCTATCAGGCGCAGCTCCCGCGCGGCGTGCGCCGCCCGCCGCCGCCGCTGCCCTTCGGCGGCCCGCGCGTGCGTTAAGGCTCGCGGAGGAGCACCGGGCGGAGTTGGCGAGGCGCTCTGTGGACAGGCCTTGCCCTCGCTCCGCCCTGCCCGCTATGGGGTAAGGAGGCAAAGGGAGCGCTAACATGGCAGGCACGAGCAAATGGCGGCGCATCATCCTTGCAGCCATTTTGGCGGGGTTTGCGACGTCTGCCCCTGCCCACGCCGAGCTGCCCGAACCCGTGCGGGCCATGATCGATGCTGCGATAGCCACGGGCGATGAAGCCAAAGTGCGCGTCGTCGCCGATCTTGCCCGCGCCACCAACCCTGCCGACATCGACGAGATCAACGCCATCGTCGCTGTTTTCGAGGCGAAGATGGTGGCCAAGCACGAGGCAGAAGCCAAGGCGAAGGAAGAGCAGATCCGCACCGCCGGGCTGTTCGAAAACTGGAGCGGCAAGGGTGAATTGGGGGGCTTCCGCGCCACCGGCAACACCAACAACACCGGGCTAACCGCCAGCCTGACGCTCGACCGACAGGGGATCGACTGGCGCCATCGCTTCACCGGCCGGGTCGATTACCAGCGCAACAGCGGCGTGACCACGCGCGAGCAATATCTGGCGCGTTACGAACCCAACGTGAATGTCTCAGACAATTTCTATGTCTATGCCCTCGCGCAGTATGAACGCGACCAGTTTCAGGGCTTTGATGCGCGCTACGCGATCTCGGGCGGGATGGGATACCAGGCGCTCAAATCCGACGCGGTGCAGCTTTCGCTGAAAGCGGGACCGGCCTACCGCGTGACCGAATTCACCGACGGCCGCAGCGAAAGCCGCATTGCCGGACTGGTGGGGATCGATTTCGACTGGAACCTGACCGAACGCCTGAAGCTGACGCAAGATACCAATGCGGTGGCAGAAACAGGCGGATCGGCGATTGCGATCATCGATTCGCGCAATACCTCGATCGACATCATCACCGGCCTCGACGCGGCCATCGCGCGCAAGCTGAAGGCGCGGTTTTCCTATGCGGTCGAATATGACAGCAACCCGGCCCCCGGCGCGGTGCAGACTGACACGCTCAGCCGCGTGACGCTGATCTATGATTTCTGAGCGAACCAGATGATGTGATGCGCGCCCTTATTGTTCGGGCGCGATCGAACGTTCCATTCGGTCACCGTCAGCCCCGTATCATAGAGCCGCTTGCGGAAGGCAGGGTCTGGCCCGGCTGACCACACCGCGAGGATGCCGCCCGGCTTCAGCGCGTCTCTCGCCTTGGCAAGCCCGGTGCGCGAATAGATGCGGTTGTTGGCATCGCGCACGATCCCGTCGGGACCGTTGTCGACATCGAGCAGGATAGCATCGAACTTGGCGCAGGTGCCGTCATTGGCATCGTCGATCAGCGCAGCGACATCGCAGATCTTGAGGTCGAGCCGCGGGTCCGACAGACCCTCGCCCGTCAGCGCGGCCATCGGCCCCTTGGCCCAATCGATGATCGCCTCGGAAATCTCCGCGACCACGATCTGCGCCTTCTGCCCCAGCTTGGCCGCCGCTGCCCGGTAGGTGAAGCCCATCCCGTAGCCGCCGATCAGGATACGCGCATTGTCCTTGCCCAGCCGGTCGATGGTGAGATCGGCCAGCTGCTCTTCCGAGAACCGCATCCGCGTGCTCATCAGCTCGTTGCGGCCCATCACGATCATGAAGTGACCGGCATGGGTATAGAGTTCGAGGAGGACGCCATCCTCGATCTGGGCGGTGTCGATCAGTTCGCGCTGGAGCATGGTCTTCAAAATCCAAAAGCAAGGCCGCCCGGATCGCTCCGGGCGGCCTCTTGTTCATACCTCGTTTGAGGCGATTAGTCCTTCAGGAAGTCAGGCAGACCCGCCGGGCCGCTGTCACGCTCGCGCCCGCCGCGGTCACCACCGCGACCGCCGCGATCACCGCCGCGCCCACGGTCGCCGCCGCCACGCGGGCCACGACGATCGCCGCGGTCGCCACGATCACCGCGCGGTTCGCGCGGTTCGCGGGGCGGACGGGTGTCTTCCAGCTCTTCACCGGTTTCCTGGTCGACGACGCGCATCGACAGGCGAACCTTGCCGCGCTGGTCGATCTCGAGGACCTTGACCTTCACTTCCATGCCTTCGGAGACGACATCGGTGGGCTTCTCGACCCGCTCGTTGCGCATTTCCGAGACGTGGACGAGACCGTCCTTGCCGCCCATGAAGTTCACGAAAGCGCCGAAATCGACGATGTTCACGACCTTGCCGTTGTAGATCTTGCCGACTTCGGCTTCCTCGACGATGCCGAGGATCCACTTCTTCGCCGCTTCGATCTCGTCGAGGTTCGAAGACGAGATCTTGATTACGCCTTCATCGTCGATGTCGACCTTGGCGCCGGTTTCGGCGACGATCTCGCGGATCACCTTGCCGCCGGTGCCGATGACGTCACGGATCTTCGACTTGTCGATCTGGATCGTCTCGATGCGCGGCGCGTGCTTGCTGACTTCGGTGCGGGCACCGGTCAGCGCCTTGGCCATTTCGCCGAGGATGTGCTGACGGCCGGCCTTGGCCTGCTCGAGCGCCTTGGCCATGATCTCCTGCGTGATGCCGGCGACCTTGATGTCCATCTGCATCGTGGTGATGCCTTCGGCGGTCCCGGCAACCTTGAAGTCCATGTCGCCGAGGTGGTCTTCATCGCCCAGAATGTCCGAGAGGACGGCGAATTCGTCACCTTCGAGGATCAGGCCCATCGCGATGCCGCTGACAGGCGCCTTCACCGGCACGCCTGCGTCCATCATCGACAGACAGCCGCCGCACACGGTCGCCATCGAGGACGAGCCGTTCGACTCGGTGATGTCGCTGAGAACGCGGATCGTGTAGGGGAAGTCTTCCTTGCTCGGCAGCACGGGGTTCAGCGCGCGCCAGGCGAGCTTGCCGTGACCGACTTCGCGGCGACCCGGCGCGCCGAAGCGGCCCACTTCACCGACCGAATAGGGCGGGAAGTTGTAGTGAAGCATGAAGCTGGAATAGCTGAGGCCTTCGAGCCCGTCGATCATCTGCTCGCTGTCCTTGGTGCCCAAGGTGGTGGTGCAGATCGCCTGAGTCTCGCCGCGGGTGAACAGCGACGAGCCGTGGGTGCGCGGCAGGAAGCCGACGATCGCTTCGATCGGACGCACCTGATCGAGCTTGCGACCATCGATGCGCGAACCTTCCTTGAGGATGGCGGTGCGCACGATGTCCGCTTCGACCTTCTTCATGGTCTTGATCGCGACCATCTGGGTCTGCGGGGTTTCGTCGGCAAACGCCGCCTTGGCCTTGGCCCGCGCCTCGTTCAGCGCGTTCGAACGCGCCGACTTGTCGGTGAGCTTGTAGGCTGCGGCGATATCGGCGCCGACCAGTTCCTTGAGCTTCGCCTTGATGTCGGCGGTGTTGTCGCTGACGTCGATGTCCCACGGATCCTTGGCGGCCTTCTCGGCCAGCTCGACGATCGCGCCGATCACCTTGCGGATCTCGTCATGCGCGAACATGACAGCGCCGAGCATTTCTTCCTCGGTCAGTTCCTTGGCTTCGGATTCGACCATCATCACGGCCTTGTCGGTCGCGGCGACCACGAGGTCGAGACGGCCTTCAGCGAGCGCCTTGTCCTGCTTCGGGTTCAGCGTGTATTCGCCATCGACATAGCCGACGCGCGCGGCGCCGATCGGGCCCATGAAGGGCACGCCCGAGATGGTCAGCGCAGCCGACGCGGCGATCATGGCAACGATGTCCGCTTCGGTCTCGCCGTCGAACGACAGGACCTGCGCGATCACGTTGATCTCGTTGTAGAAGCCTTCGGGGAACAGCGGACGGATCGGACGGTCGATCAGGCGGCTGGTGAGCGTTTCCTTCTCGGTCGCGCCGCGTTCACGCTTGAAGAAGCCGCCGGGGATACGGCCGGCAGCCGAGAACTTTTCCTGATAGTGGACGGTGAGCGGGAAGAAGTCCTGCCCTTCCTTGACGCTCTTGGCGGCGGTCACGGCGCACAGCACCACGGTTTCGCCATAGGTGGCCAGAACGGCGCCATCGGCCTGACGGGCAATGCGCCCGGTTTCCAGAGTGAGGGTCTTTCCGCCCCACTCCAGCGATACGGTTTTCGTGTCGAACATTGATTTTCCTTCTGACCCGCGCGGCCATATTGCCGGGCGGGGCCTCATGTGCCGGGGAAAGAACCGTCCCGGTCCGGTGCGGGGCACTGGTCTGGCCCCGGGGCGGTGCAGGCCGGATGCCCGCTAGCCCCAAATGCAAGAAAGGCGGCCCTTTGAGCCGCCCTTCCCGCTAAACTCTTACTTACGCAGGCCCAGCTTCTGGATCAGCGCGTTGTAGCGCTCGACATCCTTCTTCTTGAGATAGGCCAGCAGCGTGCGACGCTTGTTGACCATCATCAGCAGGCCACGACGCGAGTGGTTGTCCTTGTGGTGATCCTTGAAGTGCTCGGTGAGGTTGCGGATGCGCTCGGTGAGGATCGCGACCTGAACTTCCGGGCTGCCGGTGTCCTTGGGATCACGGGCGTTCGAGGCAATAACTTCCTGCTTCTTTTCGGCGGTCACCGACATAATATTCTCTTTCTACTCAGCGACATCGGGACAGTTGAAACCCCTGACGACCGTGGCCGTCCCATCCGATATTTCCATCAGCGCGACCGGGACGCAGCCCAGTTTCGCAAGGTAGAGCCCGGATGATTGGGGCATTCCAGACAGCACCCGGCCCTGTCGGACCGCCTGCGCGCTTGTCTGGTCGAGGCTTAGGGCCGGGATGTCGTCCAGCCCTGCCTCCAACGGCAGGAGGAGGTGTTCAAGGCCTGCGCCCTTAGCGGTTTGCTCCAGTTTGTCCAGCGAAATCGCTTGGGCTTCATGGAACGGGCCTGCCTTGATGCGCCTCAGATAGGTGACATGGCCGCAGGTGCCAAGAGCGTGCGCGATGTCGCGCGCGAGGGAGCGGATATAGGTGCCCTTGGAGACGTGGGCTTCCAGGGTAATGCTTTCCAGTTCCGTTCGCCCTGAGCTTGTCGAAGCCCTGCTCTTCACTTCGGAAGAAAAGTGCAGCCCTTCGACAGGCTCAGGGCGAACGGTGAGAGCGTGAATGGTCACGCTGCGGGACTTCAGCTCCACCGCCTGCCCGCTGCGCGCCAGATCATAGGCGCGCTGGCCATCGACCTTGAGCGCGGAGTAGGCCGGCGGCACCTGCTCGATCGGCCCCGTAAACCGCGGCAGCATCGCCTCCACTTGCGCCAGCGTCGGGCGCACATCGCTGGTGGCGATCACCGGCCCTTCGGTGTCGAGCGTGTCGGTCTCCTGCCCGAACTGCACGGTGAACTCGTAGATCTTGCTCGCATCCAGCATCCGCCCGGCAAGCTTGGTCGCCTCACCGAGCGCGATCGGCAGCACGCCCTCGGCGAGCGGATCGAGCGTCCCGCCGTGGCCGACCTTGGTCTTGGCATAGCCGTTCTGGCGCAGCACCCGCTTGACCGCGCCAACGCCCTGCGTCGAACCCATGCCGCGCGGCTTGTCGAGGATCAGCCAGCCTGACAGCGGCCCACTCATCCCCTGAGAGCCTCGGAGAAATGCTTGCGGCACAGCGCGACATAGCGGTCATTCCCGCCGATCTCGGTCTGCTGGCCTTGGCGGACCGCCGCACCGCTGGCATCGACCCGCAGGTTCATCGTCGCTTTGCGCCCGCAATGGCACACGGCCTTGAGTTCCACCAAGGCATCCGCAATCCCCAGCAGCACCGCCGATCCGGGGAACAGTTCCCCCTGAAAATCCGTGCGCAAGCCATAGCACAGCACCGGAATACCGCCCTCGTCCGCCAGCCGCGCCAATTGCCACACCTGCTCAGGCCCAAGGAACTGCGCCTCATCCACCAGCACGCAATCGAGCGGCTCCACCTTGTGCGCGGCGCTGATGGTCGACCAAAGATCGGTGTCGGGATGGAATTTGTGCGCCTCGCTCTCCAGCCCGATGCGGCTCTTCACCAGCCCGCCCGAACGACTGTCGAGCGCGGCGGTCCACAGCATGGTGCGCATCCCCCGCTCGCGATAATTGAAATCGGCCTGCAACAGGTGCGAGGATTTGCCTGCGTTCATGCTGGCATAGTAGAAATAGAGCTTGGCCATCGCCCGTCCCTATCCTTTCAGCGTCTTTGGAGCGAGCGCCGGTTTGAACCTTTTGCGCAGGTCATGCGTAGTGGTATTGCAATGATGATGCGCCCCGCCCTTCTCCGCCTTGTTTTGCTGGCCCTGCTGGGGCTGTCGGCGCTTGCCCAGGCGGCGAGCGCGCCGCTGCGCTACACGCTCGATGCCTCCGCGAGCAATGTTGCAGCCAAGGTGCCGTTCTTCGGGCTGGCCAGCAAGACGGCGCGCTTCCCGCGGATGGAAGGCGCGGTCACCATCGTTCCCGGCGCGCCCGAGAAGGCGCTGATCGACGTCACCTTCGATGCGACCGCAATCGAAGCGCCCGACAGCGTCACGCTGGAACGTCTGCGCGGCGAGAAGTTCTTCTGGGTCGAAAAATACCCGACGATCCGCTTCGTCGGCCGATCCTTGAAGCTCGCCAGCCCGACAAAGGGCACCGTCTCGGGCGAGCTCACCGCGCGCGGCGTCACCCGTCCGGCGAGCCTCGTGGTGACCTTCACCGCCGATCCGATTGCGCAGGCGGGCAAGCCGGTCAGCTTTACCGGCACGACGACGATCGACCGTCGGGACTTCGGGATGAAGGCCTATCAGCTGATCGTCGGCAACAAGGTCGACATCACCCTGAAAGCGCGGATGGTGCCGCGCTAGCGTCCGATTTTCGTGATTGCGAGGAGCGCAGTGACGAGGCTTATTCCTCGTCCTCAAGATCGCGCAGCACCTTGGGGTCGCGCAGCAGCGCCTCGATCCGGTCGGCTTCGGCAAAGCTCTCGTCCTTGCGGAACTTGAGCTTGGGCGCGAATTTGAGGCCCAATCGCTGGGCGACCTCACGCTGGAGGAAGGCGGTGTTCTGGCGCAAGGCGTGGACGATATCGTCATCGGCTGCGCCAAGCAGCGGCTTCACGTAAGCGGTCGCATGGCGCAGATCGGGGGTCATGCGCACTTCCGTCACCGAAATGTGCGAAGCGCTCACCACATCGTCATGCACCTCGCCGCGCGCGAGCAGTTCCGACAGGATATGCCGCACCCGCTCCCCGACCTTGAGGACGCGCACGGATTGCTGTTCGGCGGTGAAGGGTTGCTTGGCCATCAGCGCTCAAGCCCCGTGACTTCGGGCGTCGGGCGCGGGGTCGGGATCGCGGTGCTGGTGGAACGGGCGTAGATCGTCCCGTCCTCGCCCCGCAACTCGCCTTCAAGGAACACCACGCGCTGGCCCGCCTTCACCACCCGGCCGGTGCCGATGATGGTCGCGCCCTCGGGGATCAGACGGATGAGGCTCATGGAAATGTCGAGGTTAAGCGGCGCCATGACGCCGCCCGTGGCCGCGACATAGGCATAGCCCATCACATCATCGAGATAACCGGCCACCAGCCCGCCCTGCACGCCCCCGCGCCAGGTGCAAACCTCGCGCTTGACGGTGAAGCGCATGGTCGCCGTCTGGGTCGCCTCGTCGAATCTGACGAACTCGGAACCCAGCAGCGCGGTATGGGGGGATTGGACCCATGAGCCCTCTCCCGGTTCATACTCTCCCATGCGACACCTCCTCTAGGCGGCTCACAGCGTCCGCTCACGCTCCTCGACCGAGAAGACTTCGAGGTTGTCGCCCGGCTTGATGTCGTTGGTGTCTTCCAGCACCACGCCGCATTCGAGACCGGCGCGCACTTCGTCCACGTCGTCCTTGAAGCGCCGCAGCGAGGCGATCTTGGTGGCCGAGACGATGACGTCCTGACGAGTGAGACGCGCGAACAGACCCTTGCGGATCGCGCCTTCCAGAACCAGGAGCCCTGCCGCCTTGTCCTTCTTGCCCGCCGGGAAGACCTGCTTGACCTCTGCGCGGCCGACCACGGTTTCGATCCGCTCCGGCCCGAGCTCGCCCGCCATCTCCTTGGCGATCGCATCGGTGAGGTGGTAGATGACGTCATAATACATCATCCGCACCCCGTCGCGCTTCACCAGGTCGCGCGCCTTGGCGTTGGGGCGGACGTTGAAGCCGATGATCGGCGCCTTCGATGCACCCGCCAGCAGCACGTCGCTTTCGGTGATCGCGCCGACGCCCGCGTTCAAGACGCGCACCTTGATCTCGTCGTTCGAGAGGTTGTGGAGCGCGTTGACGATCGCTTCGACCGAGCCTTGCACGTCCGCCTTCACCACCACCGGGAATTCGATGACGTTGGAGGCGAGGTTGTTGAACATCGTGTCGAAATTGGTCGGCGCCAGCGCCGTGCGCTTTTCGGTCGCGAGTTCCTGACGGTACTTGGCAACTTCGCGGGCACGCTGCTCGTTCTCGACCACGGTGAGGTTGTCGCCGGCAGACGGCACCCCGCCAAGGCCGAGGACTTCGACCGGCATCGAGGGGCCGGCTTCCTTGAGCTGCTGGCCCTTGTCGTCGACGATCGCGCGCACCTTGCCGCTCTGCGTGCCGACCACAAAGGTGTCGCCGCGCTTGAGCGTCCCGCGGGTGACGAGCACGGTCGCAACCGGCCCGCGGCCCTTGTCGAGCTGGGCTTCGATCACGGTCGCCTCGGCATCGCGGTCGGGCCTGGCCTTGAGTTCGAGCAGTTCGGCCTGAAGCCCGATCGCTTCGATCAGCTTGTCGAGCCCTGCACCGGTTTTGGCGGAGACTTCCACATCTTGCACATCGCCCGACATGGCTTCGACCACGATTTCGTGTTCGAGCAGACGTTCGCGGATCTTCTGCGGGTTGAATTCCGCCTTGTCCGACTTGGTGATCGCCACGATCATCGGCACGCCGGCCGCCTTGGTGTGATTGATCGCCTCGATGGTCTGCGGCATCAGCCCGTCATCGCCCGCGACCACCAGAATGACGATGTCGGTGACATTCGCCCCGCGCATCCGCATTTCGGTGAAGGCGGCGTGACCGGGGGTGTCGAGGAAGGTAATCTTCTGCTTGTCCTTCGTCGTGATCTGGTAGGCGCCGATATGCTGGGTGATGCCGCCGGCCTCGCCCTTCACGACATCGGTGCCGCGCAGGGCATCGAGCAGGCTGGTCTTGCCGTGGTCGACGTGGCCCATGATCGTGACCACCGGCGGACGCGGAACCTGCGTTTCGATGGGATCCTCGTCAGCGCTGGTGTCGATGTCGACATCGCTCGCCGAGACGCGGGTGATGTTGTGGCCGAACTCCTCGACCAGCAGCTCGGCGGTGTCCTGATCGATGGTCTGGTTGACCGTGACCATCATGCCCATGTTGAACAGCGCCTTCACGAGGTCGGCGCCCTTCTCGGCCATGCGGTTGGCAAGCTCGCTGACGGTGATCGCTTCGGGGACGACCACATCGCGCACCTGCTTTTCGCGCGGCTTCGACGGCCCGCCCTGCCCGCGGCGTTCCTTCTCGCGGGCACGCTTCAATGCGGCGAGGCTGCGGGCGCGGCGGCCTTCGTCCTCGTTGAGCGCGCGGGTGACGGTGAGCTTGCCCGAACGGCGGTTGTCCTTGCCTTCATCGGCAGGGGCCGCGCGCTTGTCGTCCTTCTTCTTGGGCTTGGCTTCGACCGCGGCGGGGCGCTTGGGCTCCGGGCGCTCGACGGGCGTGAAGCGGCGTGCGGCAGGAACGGCCGCATCGGCCTTGGCAGCCGGGGTCGCAGGTGCGGCCTCAGGGGCGACAGCCGGGGCTTCAGGTGCAGCGGCGGCTTCAGGTTCTGACGGGGCGCTGGCAGCTGCCGCGCGCTGACGCTCGGCCTCTTCTTCGGCGCGGCGGTTTTCTTCCGCACGGCGGCGCTCTTCTTCCTCACGCTCGCGGGCCTCGGCTTCCTCGCGCTTGCGGGCTTCCTCGGCAAGGCGCAGGCGCTCTTCTTCGGCCTCAAGTTGGAGGCGCTTGACGCGCTCCTGCGGAGTTTCGCCCGCGGGCGCCGGACGCGCAGGGCGCGGCGGCGGGGCAGCCGGGCGGGGAGCCTCGGCAACCGGCGGCGGCGGAGGTGGCGGCGGCGGGGGCGGCGGAGCCGCTTCGCCCGGCTTGCCGAGCACGCGGCGACGCTTCACCTCGACCACCACCTTGTTGGTGCGGCCGTGACTGAAGGTCTGCTTGACCTCGCCCGCATCCACCGAGCGCTTGAGGCCCAGGGGTTTGCGGATGCGCTGGTTGTCGTTGTCGTCGCTCATTATCGCTCGTCAGTCCTTCACGTATTCATCAATAGTCGCAGGCCCGCCATGCAGCAGGTCGGCGTTGCCGGGTGTGCCCCGGCCTGTCTCTTGC